>PKUD01000161.1:32385-34835 GCA_002869695.1 Desulfuromonas sp. | reverse complement strand
ATGGAAAGCGCCACCGGATTGAACAGGATAAAGCGGGTCCTCCGGTAGAGAATCTCGGCCAGACGGAAGACCAGCAGGGTCAGGGCAATGCCGAACAGCGGCGTTGAGGCGAGATCAGTCATGACCGGTCTCGCTACGATCCAGCCAGCTTTCAACCCACCCGGTTACAGCCATCACCGCGAATGTGCTGAACACCGTGCCAACCACGATCGGCAGCCATTCCTGGGCGATCAGGTCGAAATAGAGCATGACCCCGACACCCGCAGGGACAAAAAAGAGAGCCATGTAAGAGAGCAGAAGCTCTGCGGCCTCGCGCAGCCATTCCTCCTTGACCACGCCGGACAACAGGGCCAACAGCATCAGTCCCATGCCCAACACGTTTCCCGGAATCGGCACGTCGAGAGCACCGGAAATGAACTCCCCAATAAATTGGAATGACAGCAGCAGCACCAGTCCCTGCAGCATGAGGTCTCCTCCTTTGACAAAAAACTCAAACCATATAATTTACATTGCAGACGTTTAACCCCTCACTTCAGTCCCTCAACCATCGCTGCGACTTCGGTGCGGATCTGCTGTGATGCGGGGTCATTTTCATACCTGAGGAACTTTTTGAAGCAGTCCAGGGCTTCGTCGTCACGCTCCTGATCCAGATACAGGTTGCCCAGAGTCAACCAGGCGAAAGTCAGGTTGGGATCCAGCTCAATCGCATCCCGGCAGAAGCTTTCCGCCTGATTCAGGTCTCCCGAGTCATAGTAGTAATCGGCCAGGTTGAGATGAATCTGGGCATCCTCTGGATCGAGTTCCAATGCCCGCAGGTAGCATCTGAGAGCTTCATCTTCCTGACCCTGAGCAAAGCAGATATCGCCCAGCGCATTCAGGGCAAAGACCGAATCGGGTTCCAGCGCAACAGCTCTGCGGCAGGCACCCTCAGCCTGATCGAATCGCTCCCGGTTAAAATGCACTAGCGCCAGACTGACCCAGGCATCCGCTTCGGTGTCATCTATCGCCAAGATTTTCTGATACTGCTCGAGCGCCTCTTCGCCCAGACCTGACTCCAGCAGGAGATCACCGAGCATATAAAGGATGTCAACGCTGTCCGGGTCCAGCTCGAGGCCACGTTCCAGGGCTTTGCGCGCCTCCCTGGGTTTATCGCACTCAGCAAAGGACTCGCCAAGGAGCAGACAGAGCTCTGCCGAGGGCTCATTGATCTTTGCTGCCTGCTGTAACAGTTTAAGCGCAGCGGAATAGTCCCCCTCTTCAAGGGCCTGTCGTCCTTCACTGAGCAATTGATCATACTTTTCCATAACGTTAACCTACAGTCCTTCACGCCGGACCACTTCGGTCCGGTATCCATCTGGGTCACTGACGAAATAGAACATTTTCTTGCCAGCCGACAACCCTTTCAAGGGGGTCGGCTCAAAACCCATGTCCACATGTCGCTGATGCGATGCTTCTAGATCCTTGACGCCAACGGCCATATGCGAATAGCCATTGCCGATCACGTAGGGCTCCTGCTGATCATAGTTATAGGTCAGTTCAAGTTCAAACGGCAGGCCGGCAGAAGTCATGTAGCTGAGGGTAAACCCCCCATCCGGAAAATCCTTTTTCCGGGAGACCTCGAAATTGAAGGCTTCGCGGTAAAATTTTTCAGACGCCTCCAGGTCCATGACCCTGATACAGAGATGAATCATCGGGTATTCCATCTGTTTCCTCCTTATCTGCTATCCTTGCGGTGTTGTTGACATCAGGTCAGCGGCTCTTTATAGTGCCGAACCATGAGAGCCGTCTTCATTGCCGATGCACACTTGCGTCATCCTACCGACAAAAACTACCAAAAACTGGTCGATTTCCTTGACGCCCAGATCGGCCGATTGGACGGCCTGTTCCTACTCGGCGATATCTTCGAATTCTGGATCGGCTACCGTCACGTGGTTTTTTCCTCCTACCTGCCGGTCCTGGAAAAACTGCACGCTCTGCATACGTCCGGGTGCCGTATTTTTTATGTCGAAGGCAACCACGACTTCAATCTCGGTCCCTTCTTTGCCGAGACCCTTGACTGCCAAATTATCACCGACGAAGCGGTTGTCGACTGGGACGGACGCAAAATCTGGCTCTGCCATGGCGACCTTATCAACAGGGAATTGAAAGGCTACCGCCTGTTGCGTGCTTTCTGGCGCAGCCTTCCGGTCCGCACGCTGGCGGCACTGCTCCCACCTGATGCTGTCTGGATGTTTGGCACCTGGCTGAGCGACAAAAGTGGCAAATATAAAACCACCAGCCGCAGCTTTGATCCGAGACCGCTGGTCTTCCCGTATGCCGATCAATGCCTGCGGCAGGCTGATGCCTTCATCTGCGGCCATTTTCACCAGCCAACTCTGCGCGACGAGGAACTGGGGACAACCCTGATCCTCGGAGACTGCATCGACCAGTATTCCTATGCTGAGCTGGTC
>PKUD01000161.1:0-32351 GCA_002869695.1 Desulfuromonas sp. | reverse complement strand
TCCCGAGCATAACTGTCGTTTCCCGACAGCACAACTCAAGGCTGTTCTGCATTCAACTCCGACTTTTCAGAGCCATTCCGTTCGCACAGTTCACGCAGGGTTAACCCGGCCAGCCCCTCCTGCTCAATCCTTGCCAGCGAGTCACAGACTTCCAGTGACACCCTCACCTGATGGTGCTCAGTTGAAAGCGGTAATTCCTCCCCTTGTCCGCGCATCCGGCGGATGACTTCAGTGACCGTCAAAACATCGGCATCCCTGCCAAGCAGGTAGCGGCAACGGTTGGAGCCGGGAGAACAGGCTTCGGCAACGAACCCAAGAGCATTCAGCCGGGCGAGGATCGTCCCACACAATCGGGGTGGCACAGCCAGCAGTTGCGCCAACTGCCCCTGGCTGAGCGGACTGTCGCCACGCATAAATCGCTCCGCAAGCACAACCAGAATCGCCAGAGAAACCTGCTCATGGCCGAGCACACTCACTTCTTCGGCACGCAGATCGAAGCCACTGATTCGCAGGTTCTGTTTGGCGTAGGTCACTTCCAGGCCGAGCAGAACGATCACCCAGGACAGGTAAAGCCAGATCATGAAGATCGGCAGCGCCGCCATGGTTCCGTAGATGGCATTATACTTCGCGACGCCGATCTGGAAATTGACATAGGCCCATTGCGCGAGCTGCCAGAGCGTACCACCAAAGATTCCGCCTATTAACGCGGCCCGCAACTCCACCTTGGTGTTTGACATGAAGATGTAAAGAAACGCAAACGCCAGCCACATGACCAAGTAAGGCGTCACCTGGAAAAGGGTCAACAACCCCCTGCCGACAATCTCGATCTCCAGCAGCTTGCGAACCAGCTCAGAACTGGACAAGGTCGTCGTCATCGAGATGGCTGAAATCAGCAGCACCGGGCCGACAAGGATCACAGACAGGTAATCGGAAAAGCGTCGCAGCAGGGGGCGGGTCCCTTTGCCCCCCCAGATGTGGTTGAAACTCTGCTCGACATTCGTCAGCAGCGAAACCACGGCCATCAGCAGCAGAACCAGGCCGAAGGTACCGAGACGACCGACCTGGGTATTGTTGATATAACCGACAATCGAGCTGACCACCTCCTCCGACCCGACCGAGAGACGCTCAAGGATAAAGGGCTCCAGAAGGTTCTGTACACCAAAGGCCTTCAGCAGAGCAAACGTCAGGGCAAGCAGAGGAACGATGGCAAGCAAAGTTGAATAGGTTAATGCCGAGGCGCGCAACAGGCACCTGTCGGTAAGGAAATCGCGGGTCACCAGGGCAATCGTTTGCAACTGGCGCAGTAAAAACATTTGTAGCGGGTTGAGGTTCTCGGAATCATGATCCCAGACCAGTCGTTGCCAACGTTTCTTCAAATCCGTTTTGATATGACCCGCCACAGAACCCCCTGGAGAGCAAAACAATCCGACAGCCGAGCTATTCCATAGCACCAAGATCAATCTGTTCTACCGGACATCCCAGAACAGCTGGGTCCTGATCAAATTCTGCAGATCTGCCAACCAGAACGATCTGCATCTGGTCCGGGCGCAGATATTCCTTAGCCACCCTCTGCACATCCTCGATCGTGACAGCGGCAATCTTTTCCCGATAGGTTTCCAGATAGTCCTCGGGATAGCCATAATAATCGAGCCGGACTCGCCTGGAAACCACTGACTGACTGCTGTCAAATGCAAAAACAAAAGAATTGATCAAGCTCTCCTTCGCCAGGGCCAGTTCTGCCCCGGTGACGGGTTCATCCCTGAGCTGCCGAATCAAATCCAACATCAGGTCAGCAACTTCTATAGTTGATGCACACTTGGTTTCGCTGCTGGCAACAAACATTTCAGGCAATAGCCTGCCGATCTGAAAATAAGAATAAACCGAATAGGCCAATCCACGGTTGGAGCGGATTTCACGCATCATACGCGAATTGAACCCCCCTCCCCCAAGAATATAGTTCGCCACCCTGAGGGCAAACATGTCCGGGTTAGTCTTCTCTATTCCGCGGTGACCCATCAAGATTGTCGTTTGAGGGATATCCCTTTCAATAAACAAAGTTTTATCGGCAGGAGGGTCGGGCAAGGGGGGTAGAGACATATTTGGCACCCCAGTTGAGCGCCAATCCCCGAACACACTGTCCAGAGAGACCAGCAAAGATTTTGTGTCCACATCACCCGATACTGCCAGCCAGATATTATCCGGCTGAAAATAGGTCTGATGCATTTTGACCAGGTCGCTCCGTTCTATACGGTCAACCGTTTCCAGTGTCGCATGCCTGCCAAATGGATGCTCGCCATAGACAGCCTTTGCCAGCGTGCGCCCGGCAATCGCAGCGGGTTCATCATTCTGGCGGCGAATCCCTTCCTTGATCTGGTTACGGCCTATTTCAAAACGTTCCTGGTCAAATCGGGGTTGCCGTAGCAGATCAGCCAGGAGATTCAGCCCTCGTTCCAGATCCTCGCTGCGTAGCGACATACTGATTGTTGTGGCATAGGCATCCCGACTGACAGACAGCTCGGCAGCCATCCGCTCCAACTCCTCCTCCATCTGTTGTGGCGATCGCTCACCAGCACCACCCGTCTCCAACAGATTGGCAAAAAGGCTGGAAATACCAGTTTTTTTCCCGTCGTCCTGAATGCTCCCGCCGCCGACAGTCACACTCAAAGCAACCAGCGGCAACTCATGATCCTGAAGCAGATAGAGCAACATACCATTCTCAAGGGGATAATGAGCAACCGTCGGGAAATCATAATCAAGCTCTGGAAACGTGAGCTGATCCGGACGAACCGGGGCTGTACAGGCTGTCAGCAGGAGAAAACTCGCCAGCAGAAGGAAGCACGCTCTGATCATTACATATCCTCCCGGCTGAGGGTCACCACGGTACGATTTTCAGGTTTAAAATAACGGCGAGCTACGTCCCTTAGATCATCCTGAGTCAATTTTTTTATTTCAGTCTCGTAGTTGACCAGATAGCGCCAGTCTCCGTTCAGGGCCTGATAACTTGACAGCATACGGGCCAACCCTTCATTCCCGTTCAATCCGCGCAGAAAATCGGTCAGGATACGGTTGCGACACTTTTCCAGTTCGCCTGGGGTCACCAACTCTTCTTTTAAACGTTCCAGTTCTGCATAAACAGCTGCCTCAACCTCCTCGACTGTGTGCGGGTAACGGGGTGTCGCAGAAATCACCATCAGGTTGTCATAGCGAGATCCGGGCGCTCCATAGACACCGACACTGGCTGCTAACTGGTCTTCAACAACCAGCTTGCGATAGAGCCGCGATGTGCGTCCCTCGGCAAGAATCTGCATCAGCAGATCGAAGACATAATCATCGCGATGGGGCATCGTCGGCTTATGATAAGCGATGACAAGCTGTGGCTCGGCGTCAAAGACGACCTGCGCGCGACGTTCTCCCCGCTGTTGCGGCTCCCGATCGGCGACAGCGGGAACCGGCTTACCCGGCGCGATCTTGCCGAAATAGCCTTTCACCAGTTCGAGGGCTTTTTCAGCTTCAACATCTCCCACCAGAGTGATGATCATATTCACTGGGGCATAATAATCCTTGAGAAATGTACGCGTCTCTGCCAGAGAGAGATTATCGATGTCGGAGTCCCAGCCGATCACTGGATTGCGGTATGGATGCATCCGGTAGGCTGTCGCCAGCAGTGTCTCATACAAGAGACCGCCCGGACTGCTTTCATAGGAACGGCGGCGTTCTTCGCGCACCACATCCCGTTCGGTATAAAACTCACGTAACACGGCATTCTGCAGACGATCCGACTCAATCGCAGCCCACAGCTCCAGCTTGTTCGCTGGTAAGGAGATTACATAAGAGGTCAGATCCTTGCTGGTAAATGCATTGAAGCCCACGCCGCCGTTTTCGGCATAAATCCGTGAGAATTCATCTTTCACCACCAGCTTGCGGTGATCCTGCTGCAGTTCAGCGAGCTGGGCCCTCAGGGCTGCGAGGCGTTCCTCGTCAGCATGTGGCTCAATCTTTAAACGATCAATCTCGCTGCCCACCTGTTCTATTTGCTCGAGCAGCGGTTTTTCTTTGCGGTAATTGATCGTCCCCAGGGTTTTGGTCCCCTTGAACAGGACATGCTCCAGCAGGTGCGCAACCCCGCGCTGGTCACTGGTTTCGTTAACGCCCCCCACCCTGAAGGTTATGTAAGCAGCCACTGTCGGGGAGGAGTAACGCTCCACGATCAACAGAGTCAAACCATTCTCGAGCTGATACTGCTGGACCTTATCAGCAAGTTCCTGAGCGATGAGCGGGGCGGGAAAAAAGGTTATAAATAGCAATATGAGCGTGACAAACATACGCATTAAAATCATCTTAAACCTCTAATATCAATATTCTTTACCAAGAGTTAACAAAATGAACACTCTGATTATAGTAACGCAACCTGTGTGTTAAAACTACCGCTAACGGGAAAATCTCTAGCCCGCAAAAGAGTCCTTTGACAAATACGCGATTAGCTGGATAATCTTTGCAAAGCTGGCCATATCACAGCAATTGCCGCTCTACGTTGAAACAGGAGACAAACAATGAAGAGAATCGCCGTACTTACCAGTGGTGGAGACTGTTCCGGAATGAATGCAGCAATTCGGGCAGTTGTCCGCGCGGGGCTTGTGGAGGGCATGGAAGTGGTCGGCGTCCAGAAAGGCTTTCAGGGTTTGATCGACCGCCAATACGAAATCATGTCCACCCGCTCGGTCAGCAACGTTCTGCAGCGGGGAGGAACCTTCCTGCAGAGCGCACGCTGCAAGGAGATGCTGACCCCCGAAGGGCAACAACTTGTCGTGGAAAATCTGCGCGGGCTTGGAGTGGAAGGACTGATCGTCATCGGCGGAGATGGCTCGCTAAAGGGTGCTGATGCAATCTCCCGGCGTGGTCTCCCGGTCATTGGTATCCCCGCGTCGATCGACAATGACATACCATTCACCGACATGGCTCTCGGAGTTGATACCGCCCTGAACAACATTGCCAGGGCGGTCGACAACGTCAAGGATACCGCCTCATCTCACGATCGCGCTTTCCTCGTCGAAACCATGGGGCGCAATTGCGGCTATCTGGCGGTTGTCTCGGCAATTGCCTGCGGCGCCGAATACAGCCTGATCCCCGAGGAACCATACAACCTGAACGAAATCTGCCAGGAACTGAGACGACGCTACCGTGAGGGCCGCAGCAATTCAATCATCATGGTCGCTGAGGGAGCCGGCAGCGCACAGAAAATCGCCGAACAGATCAAGGACAGGATCGGCTTCGAAACCCGGGTCATCGTCCTTGGCCACTACCAACGGGGTGGCTCGCCGACGGTCTTCGATCGTCTGCTCGGGGTCCGGTTTGGTCAGGCAGCGGTAGAAGCATTACAAAATGGTGAGCATGGGAAAATGGTGGGGATGGCCTGTGCGCAGGTTCAACTCAGCGACCTTCATGAGGTTATCTCCAGTGGCATTCGCCCGATCGACAAAATGCTGCCACAGCTGGCAAACCGTCTTTCAGTGTAAGCAAGGTCAGGGAGGCCCACTTAAGCAGAATTGACTAGCGATCAGCCCCTCTCTTCGGGCAGCTCCAGCCGCGCTTCTTCAGTCAACGCCTTAGGCATCTGCTTTTTACTCTTTACCCCCAATTCGATCAACCCGTGCGCCCGATTGATAAGGTTTCCCTTGCCGCTGACCAGCTTGTTATGCGCCCCATCATAGATCTTTTTACTGCGCTCGAGGGATTCGCCGATCCTCTCCAGGTCATCGACGAACCCGACAAACTTGTCATACAGATCTCCCGCTCTCTGGGCAATCTCCAATGCATTGCGGTTCTGGTACTCGTAACGCCAGATACTCTGAATCGTGCGCAGAGTTACCAGCAGGGTCGACGGGCTGACGATGACAATATTCTGTTCGAAGGCCTTGCGGAAAATTTCGCCGTCCCGCTCGATGGCGAGCATGAAGGCGCTTTCGATGGGAATGAACATCAGAACGAAATCGAGACTGCGAAGACCGGGCAGATCGTCATACCTTTTGCTGCCGAGATCCTTGAGATGGTTGTTGATTGACTGCAGGTGGGCTTTGACCGCCCGCTCACGGTCATCATCCTCGACTGCCTGAACATACCTTTCATAGGCGACCAGAGTCACCTTGGAGTCAATGACGATATCCTTCTCTTCCGGCAGATGGACAACCACATCCGGCTTCAAAAGTTTCCCTTCTGCGTCGCGAAAACCTCCCTGTGCGTCATACTCAACCCCCTTGCGCAGGCCTGATTCTTCCAGAATCCGCTCGAGGATCATCTCCCCCCAGGTCCCCTGGGTTTTGCTGTCTCCCTTAAGAGCTCTGGTCAGATTTTCCGCATCTTCACTGATCTGTTGATTGAGGTCCTGTAGCCGCTGCACCTCTTTCATTAACGAGAAACGCTCCCGCCCTTCTTTCTCGTAGGTGTCGGTAACCTTCTGCTCGAACGCCTTGATCTGATCCTTGAACGGCCCAAGGACCGTATCGAGATTGGCGCGGTTCTGGTCAGCAAATCGTTTGCTCTTGTCCTCGAAAATCTGGTTGGCGACATTCTGGAATTCAACCTTGAGGGTCTCCTTCGCCTCGTTGAGAACCGCCATATTCTCTTCGAGTTTTGCTCGCTCCGATTTAAGCTGCTCTTTCAAACGGGCGTTTTCCTGAGCAAACTCCCCCTTTTCGCCCGCGAGTTGATCAAATTTGAGGTTATTTATCCGAAGTTGCTCTTCAAGGGTATGAATTTTTGAACTTTTTTCTTCAAGGCGGGCAATCTCTACAGATTTCTGCGAAAGGGCCGCGAGCTGCTCCTCTACACGCCGGCTGACAGAGTCCGTTATCGATCGCTGTTCCAGCAGATCCTGCTGTCTCGACGCCAGCTGCTCTTGAAGGGATGCGATCGTAAACTCTGCTTCACCGCGCAGCCTGAGTTTAACTGCTGCGACCTGTTTCCGCATCGTCAACCAGACGACAGCTGCACCCAAAAACGCACCTGCGACTACTGCAGTGATCAAAAAGTAGTTTTCCATAGAAGAGCCTTTATTGAAGACTTGATTACTGCTCTTCCCGCAAACGGTGGATGACCTGTTTCATGTCTTCCCAGACATCCCGTTTCCCGCTTGGAGTCCGCAGCAGGTAAGCGGGGTGGTACGTAGGCATCAGCGGGATCCCCTGATACTCATGCCAATGTCCGCGCAAACGTCCCATCGGTTCCTGACTGCGCAGCAGGGTCTGTGCGGCAAATCGTCCCAGAGTGACAATCAGCCGCGGACGGATAGCCGTAAGCTGTCTCTGCAGGAAAGGTTCGCAAGAGGCGATCTCCTCCGGGCTAGGATCCCGGTTCTGTGGCGGTCGACACTTGATCACATTGCAGATATAAACCTGCTCACGATCCAGTTTCATGGCAAAGAGGATGCGATCGAGCAGTTGCCCCGCCTCACCGACAAAGGGGACCCCCTGACGGTCTTCTTCGCGCCCGGGAGCTTCACCAACCAGAACCAGCTGTGCGTGAGGGTTACCGACACCGAAGACCAGCTTATTGCGACCATGGCAGAGCGCACAGCGCTTGCAATCAGTCAACTCCGCCTCAATTTCAGCGAGAGTCTCGGGCCGGCAATCGACTCCCGGCTGCAACGTGCCACTTTGGGGCTCAATACTCACCGGACAGAGGGGGAGCGCATCCCCCGAATCGATGGGCAGGCTTTCGATCCCGCATGTCTGCAGATCTTGCAGAACGCCCTTGCATTGCGTGATCAACTCACGACATTCCTGGTATAATTTATCTGGCATGTGCCTTTACTTTACGCTGTTAGCTCGCTTATGCTCGTGGTTATGAAACTCTTACCCGTGTGCAGAATCGGAGGGCCGATTCTGCTGTTGATCGTTATCAGTCTGCTCATCCTGCCGACCCCGGCCCTGGCCTGGGGTGTGGGGGTTCATTTGAGCCTGGGGTCCGGGCTGCTCTCACGTCTGGACCTTCTCCCCGCAGCGATGCAGTCTCTGCTGTCGGCCTATCCCTACGATTTTCTTTATGGCTGCATCGCCGCTGACATCACCCTGGGGAAGAAGTTTACCCACTACCTGGAACATTGTCATAACTGGCGAATCGGTCGGAAGATTCTCGATACCTCCGACTCACCGCAGATGCAGGCTTGCGCATACGGCTATCTGGCGCATCTGGCTGCCGACACCGTGGCTCATTCCTACTTTGTTCCTTTCAAAATGGTGCAGTCATTCAACACTGTCATGCTTAAGCACACCTATTGGGAACTGCGCGCTGAAACAGGAACCGGGGATGACATCTGGGCACTGGTACGGACGATCGCCGAAAAAGATTTTCGCAAGCATGACAAGCTGCTCAGCGGCGTTCTCTCTGACACCATTTTCTCTTTTCGCACCAACAAGCGGTTGTTCAACTCAATGCTGCTGCTGAGTCGACTGCAACAATGGCAGAAATTGCTCGACTCCATCTCTGAGACATCGAAATGGGAATTCGACTCGAGCGACAAACAGGAGTATATGGACCTTGCCGCCGCTGCCACCAGAGGCATTCTCAGCAGTGAGGACAGTCCATACTGGAAAGCCGACCCCACGGGAGACCGTGCCCTCAACGCGGCAAAAACTATTCGCAGGAACCTCAATACGCTCTGGCTGGACGGCAAACTGCACGAACGGGAAGCAGGCGAAATCCTCGATGATCTGCGTCAGTGTTTTCGCCGCGGGATCACCAACCCTGACGAAATGCTGCACCTGCAGTCTGCCTTTTGAAATCGATACATCATACCGATTGCAACAGGACAGGCGGAGCCAGACACGCCATCAACTCCCGCGTTGCCTCATGTCCCTAATCCGGTCGAGAAGTTCGCCGGCAACCGCCACCTTGCTCATCTGCTCAAGAGCCTCGATACGTCCGTCAGGATACAAAAACCGGACGATATTGGTCTCGACATCGAAACCTGCGCCTTCACAGGTCACATCATTGGCCACGATCAGGTCAAGATTCTTGTTCTGCAGCTTCTCGCCAGCATGCTTGAGCAGATCATCGGTCTCGGCGGCAAAACCGACCAGCAGACGCCCCCCTTTCTCCGTGCCTAGATCTGCAAGGATATCGGGATTTCTGGTCAGGGTCAGGGTGAGCTGCTCGCCGTCCCCTTTTTTAACCTTCTGGGGGGCTCTGTTCACCGGCCGGTAGTCGGCAACGGCCGCTGCTTTAATCACGACATCGGCGGTGTCAGCAGCCTCCATGACCGCGCCATGCATATCAAGAGCGGAAGTCACCAAAACCCGCTCGACCCCGGGGGGAACGGACAGAGTGCACGGCCCAGAGATCAGTGTGACTCGTGCCCCGCGCCGCGCGGCTACCGCAGCAATCGCATAGCCCATTTTCCCTGATGAATAATTACTCAGATAACGTACCGGGTCGATTTCCTCGCGGGTCGGGCCGGCGGTCACCAACAAACGACAGCCCTCCATATCCCGTTCAGCCAGCAGCAGCTCGGTCTCAGCCAGAATAGCGTCCACCGGCGCGAGCTTCCCTTTCCCCTCCCAGCCACAGGCCAGCTCCCCGACGACCGGCTCCAGCAGGTGATACCCGAGATCAACCAGTTTTTGCTGATTCTCCTGATAGATCGGATTTTCGTACATGTTGACGTTCATCGCCGGCACCAGCAACACCGGAGCTTTGGTCGCCATGAGCGTGGTTGAAAGCAGGTCATCGGCCAGACCGTTGGCAGCCTTGCCAATCAGATTGGCTGTCGCCGGAGCGATGATGAAGAGATCAGCGCGATCCGCCAGAGAAATATGGCCGATCTCCTGTTCCTGATAAAGGTTGAACAGCTCGGTATGGACCGGGTTGCCGGAGAGCGCCTGAAAGGTCAATGGGGTGACGAACTCGCGGGCGCTTTCAGTCATGATGACATGAACCTCGGCGCCAGCCTTGACATAGAGCCGCAGCAGCTCTACCGCTTTATAGGCAGCAATGCCACCAGTAACGCCGAGAATAATTGTTTTTCCCTGAAGCATGGTCAACCCTGCTAAAGAAAGGGGTTATTACGCTTTTCATCACCGATAAGGCTGTCCGGGCCGTGCCCCGGATGAACCTGGGTGTTCTCGGGCAGAATGGACAGTCGGCGGTGAATGCTATCAATCAGAGTCCGGTGGTCGGCTCCGGGTAGATCGGTACGCCCGACCGATCCCGCAAACAGAGTATCCCCGGAAAAGAGATGATCATCACAGAGCAGACAGGCCCCGCCCGGCGAATGGCCCGGAGTATGCAGAACCTTAAGCTCGAGTTCGCCGACCCTGACCACGGAATCATCCTTCAGAAATCCGGCCGGTTCCGGTGAATTCTCGGCCCGCAGGCCATAAAGCGAAGCATGTTGGGAGGCCTGCTGAAGCAACGGTTGGTCAGCCTCGTGGATCAGCAGATCAGCACCGGTTGCCTGCTGCAGTTCGCGGTTACCCCCGATATGATCGAAATGCCCGTGTGTGTTGATGATCGTCTTGAGGCTCAACCCGTTGCGCTTAAGGGCAGCGAGAATCAGGGCAACGTCGGCACCCGGGTCGATCACAGCAGCCTGATGACTCTCTGGGCAGCCGACCAGGTAGCAGTTGACCTGCAACGGACCGACCACCAGTTTTTCCAGTATCATTGCCTATCCTTGTCGTTGTTGGCGAAGAGATCGAGGTTTTTCCCCTTCAGTTGCTCTGCAAGAGTATAGCCGAGCGGCTCATCACGCTTGCGACGAACAGGTTCGGAGCGATCCGGGCGCTGTTCCGGCAGGCTGGCCTGGACGGAGTCACGATCAACCTGATCCAGTGTCTCCCGGTCGAGAGGGCTGAAGAAGTAACGGTCATAGAGTCGGTGATAACTGGTCCAGTCACTCTCCCGCTCAGGTTGGCGATCAATATGGGTCTGGATGCCATTGATCTTCGAATCAAGATCATCTATGAAATTCAGGATGACAGCTTCAAGAGTCTTTGGCCTTTTCGGTGATCCGAATTCGTACTGGCCGTGGTGGGCGAGCAATAGATGTTTGATCAGGGTGCCGGTCCGGACCGGAAACCCCTCGATCTGCCGGATTCGCTCTTCAATCATCTGTACGCCGATGACGATATGACCAATCAGTTTCCCTTCATCGGTGTAGTTGAATGAACGCTCATAACTCAATTCGGCAACCTTGCCGACATCATGCAGCAGGGCTCCGGCAATCAGCAGGTTCCGATCGGCCTGCGGGTAACGCGCCGCTATATCGGTTGCCAGCGCTGCGACGGCGAGGGAGTGCTCCAGCAGTCCGCCGAGAAAAACGTGATGCATCGCCTTGGCGGCTGGCGCCTTGCTGTAGAGACGGAAGAAATCGGGATCGTCGAAGAAACCACGTAACAGTCGCTCGACCCAGGGGTCGTCCAGCGAACTGAGCAGTTGCTGTAATTCTTCTTTCATCTGTTGCTGATCACGACTGCTGACCGGCAGAAAGTCCCCCAGATCAACGGTCTCTTCGGCAACAGATTGCAAATTCTGCACAACCAGCTGCATCTTACCGAGGTATACGCTGGCCTTTGCGGTAATGCGGATAAAGTCGTCGCGACTGAAAAGCCGTGCGAACTCGTCGACCCTGTCCCAGACCCGCGCCTCAACCTCGCCGGTCCGATCAAGCAATTTGAGGGTCATATAGGGCTTGCCATTCTTGGCCGTCGCCATGATCTTTTCCCTCACCAGGAAAATTGAGTCAAGCTGGTCCCGCTCTTTAATCTGTTCCACAAATATCTGTTTCAATGGATCGCCTTTAGCAACTGAAAGAATCGGTTATATTCTGGGCAGCACGCAGCCCATCGACTGCAGCACTCATAATTCCGCCGGCATAGCCGGCACCTTCTCCGGCCGGGTAAAGCCCGCCGTGACTGAGGGACTCCCCCTGCTGGTTGCGTAAAATCCTCAACGGAGCAGAAGTTCGGGTCTCAACCCCGACCAGGGTCGCTTCCTGGCTGACGAAGCCACGCATCCGCCTGTTAAAATGCGGCAATGCCTCTTTCAAGCCTGCACTGACAAAGCACGGCAGCACGCAGGACAGATCGGCATGGACGATTCCGGGGCGACAGGTCGAGCGCAAAGCCCCCCTGCCACCATTGACAAACTCAAGAAGTGATTGCGCCGGAGCCATTCCGGTGCCGCCACCAGCTTGGAACGCCGCCCGTTCCCAGGTTTGCTGAAAACGAATACCCGCCAGCGGCTCAGAGTCGGAAAAATCTGCCGGACGGACCGAGACCACCAACGCACTATTGGAAAACTGGCCGGCACGGCGATAATCACTCATACCGTTAACCACAAGGCCATCCTCTTCGGAAGACGCGTTGATGACCTCCCCCCCAGGACACATGCAGAAGGAATAGACGCCCCGACCGGACTGTTTATCATTCCATGCCAGGGCATATTCCGCCGGAGGCAGCTGGGGGTGGCTCTTCATGCCGTACTGGATCTGGTTGATCAATTCAACCGGGTGTTCAACCCGGACCCCTACGGCAAAGGGCTTTGCTTCCAGCAGTATGCCAGATTCGGACAGGAAACGGTAGGTGTCACGTGCGCTGTGCCCCGGTGCCAGGACCAGAGCCGCGCTGGGAAGCTCTTCATTGTCGTTCACCAGTGCAGCGGTAACACGCCCACTGCGGACCTGCAGACCGGTCAGTTTCGTGGAGTAGCGGATATCGACACCGAGTGTCTCAAGTTCCTGGCGAAAGTTGACAAGAACCTTGCGCAAAAGGTCAGAACCGACATGCGGCTTAGCCTGGATAAGAATATCCGCAGGCGCCCCGAAACGAACAAGGGTCTCCAGAACGTGTCGCATCATCGGATGGTTGAGACGCGAGGTCAACTTCCCATCTGAAAAAGTCCCTGCCCCACCCTCTCCGAACTGGACATTATTCTCAGGGTCGACTGATGCCCCATTCCATTGAAGCCGGACCTGCCTGAGCCGATCTGCTACCGGGCGGCCCCGTTCGACCAGAGTCACCCGCGCGCCGGATTGCGCCAGATGCAAAGCTGCAAACAGTCCGGCAGGTCCCATGCCGACGACAACGACACGCGTATCTCGGGTTACCTGTTTACTGGCGTTAGGTTGGGCCTGATCTTTATCTGTCCGGCTCAACCGGGGGTGCTGATCAATATCGATGTGCGCGACAAGGTTCTCACTGACCTCGAACTCAACGGTATAAACTCGCAGCACATGAGGCTTGCGACGCGCATCAATCCCCTTGCGGACAATCCTCCAGCTGCGAATGCCGTCGGCGGGCAGCTCCAATTGTTCAGCAATCCGTTCGGTCAGCTGACTCTCGTTTTCGCTGAGTCTAAGTGAAATTTCTCTGAGTTGCAGTTTTAACATCAGCTACTGTGAAAAGGTTCCGAAAAGGGGCAGAGCAATATGAAATGTGGCGCCCTTACCAGGGAGCGACTCGGCATGAATATGGCCACCATAACCTTTGACAATCCGCAGCACGACGGACAGTCCGAAGCCGGTTCCTTTCTCCTTGGTCGTAAAGAATGGATCAAAGATTCTGGCAATGTTCTCCTCAGGGATTCCTCCCCCGGTATCGGCAATCTGGATTTTCAGCATCCCATCTTCTGCAAACTGCCGCACAGTGAGCCGGCCGCCTGAAACCATTTCAAACAGGGCATTGCCGATTAGGTTGGAAAAAATCTGCTCGATTTCAGTCCCATCTGCTTCCAGGTCAGGAAGTGGGCATTCAATCTGCCGGCTAATACGTACTCCCTGGGACTGGATCTGGACGGCATACTGCTCAAGCACCCGATCCAGACAGGCGACGGTGTTCACTGGAATGCGCTGACTGTCAGACCCCCTGCTTGCAGCCAGCATCTGCACGAGGATATTGTCAATGCGCTCGACCTCCTGTGAAATGCTTTCCAGATAATTCAGATTCTCAGTATCTTCTGGTAGTGAATTTTTCAGCAACTGCGAGAAAAGGTTTATAGAGTTGAGTGGGTTACGGATTTCATGGGCCAGACCTGCTGAAATATGCCCTAGAGCCGCAAGTTTCTCGACTTGCAGGATCTCCAGATGGGCACGTTCCAGCTCTCTGGTTTTCTGCCGGACCCGATTCTCGAGCTGGCGATTCCAACGTTCAATTTCCAGCCGCAACTGTTCCTTCTCCTCCATCAGTTTACGGTTTTCCAGACCGATCTGGCGTAGCTGCAGAACATTGTCAATCCTTTCCTGCAGATTCATATTGGTGAACGGCTTCTGCAGATAATCGGAGGCCCCTGCTTTCATCAGAGAGACAGCAACCTCTTCACTCCCTTTCCCGGTAAACATGATCACATAGGTAAGTGGATGATACTCGCGGATCCGGGTCAGGGCAGTCATCCCATCCATGACCGGCATCATATAGTCGAGCAGCACCAGGGCCGGAGATTCCTGCGCAACCAGACGCAGGCACTCCTCGCCATCGCTGGCGGTGAGAACCTCAAAGCCGCGATCACGCAAAAAAATGCTGGTCAGACTTATAATTGCCTTTTCATCATCGGCAATCAAAATTTTTTCACCCGCAAAGCGGCTGATCCGGCCGGTCAGCATCATCAGCACCTGAAAAAGAGAGTTATCAGTTTCAGCAAGGAGAATAGCGGGGCATGCAGGTTTTGACAAGCGCAGAGTGTCGGGATAAAAAAAGCCATGGCCACAGGGATTCTGTGGCCATGGCTGCTTGGTCTTGCCCAGAAATGAACTCAGTCCTCATCGAGTCGTACGGTCATAACCGGCAGGGGCGACTTGCGGACGACTTTCTCAGCGGTACTGCCGAACAGAACGTGGTCCAGACCGGTTCGTCCGTGAGTGCCGATCACGATCAGATCAGCCCCTTCATCAGCCGCTCTTTTAATAATCGTCTCATAAGGGATCCCCGGATCGATAAATGTCGCATAGCGCTCAAATTCCTTGACATGCTGGCGGCAGAAAGTTTCCATCAGTTTTTTTGCCCCCTCCTCTATCTCTTCTTCAAGTTTGTCAAAAGAGATGTGGGGGACATAGAAACCGCGAAGATCAACCGGTTCGTTGATGACATGCAGGATCAGCAGTTTGGCGGAGAATTCCCTGGCCAGCATCATTGCAGCCTGGAAAGCATTATCGGAACTGTCGGAAAAATCGATAGCAACCAGTATTGTCGAAAATTTTTTCATTTTTACCTCCAGTGCCAGAAGGTTTGGTCAGAAAACATTAGCTCAGGCGGGACTCGCCGAGCTACCGCAAAAAATACGCTGCATGACCATTTTCAGTTCATCCAGTTTTATCGGCTTGTTGATATATTCTCTGGCCCCCAGATTCATGGCCTCCAGGTAACTTCCAACTCCTCCGTAGGCGGTCATCATAATCACGTCGACCTGCGGATAATCTCGATTAACCGCTGACAGAAAAGCCATTCCATTCATCTGCGGCATATTGATATCAGTGATCACCAGGCTGACCTGGTTTGACTGCAGGAATGCCAGCGCTTCCTTGCCATTTTCAACCGTGTCGACCTGATAACCGTCAAGAGAGAGAAGCTTGCCGAGCCCGATCCGGGTGTTCTCTTCATCGTCAACGATCAATATTCGTTTCATGCACGCGGCTCCGCAGGACACAGCAAACTCTTTGTCTCAAGCGTAACACGCAAAGCCTGCCTGTCAAGCCGCACAAAAAAAGGGTATCCTACTTAATTTAATAGACTTTTTTGATTCAACTATGCCCAGTGGGAAAAAACTTCAGCGAGCAGAAGAGGAAGTTTGGCAGCAGCTGTTTTTCCGGTAGAGAGGACGTCATGATGGGATAAAGGGGACCCAGATTTACCGGCCGCCTTATTGGCAATCAGTGACAGGGCGACTGTCTCCAGACCAAGCGCTTGGGCCATGATAGCTTCAGGTATCGTAGACATGGACACAGCATCGGCGCCAAGGCGTTCCAGCCCACGAATCTCGGCAGGAGTTTCATAACTCGGTCCTGGCATCCAGGCCAGCACACCCTGCTGTAAATCCACTCCGCTGCCCAGCAAAGATTCTTTCAGGGATTGAAAAAAGTCATGACGATACAGGGAGCAAAGATCAATAAAGGGAGCAGGCCGTGCTCCGCGCAGCGGACTCGCACCAACCAGGTTGATATGATCTGTGACGAGCATGAAGCTGCCGGGACTCGTCCTGTCGGTAATCCCCCCTGCAGCATTTGTCAGTATTATTCTCCGGCAGCCAAGTTCTTTCGCCAGTCGAACAGGTGCGGTAACCTGATAAGCACTATAGCCTTCATAATAATGATAGCGCCCCTGAAACAGGACAACTGACAGACCAAATAATTCACCGAGCCAGAAGCGTCCTTCGTGTCCCGTGACCGCTGCAGAGGGGAAATGGGGCAGGTCCGAATAGTCAATGCTCTGCGGCCGGGACAACTGATTCGCCAGGGACGCCAATCCAGACCCCAGCACAATGGCGCATTCAGGACGTAAGTCTCCGAAACGGTTACGGATTTCTTTTACAGCGGGCAGCACATCTCCAAGCAATTGCACTTTTGCGGTATCTTCATGATCATCGTAGCCCGAAAACTGCCTCGTCTGGCGGTAGGTGCTCAAGGCCCCTCCTCATTCCGATACAGGAAAAAACAACTGGCCGTTCGCGTTCGGCTTGACTTCAAGATCATTGAGATGCAGTCGAACAGCATCTACCGGATCAGTCTGCAGTTGCAGGGAACTTCTGATCCGCCACCGGAGCAACGAGCCAGGCTGCAGGGAATAGGTCTGCGGTTCGCGGCCGTCGATGTTAATCGAGACAACCACCGGTTGAACGGCCCGCAGTTCCAAAACGGCGGGGAGTACCGTCGAGCTAGCGGCTCCCAGTTCCGGTCGGCGGTTCTCCTGTCCGGTTGTTTTTTCATTGTGTTGCAGGTCAAGCGAAACTGGCAACTGTTTAGCAGCGACGTTCTCATCAAGGGGCACTGCTGAGGCCGAGTCTTTCTCGACAGGCACATCCACCTCTTTGGTCACAACGGTAGTCACGATTGTTTCGTCTGCTATTGTCACAGGTTGGTCAACGCTCTCTATAACCGTCTGGACAACAGATTCGTCCTGTGGCCAGAGCCACCAAGCAGCCAGACCGCTGAAGAGAATCAACAGGACCAGCAGAACAGGAATTATCCTGAGAGAGATTTTTTTCGTACTAGCAAACTCGATCCCACCGGGGGCAGAACGCAATACCTGAGTGGGAGTCTCCGGGCGTTCAGCACTGTACAGCTCAATAAGTTTTTCATATTGCACATCAAGTACTTCAGAGTAACTACCGAGGAACCCTTTGATATAGGTATCTACCGGAAGCTGGTCGTAGTGCCCTTCTTCAAGCGCCTGCAGATAGTTCATTTTTATTTTTGTGCGCAGTGAGATGTCTTGCAGCGAGAGACCTTTTTGCAGGCGCTGTTCGCGAAGATATTCACCTAACAACTGACAATCATCCATCACTCAACCAAAGTATAACTACGGAAGGGTTTGCAGGACCCCAGCAGACTTCTGCCCCCACTCGGACTCAGCAGAAAGCTCAACCACCTGACGAAAACGCTCTGCCGCCTGCTGCAATTGTTTTTCCCGGAGCAGAACAAGGCCCAGACGATAATGGGCCTCTGCGTAATTTGGCGACTGCTGCAGAGCTTTCTCAAACTCTTTCCGCGCAACACCATCCTGCCCCATGGCAGCGAAGACCTCTCCCAGACGCAGACTGATCGGAGCATAACCAGGCGCGATCGCTCTTGCTTCCTGATAGGCACTGATCGCGGCAGGATAGTCACCTTTGCGAAAATGAGCATAGCCGATACCGGTCAAAGCGACTTCGGTACGCATGAACAGCAGGTTTTTGGAGGCCCTGCCAAAATAGTCAAGCGCCTTATCCCACTGCTCCATATCCACATACAAGGCCGCCAAATTGTTCTGATAGCGAGGATCGTCGTCGGATAGTTTCAGCGCACGGAGATAATGCTGCTCGGCCTGCATGAACGCCTTCTTGACCTGATAAGCCTGAGCCAAAGCAGCATGGATCTGGGCATCAGAGCTGTCGAATTTCACAGCCTGCAACAGTTCTTTCAAAGCCAGAGTCGGGCTGCCATTCTGCATATGCGACAGACCCAAAGTAAAATGGGACTTTGCTTGATTCTTCCGATCCACCGCCGCTCCGCAGCCGAACAGGGTCAGAATCAGGAGTAGTGCTATCATTTTTCTTATCAAAAACATCCGCGCCTCCCTATGCGGGCTATGGCAAATCACAATGAAGCCAGGAATCGACCCAGACTCTCCCGACAACGCTTCCTTCTCTCCTTCAGGTCGACAACAGGCGGGATCCGCACCTCTTTGGCCATTTCGGCCGGTGCTTCCTTCCTGACTTCGGCCGGTGCTTCCTTCCTGACTTCGGCCGGTGCTTCTTTCCTGACTTCGGTCGATGGCTCTTTCCTGACCTCGGCCGGTGGCTCTATTGTAGCCTTTGCTGCCACGCATGGGGTTTCCGGCTTAGCCACCGGGTGTGGCTCAGGGGTCACATAACGTCGACAGATCGGCAGACCTCGCCAGAAGCTGTCCAACTGTTCCGGATTGTACTGATGAATGTCGGCATCCGCCAGGATAAAACCCATTGACTCGGCAAATTCGAGCCCTTCCTGAAGCACTGCTTCCGCTTGATCAAAAGCGACGTCTCCCCCCGGAGGCACGAAGAAAACTGACCGCCGGCTGTCTCTCAGGTAAAATGCCAGCAGGACCTGGATGCCATTGTTCGACGCCAGACCGATCAGATAGACCGATGCCATCTGCGCGGGGTAATCCGGCAGAGCAACCTGCTCATCCACGGTGGAGGAAAATAATCGGCGTAACCGCGTGGCCGGCAGATTCAGAAACGAGAGATTTTGTTGCTGAACAAACATAAAGCTCTCCTCTCAGCGACAGGATGACCTTTTGTTCTTATCTGCAAACGAAAACAACTACTGCAAATCATCCAAAAGACCGAAATCCGTCAACAATTTCATTTTATGGAACCGGTCCTCTATCTCGCCGTATTGAAGGTCGCGCAGGCGATCGAGACTGAACTTCTCCACGGTAAAAGATGCCATCACGGAACCGAAAACAATCGCCTTGCGTAGATTGTTTTCGTTCAGGTTACGGGTGGCGGCGAGATAGCCGACAAAACCACCTGCAAAAGTATCGCCTGCGCCGGTTGGATCGAAAACCTCTTCGAGAGGATAAGCCGGGGCTGAAAAAATCGAATGCTCGCCAAACATCAATACGCCGTATTCGCCACGTTTGACAACCAGGGTCTGCGGACCGAAACCACGGACAATAGCCGCAGCCTTGACCAGGTTCGGCTCTTCTGCCAGCTGTCGCACTTCGGCTTCATTAATAACCAGGGTATCGACTCGCGCCAGGGTCTTAAGCAACGCGTCACGCTTGCCGGAGATCCAGAAATTCATGGTATCACATGCGACCAGCCGGGGATTTCTGACTTGAGACAGGACATCGAGCTGGAGTTCCGGATCGATATTTGCCAGGAAGACATATTCAGCATCACGATATCCTTTCGGCAGGTCCGGTTTAAAGTCCTCAAAAACATTCAGCTGGGTGTCCAGGGTATGCGCCTCATTGAGATCGTATTCATACTGCCCGGCCCAGCGAAATGTCCGCCCCGCCCCTCTCATCAGCCCTTCAAGCCCTATTCCGCGGCTATCGAGGAAGTCGATATGCCGTTGCGGAAAATCCTCACCGACGACTGCAACAAGGTTGACGTCGGTAAAAAAACTTGCAGAGGTCGAAAAATAGCAGGCGGAACCGCCTAGAACCTCATCTACGTGACCAAAAGGCGTCGTGATGCTATCAAAGGCAACACTGCCCACGACCAGGATACTCATATTTGCTCCGTATTCAGTTCACTCTTCAAAGAGGCGACTCGTTCAGCGGATCCCGGGCACTAATCATCATCGGGCGAGATACTTGCCGATCAACGGCTCCAGGACACTCCTGGTTTCAGCCGGAATCAGCGAAGCATCGGTCATGACCGCAAATTTAAGCGCTTCGCCGCATCCGCACGCGGCAGTGCTTTTACCGGCAGCAATATCCAGAACCGTTTCGCGGATGATCTGGCGAGCGGTGGCGACATTCTGTTGGATTACCGCTATGACGGCCTCAACCGAGACATCATCATGGCCATCATGCCAGCAATCATAATCGGTGGCCAGTGCTACAGTGGCATAGCAGATTTCTGCCTCACGTGCCAACCGGGCTTCCGGAATATTGGTCATCCCGATCACATCGACTCCCCAACTGCGGTATATGTTCGACTCGGCCCGGGTAGAAAAATTCGGGCCTTCGATACAGATGTAAGTCCCGCCTCGATGAGCCGTCGCTCCCACAGTTTTTGCTGCCTCATGAACACGCTGGGCCATGGCAGGACAGATCGGGTCAGCAAACTGAACATGACCGACCACACCGTTGCCGAAAAAGGTCGAGTCCCGCTTCCCCTGGGTCCGGTCAAAAAACTGGTCGGGAATGACGATATGACCGGGGACAATCTCTTCCTTCATGCTCCCCACTGCCGAAACAGAGATAATCTGATCGACACCGAGAGTTTTCATGCCATAGATGTTGGCCCGATAATTGACTTCGGAAGGGAGCAGACGATGACCGCGCCCGTGGCGTGGCAGAAACACCATCCTGACCCCGTCCAGAACACCGGTAATAAAAGCATCTGAAGGAGTCCCGAAAGGTGTTTCAATGCGCTTCTCTGCTATATCTGTCAGACCCTCAATTTCATACAGACCGCTACCGCCGATGACTCCTATAACAGGTAATGACATGGATTTTTTCCTCCGGGAATAATCATCAGGTAAAATGGTCAAATCTGAGCATCGCACATCCTACCTTAAGCGATGCGTTCTCACTATTGTTTTTCTTCCAGTTTGGCCTTCAACTGGCCACAGGCCGCCGAGATATCCAGCCCCTTACTGGCACGCCGGATAGCAACGATCTGTCGGTCGAGGAGATATCGCTGAAAATCTTCGATCGCCTCATCTGTGGGTTGTTTCAGGTCAGAACCCGCATGCTCGTTGTAGGGGATCAGATTGACTTTGGCGCGAATACCGTGCAGCAGCTTCACCAAACGTTTTGCATCGCTGCGCGAGTCATTCACCCCACCGATCAGAATATATTCGAATGTTATCCTCTGGCGCGGTTCAAGGGGCAGATCCCGGCAGGCAGACATCAACTCTGCAAGCGGATACGTCCGGTTGATCGGCATCAACTGGTCACGCAGTTCATCAGTTGTGGCATTGAGCGAGACCGCAAGACCGACCTTGACCCTCCGGGCCAGTTCGTACATCTCCGGAACCAGCCCACAGGTTGACAAAGTGACCCGTCGGGCCCCGTAGCCACAGCCATCATCCAGGTAAAGGATCTCCAGCGCGCTGATCACATTTTCCAGATTATGCAGCGGCTCACCCATACCCATCAAGACCAGATTATGAATCGGACCGTCTCGACGCGCGGCACAGACTTGGTTGACGATTTCCGAAGGAAGCAGATTGCGTAACAGGCCAAAGGTTCCGGTTAGACAGAAACTACACTGCATTGCACAGCCGACCTGGGTCGAGATACACAGGGTGTCCCGGCCCCCATCCATCGGGATGCGCACAGCTTCGACCGTCTCTCCATCGCCCAGTCGGAAAAGATATTTACGGGTCCCGTCGGTTGAGGTTTCAACCACTTCCGGGGCCCAATCCGAAATATAAAACCGCTCTTTGAGTTCTTCCCGCAGAGCCTTGGACAGGTCGGTCATCTCATCAAACGAGATAACGTCACGGGCGTAGATCCATTTGATGATCTGTCGTGCGCGAAACTTTTCTTTACCCAGCCCGGTCAACTGATCAGTAAATTCAGGCAGAGTCAGGTTTTTGATATCGATCAATTGCTTAAACACTCTTTTATGAAATACGTTAATGTACAGCGTCTAAAACTAACGTAAAAATACTTAAATTTCAAGTATTTTGGAAGCCATGCCGACATGCCACATAGATAACGGGCATGACAAAGGAGTCAGAATTCAGCACCCTCCCAGCAACGTGAAACATCCTCTTCCGGTTGCGACAAACAAAAAAACAGGCCGGGATTCGCCCGACCTGTTCATTGTTCAACCGGTGTGAGGTTCTGCTTAAACAAGCAGTTCCAGGCCATTAAAGAAGTAGCCGAGCTCGAACGCCGCGGTTTCCGGAGCGTCTGAACCGTGGGTGGCATTCTCCCCGATCGACGCGCCAAATTCCTTACGCAGGGTTCCTTCCGCCGCTTCAGCAGGATTGGTCGCACCCATCAGATCGCGCCACTTGAGAATCGCACCTTCTGCCTCAAGAGCCATAACGATACAGGGACCGCTGCTCATGAAGTCAGTCAGTTCAGCGAAAAAGGGACGCTCTTTGTGAACTGCGTAAAAGCCCTCAGCCTCGACTTTGCTCAGATAAAGTTTTTTCAAACCGACGACCTTGAATCCCTCGGCATAAATACGCGCAAGGATTTTGCCTGCATGACCGGCGGCAAATGCGTCCGGTTTAATGATTGCGAAAGTCTGCTCTACTGCCATGTTATTCTCCTGTCTTTATGTTGTGATCAGGGATCAATAAAACCGAGGCGGTTTTAGCATTCCCCCTGGACCCTGTCAATTTTTTTCATCAGCTGAATCATATTCCTGCAGCACGGGCAGCACCTTGCGAAGGGCATGACCACGGTGGCTGATCCGGTTCTTTATATCGAGCGGAAGCTCGGCGGTTGTCTTGCCGTACTCAGGAACCAGGAAGTAAGGGTCGTAACCAAACCCACCCTCTCCACGGGGTTCTCGCAATAGCCTCCCAGCGATCCGACCTTCGAAGGTGCGACACCGACCTCCCGGCTCGGCCAGTGCCATTACACAGTGAAAGGCCGCCTGGCGCCGATCATCCGGAACCTCGTGCAGTTCTTCCATAAGCTTGCGGTTGTTCGCTTCATCGTCCCCATCCAAGCCGGAATAACGGGCAGAGATCACCCCGGGTGCCCCACCTAACGCATCAACCACCAAACCACTGTCATCGGCCAGGGTCAGGCAACCGGACGCAGCAGCAATTTCCGTTGCCTTCTTACGCGCGTTGGCGGCGAAAGTATCGCCATCCTCGACCACGGCAGGCAGGTCGGGATACTCTGTCAGCCCGACAACCTCGACAGGATTGTTGGCCAGCAACCGTCGGATCTCTTTAAGCTTTCCGGGGTTGCCTGTTGCAACCAGCAGCCTCATGATTCCCCCAGGGACGCTTTCTGCAATTCACTCAATTGATCGCAGCCGAGCAATGCCAGATTGCGCAGGGCGTCGAGTTCTTCACCAGAGAAGGGTTCCTCTTCTGCAGTCCCTTGGACCTCGACGAATTTGCCACGACCGGTAATTACGAAGTTCATATCAACTTCAGCCCTGAAATCTTCATCGTAGTTCAGATCAAGAAGAGGGTCACCGGAAACAATCCCGACGCTGATGGCAGCGACGCTGTCCTTGAGTGGAAGCTGTGCGAGGGTTCCGGCAGCGACAAGTCCAGAGAGGGCTTCATAGAGGGCGACATACGCCCCGGTGATTGACGCTGTACGGGTGCCACCATCGGCCTGGATGACATCGCAGTCGATAAGAATCGAACGCTCGCCAAGCTTTTCCAGGTCGGTCACAGCGCGTAGGGACCGGCCGATCAAACGCTGAATTTCCTGGGTGCGACCTGAGATCTTCCCCCTGGCCGCTTCACGCGAAGAACGGGTGTGGGTCGCCCGGGGCAACATACTGTATTCGGCAGTGACCCAGCCCCGCCCTTCACCACGCATGAACGGCGGAACCCTCTCCTCGACCGAGGCATTGCAGAGGACCCGGGTCTCGCCGCAACTGACCAGGACAGATCCTTCCGCATAGCGGGTAAAATTGCGTTGAAAAATGATCGGACGCAGCTGATCATGACTTCGTCCATCGCCGCGAACCGTGATCTTTTCGGCCATCAAGGTGTCTCCTCTGACTTCTGAATGTAATTAAGGACCCCCTGATACAAAGACTGCGCCAGGAGTTCCTGTTGGGCAGGATCCTGCAGACGATTCAGGTCCTGCGGGTTGCTGAGGTAGCCCGTCTCGACCTGGACTGTCGGCAAGTCACCACTACCCAGGGCCAACAGGGCGGTGGGGTAAATACCGGCGACCGGGATCTCCGCATCGCCTAACGCCATAGCTAACTCCATGGCCAGCTGCAGACTGGCGCTCTGCTCATCTTCCTGCGTCGGTGACGCTGAATCCTCCGGGCGAATCAGCAGCACGACGCCCTGAGTCTCCGCACGGAATGACGCTTGCGCGTGCAGTAACAACCAGAGGTCGACATCTTCCCGGGCCGCCGGGGCAACGCGCTGTTGCTCTGTCAGTTCATAATCATCATCGCGACTCAGATAGACCGGCACGCCGAAGCGCATTTTCAACAGCTTGCTCAAACGTCGCGCCAACTGCAGGTTGATATCCTTTTCGCGCAGACCGTTCGATGCAATAACTCCGTTATCCAGCCCCCCGTGGCCGGGATCGATGGCAACGCCATTAATCATCGGTCCTGCAACCCGCTCTTTCTTTCTCAGCAGAAAAGAAAAGAGCCGATCCAGGGTACTCTCATCGGCAACATTACGGGTCGGGCGGGGGTCAAGGTTGCGATAGTAAACCGGTCTGTCGATTAAGAGTGGCAGCTGGTTGGCCAGGAAATCTTCCGACACCCGCAGCTTGCCGTCGATAAAGCGGGGTTTGGTCTTGATCGGATAATAGTTGTCGCGAAACTTTAAAAAGGCGCTGGCAGGCGAGATCTCCGCCCAGCCTCTGGCGGTCTTGATCCGAAACACATGCTTGATCGAGTTCCAGTGCCCACGCAACGACACTGCAGCCAAAGCAGCATCCACATCGACAAACGGAATTCCATCGAAGATGTAGACATCACTGAGATAGACAGGTTCTTTCCCTCGCGGCGCCAGTTCAATCGCAGCCGGGGCAGAGGAACAGCAGATCGTCGCAAGCAAGACTGTCAGCAGGAAGGTTGTGCGCATAGAAACTCCATGGGGGACCGGGAGTTTATACCGCAGATTTTCACATCCTGTCAATGAAACGGAAAGAATGTCAGTCCTTGCCGACCAGGGCAACCCCGGGAGTCGGCTCTACGTCCAGGGCCTTGATAAAGCGGCGGGTGATCATCAGTTCCAGTTCACGCTGGGAATGTTCATCCTCGGCCATCGGTTTCACCTGACCGCCAGCCATCATCCCATGACCGCCCGCGCTGCCAAGATCGCGCAGGATTTCACGCGCCACAACGCCAAGTTTCGCCTCCGGTTCGATGGTCCTTAGTGAGATTACCTCTCCTCCCTGGTACCAGCCCATGCCGAGAACATATATGACGCCTTCGTGCCTCAGCATGAAATCGGCGAGCTCAGCCACCATGTCCGGGTTATCTATCTGGAAAAGATTAAACACCAGAACCGGACCGTAGATCCTGGAATTCTCGATCGCTCTTTTAAAGATACTGAAATAGTTGCCAGGGACCTGGGGCCGGGCTATTCTGAACAGGATGCGGTTATTCGACAACGGCAATAAGCGCAGATAGGCTTCACGATCTGCCCTGGACCATTCACGGCCAAGATCCTGAGTTTCCGATTTGATCGCATAAAAGAGCCCTGTCGCCAATCGTGTATTGAGGCGGATTCCCTGACTGCAAAGGTATTCGTAAAGGATGGTTGCTGATGCGCCGTACGCTTCGCGCACATCGACCCAGTCAACCTGCAGCAGCTCCGCCCGGGGTGGGTGATGGTCAATCACCAGATGAACCTTTCGATCGGCAGGATAGGAATTGTTTCCGGTTCCCGGCTGGGTGTCGACCATGCAGACCACGTCGAACTGGTCGAGCTCAAGGGTAGAGATCGGGGTCAGAACGATTTCCAGTTCCATTACCATGTTGAGGTTCTCGCGACGACCGATGATCCCTCCAAAACCGATCACGGCATTCTGGCCGGTCTGGATCAGCAGTAGATGGCGCAGAGCAACAGCAGCCGCTATCGAGTCCGGATCCGGATTGTCGTGCGTAACGATCAGAATCCGGCCTCTGCCACGCACCCATTCGACAATGCCTGCTGCCCGCTCCTGACTGACCTCCATCCCGCAGCAGGCAACTTTTTTTGCATCATGGCTATCCACCCTATATCCCTCCTGCAGCACTGAAGGCCCTGGAAACAGCATCCTGAGCATTGGCAACTTTTATCCCGCCGGGCAGATCGTCCCAACTTCCGAGAGTATACACCTGCTTGCCGAGCTTGAGTGACACCGCCATCTCAGAAAGGGTGCCATACTCCCCCTCGATGGCGATCAGAACATCAGCCGTGTGGGCGATGATGATATTACGGGCGTGACCCATATCGGTCACTATCGGAATACTGACAAAGGGATTGGCGTCCCGCGCGCTGTCGCCCGGAAGGATCCCGATCACCGTCCCCCCCGCCTCGGCACATCCCTGCGCGGCAGCCTCCATGATGCCGCCTAGCCCACCGCAGACCATCACCCCCCCCGCTTCGGCAATCAAACGGCCCACGTCTCTGGCAGTCAACAACCCTTCAGACGAGGCACTGGAGGCTCCGATCACTCCGACAATAAGCGGTTTATCCAGCATCTTCCACTCCCTACAACTGCCGTCGCAGACGCTTCAGCAGGAGACTGTTTGAAACCACTGAAATACTCGAGAAAGCCATCGCCAGTCCGGCAAATTCTGGCTTCAGATAAAGACCCCAGAGCGGGTAAAAAAGTCCTGCGGCCAGTGGAATCCCCAGGCAGTTGTAAAAAAAAGCCCAGAACAGGTTCTGTTTAATCTTGCTCAAGGTTTTACGTCCCAGACGAATCCCCCGGACAATATCATACACATCCCCGCCCACCAGTACCAGATCTCCGGTCTCCTTGGCAACATCGGTCCCGCTGCCGATAGCGATGCCGATATCCGCCTGTGCCAGGGCCGGACCATCGTTGATCCCGTCGCCGACCATGCCGACCTTGAGGCCACGCAGCTGATATTTACGAACCGCTGCCATCTTGTCCGCCGGAAGCACCTCCGCCTCCACTTCATCGGTCCCAATCTGGGCCGCCACCGACTCAGCAGCGGCCCGCCGGTCTCCGGTCAACAGAACGGTGTGCAAACCAAGCCCCTGCAGTGCTGAAACAGCTCGAGCCGCATTCTCTTTCAAGCTGTCTGAGAGCGCCAGCAGGCCAAGCAAACGACCGCTTCTGGACAGAAACACCAGGGTTTTCCCCTGGTCACTCAGCCTGTTGGCTTCTTTTTCCAGTTCAGTCAGATTGACACCCCGGCCGGACAATAGAGAGGACTTGCCGCAGAGAATTTCATTTCCGTCAAGCTCTGCATTCAGACCGACCCCACCCTGCTCATGAACCTGCTCCACCGATGGCAGAATCAGTCCTCTCGCGGTCGCGGCAGCAACCACACTGCGCGCCAGAGGATGGGAACTTGCTGACTCAACGGCCGCAGCCAAGGTCAGTACCTCTGTCTCTGTTGCCGGGCTCAGGGGGACAATATCAGTCAGCTGAAATTCTCCGGAGGTCAGTGTTCCGGTCTTGTCGAGGAGCATAACCTGAAGTTTGGAGATATGTTCCAGGGCCGATGCCCGCTTGAACAGAATCCCCCTTTCAAGCCCGACAGAACTGCCGACCATGATCGCAGTCGGAGTGGCGAGGCCGAGCGCACAGGGGCACGCAATAACCAGAACGGCAATCGCCATCTGGAAGGCGAAAAGAAAATCAGCCGATACGGCAAAATACCATGTCATGAATGTGATCAATGAAATCGCAACCACGACCGGGACAAAAATATTCGAGACCTGATCGGCCAGTCTCTGAATCGGCGCCTTGTCCCCCTGGGCCTCTTCAACCATACGAACGATCTGCGCCAGGACAGTTTGCTCGCCGACTCCGGTTGCCTCGACCGTCAAGCGACCGGACCGATTGATGGTGGCACCAACCACCGAATCGCCAACCTGCTTATCGACCGGGATGGCTTCACCGGTCATCATCGACTCATCGATCGAAGAGTGGCCGGAGACCACCTCTCCGTCAACCGGGACTTTCTCGCCGGGACGAACCACCACAAGATCTCCGGTTCGCACCCTGCTGACAGGGACGTTGGTTTCAACACCGTCCTGAAGCAACACGGCCTGGTCCGCCTGCAGCTGAAGTAACTTCTTCAGCGCAGCCCCGGCTTTCCCTTTGGCCCTTGCTTCGAGCCACTTGCCAAAACGGATGAACAGGATCAACATGGCGCTGGTCTCGAAAAAGACCGCCTGCCCATGTCCCAGCAGTCCAACCGCCGCGAACAGCGAATAGCCATAGGCAGCACTGATCCCGAGCGCGACCAGCACATCCATGTTGGCGGAACGATTCTTCAGCGAATGCCAGGCGCCGCGATAGAACGTCAGACCTGCACTGAACTGAACCAGGCTCGCCAGAACGGCGATGACCGGCAGAGTCATCGATCCAAACAGCGGCCAGGACATCAGTAACAGGATCGGAGCCACCCCGAGTGCCGAAAGGGCAACCCACGCCAGCGCCCGTCTGGCCTCCGCACTGGAGTTCTGGTTTTCATGAACAACCTGAAATCCGGCTGCTGAAACTTCGGCAAAGATGTCCTCTGCGGCAAGGCGTGCCGGGTCAAAATCAACTTCGGCAAATTCACCGACCAGGTTGACACTGACATGTCGTATCCCGTCAAGGGCCGCAAGCCGTTTTTCGATTGCACCTGCGCAATTAGCGCAACTCATCCCGCCGACAGCAAAACGGATGTGGCCTGGTGGGCCGTCAATCTCACCGTCAAACCCAAGCCTTTGGAGCTCCGCAACGATATCATCATGACGTTGATGCCTGCCGGCATAGCTCACGGTTAATACCTCGGTCGCAAAATTGACCCGTGCCTCGGTGACCCAGTCAAGGCGGCCGATCCCCTTTTCTATTGATGCCGCACAGTTGGCACAGCTCATCCCACGGACATGCAGACGGGTCTTTTGCCTCTCGGCAACAGGCGCATCTACTTCCAGCTGTGGATCGGGAGCCTTCCGTCCCTCTGCATTTGATCTGAACCCGCCATTTTCGATGGCGCCTCGAATCTGATCCGGATTACATTTGTCAGGATCGAAACTGACCCGGGCCTGCGCCTGCTTTAAAGAAACCTCCGCCGCAGAGACTCCGTTGATCGCCTCAAGCAGGGAGGTTACCTTGGCAACGCACTTGGAGCAGCTCATCCCCTCTACCGGGAATATCTGGGTGACTCCCTTTTCCATATGACTATGCTCAGTATTCTTCACACCGGACCACCTCGGTCGCACCGCCGGCCAGCCCTTCCAGCCCATCAAGCAGACCCCAGGGACTACTGGCAATTTTTATCACCGGCAAGTGCAGCTTCGCTTCAATATCGCTCAGACTCAAGTCATCCAGGAACAGATTGCCTGCGTCTTTCAGCATCACCTCCGGCAGCAGCAGCGCGCTCCCCAGATCTTTTCCGGAGAGCTGATCGAGGAGATCCTGGCCAGTCAACAGCCCGGCAACGGTGACCTGTTCACCGAAAAAACGGTTGCGAATCGGGCATACATCTACTCTGACGCCTGTTGCTTCGGAGAGTTGAGCAACAAACGTCTTGAGCTCGAGGGCAAAAGAATATCCGGTCAGCACAGTGACTCTGTCAAGCTCCAACGGCTCAGACTCTGCAAGCACTTCAGCTGCCTCCCGCCGAAACTGGGCAATCATTCCGACGCCGTTCTCCAGCTGCCAGAGATCTTCATAATCCTCAAGTTCCGGGAATTTGTGATCGGCCTGCAGATAAAGTTCATCTGCGGCAAAAACAAACCTTGTCCCCCCGTGAGCCAGAAAACGGCGCTGATAAACCGATACCATTTCGACGATCTCTGCCGCCTCTGCGCGGGTCAGGGTTCTCAGTACCGGAAGATTCTTGCGGAACCGGGTCAACCCGACCGGAACGATCGCCAACGAACGAACCCCCGGTGCCAGCTGATAAAGCGCTTCGATGCTCCTTTTCAGTACGCTGCCGTCATTGATCCCGGGACAGATGACGATCTGAGTGTGAATCTCTATCCCGGCGGAGGTCAAATGGTGCAATAATTCCAAGATCGGCTGCGATTGCCGCCCCAGTAACTGAGCCCGCAAATTGTCGTCGGTTGCGTGAACCGAAACGTAGAGCGGGGACAGCTGTTCATCGACAATCCGCTGCATCGCCAGCTGGTCGATATTACTGAGCGTGACATAGGAGCCGTACAGATAGGAAAAGCGGTAGTCTTCGTCCTTGATATAAAGAGTCTTACGCAAACCGGCCGGCAGCTGGTGAACAAAGCAGAAAAGACAAGTGTTCCCGCAGTGCTCCGGATCCGGATGCTGCACATGCAGTCCCAGGTCAAGGTGCGCTTCATTCTCCAGTTCGAAGTGGAGGCGCTCACTGCCGTCACGGAGTGCCTCTATCTTTAGCAGGTCGCCATCGAGAGCCAGATGATAGTCCAGGATATCGACAATCTTGCGGCCATTGATACTGATCAGCTCGTCACCTGCCTGCAGACCTTCGCGGGCTGCAGCACTTCCTGGAGAAAGACCTTCTATTTTCAACATAGTTCTACCCTAGAAAGAAAGTTCTGGGAGTTGCCAGGCTCTCAGTATAGCACCAAGTGGTTCAGGTGAAGCAACCTGCCAGGACAGGCGGAACACAGGAAAAAGGGGTGGCAACCTTCTGGTTGCCACCCCTTACATAGCGGTCAAGCATTTCCTTGAGTCAAGGTCGACTCAGTCTCTTCCCCCATGCAGCCGGAAAGTACCGTCGGTAGAGGTGATCGAGGCGATCGCATGTTTGTAGATCAGGATATCTCCGTCACTTTCAGCCAGGACACAGAAGCTGTCAAAGGACTTGATGTAGCCCTGCAATTTATCGCCGGACATCATATGAATGACGACCTTGACCCTTTCCTTGCGCGCCTGATTAAGATACTGATCTTGAATATTGAAGGGTGATTTAGGCATATCCGCTCCTTTATCTTTGAAATAAAATATCAATGGATTTTTTTACTCTACCAGACTCTTTACAGGAATCAACCCAAATCGTTTCCTGATCTTTTCGCAACCAGGTCAACTGGCGTTTGGCATACTGCCGGGTTCTGGTCTGAATCAGGCCGACCATTTCCTGGTATTCGAGTTCACCCTTCAAGTGCCTCACCGCCTCACGGTAACCGAGGGTCTGCATCGACTTTAACTGGGGGTCATAGTCCTGCAGCAACGTACGCACCTCGTCCAGCAGTCCCGCTGCAAACATCGCCTCGACCCGCAGGTCGATCCGCTGGTAAAGTTCTGCCCGTTCCAGGTCCGGTCCAAACTTCAGAGTACGGTAACACTGATCGGAAAACCGGTGCCGCTCCTTCAATTCCGACAGTTTATTACCGCTGAGATAAAACACCTCGAGAGCGCGGACCAGGCGGATAATATTATGTGGATGGATCGTATCGGCAGCAGCAGGATCAACCTGTTTCAGCTCGCTATGCAGGGTGCCCGGTCCTTCCACTTCCTCACGCTCATGGAGACGGGCCCGCAACTGATCATCTCCGGTCGGCACCTCCGCAAGCCCACCGAGCAACGCCTGAATGTAGAGCCCGGTCCCACCTACGATGCAGGGGAGCTTTCCTCGCCGGTGGATATCGATAATCAGCGGCCGCGCCAGATCGACAAAATCAGCGACCGAAAAGGGCTGATCTGGTTCAACCAGGTCGATCAGGTGATGGGTGACCCGGGCTTGCTCTTCCGCAGTTACTTTTGCTGTACCGATATCCATCCGTCGGTAGACCTGACGGGAATCAGCGGAGATCACCTCGAGCTCATAGTCCGCTGCCAGTCGCAGAGCCCAAGCGGTTTTTCCGGACGCTGTCGGTCCACAGATCACCAGGAGCGGCACCTGCTCATTTATCTGACTCATGGCTCTCATTGCCTGCGGAACAGTTTCTCGATCTCGGCAAGGGTCAGGCGCTGCATCACCGGTCGACCATGCGGACAATGTGCATTAAAATCAACCGAATCAAGCTCCCTGAGCAGGGCGAGGCTCTCTTCTCGACGCAAAGCCTGGTTGGCACGCAGGACTCCATGGCAGGCCATCAGAATAAGAATGTCTTCGATTTTCTCTTCCAGCTGACCGCTTTGACCGATCCGCTCCAGTTCCAGAGCCACATCAACCACCAGCTGAGCCGACTGACCGTTTTTCAGCAGAGC
>PKUD01000007.1 GCA_002869695.1 Desulfuromonas sp. | reverse complement strand
TAACAAAAAAGGGGTCAACCGCTGACGGTCAACCCCTTTGACTTTATTGGTGGAGCTACGCGGGATCGAACCGCGGACCTCTTGAATGCCATTCAAGCGCTCTCCCAACTGAGCTACAGCCCCAAACAAGTGGAGCGATTTATAACAAAGCGGGCGGGCGGGTGTCAATAGGAAAATGGGGGAATGGAGCCTGCTGGACTGCAGGTTGCAGGGAATCGATTCTCTCCAAAACTGGGCATGGAAACTGGACCGCCTTCATGTTACACTCCCGCTGAGCAAAAAGATAAGCCGCGACTTGCTTATTCCCGTGCGTTTATGCATGCTTAACCGGCTGCCGGTTAACGTCAGGGCCATGCGAACCATGCACAGTCCGCCCCGGGCCAATCCCTTTTGTCGGCTTTGCGCGGCGCGGCTGCGGGAAGTGATCGAGCGTGGGGACGGGTTGTAGCTCCTCTGGCGGCAGGATATACCAATAAGATCGACATGATAGGAGGAAGGTCACAAGGATGAAGCAGATTCAGGAACGCCTGAGGGCTCTGCCGGGGGTCGACCGGGTTCTCCAGGATGACCTCATCGTCAAACTGGCCGGGGATTTTCCCCAGACCCTGATTACCGAAGCGATTCAGCAGGTTGTCGACGACCTGCGGCAGCAACTCCTCGACCAGGATGCGAAGGTGGCCGATGAGCAGCTGCAGACCGAAAATGTCGCGGCGGCGGCGGCGGAACTCTGCCGGCGGTCCGCGCGGCCTTCGCTGCGTCCGGTGATCAATGCCACCGGCACCCTGCTGCACACCAACCTCGGTCGGGCGCCGTTGGCGGAGCAGGCGCTGCAGGCGATCTGCGACACGGCCCGTGGCTATTCCAACCTGGAGCTGACCCTGGAAAGCGGCAAACGCGGGCATCGCTTCGATCATGTCGAAGCGCTGCTCTGCCGCCTGACCGGTGCCGAAGCGGCGCTGGTGGTCAACAATAACGCCGGGGCGGTGCTGCTGGCGCTGACCGCGCTGGGCAAGGGTCGCGAGGCGATCGTCTCACGCGGAGAACTGGTCGAGATCGGCGGCGCTTTCCGCATTCCCGATGTCATGGAGGCCGGTGGTTTGCGGCTGAAAGAGGTCGGCAGCACCAACCGCACCCACCTGCGCGACTACCAGAACGCGATCAGTGAAGAGACCGTTATGCTGGTCAAGGCCCACACCAGCAATTACCGCATCGTCGGCTTCACTTCAGACGTCCCTGCCAAGGAACTGGTCTCCCTGGCCCGCGAGCACAACCTGATCGTGCTTGAGGATCTGGGCAGCGGCATGCTGTTCGACCTCTCCGGCTATGGCCTGCCGCAGGAACCGACAGTGACCGAGACGGTAGAGGCCGGGGTGGATGTGATCACCTTCAGCGGTGACAAGCTGCTCGGCGGCCCCCAGGCGGGGATCATCGTCGGTAACAAGGATCTGTTGGCCAAAATCAAACATCATCCTCTGGCTCGCGCCCTGCGCATCGACAAGCTAACCCTGGCAGCGCTGGAAACCACCCTGCGGCTCTACCTCGATCGCAAGGACGCGATCAGGAATGTCCCTCTGCTGCGGATGCTCGATGCCGAAGCCACCGGCTCTGAAAAACGCTGCAAGAAACTACTGAAGAGCTTGCAGGGCAAGGTCGCGGCGCAGTTGGAGATGATCGCCGACTTCGCCCGGGTCGGTGGCGGCGCCATGCCGCTGGCCGAACTGGCCGACCATTCGCTGGCCATCAAGCCGGACACGCTCAGCCTTGAGCAATTGGCCTACCGGTTGCGCACCTGCCCTACGCCGGTCATGGGGCGCCTGCAGGATGAACGGTTCCTGATCAACCTGCGCGCGGTCCGGGATGACCAGATGGTTGATCTGACGGCGTCCTTGCTGGACGTTCTGATGGAAAAATGATAACAGTTTCAGGTGTCAGGTTTTAAGTTTTAAGTCTTAAATCCCCGCACATGACAGCTAACTCCTAACATACTCATACGGTTCAGATTCATTTATGGCAGAAGTTCGCGAACAGATTATCATCGGCACCGCCGGTCATGTCGACCATGGTAAGACCGCCCTGATCAGGGCGTTGACCGGTATCGAGACCGACCGTCTCGGAGAAGAAAAGGAACGGGGCATCTCCATCAAGCTCGGCTTTGCGCCGCTCAAGCTTCCCGATGGCCAGATCGCCGGGGTCATCGATGTTCCCGGCCACGAAAAATTCATTCCCCAGATGCTCGCCGGGGTCGCCAGTATCGACCTGGTCCTGATGGTGGTCGACGCCAACGAAGGGATCATGCCGCAGAGCCGTGAGCACCTGCAGATCATGCAGCTGCTGGAGGTGAAACGGGGCATCCTGGTCCTCAACAAGTGCGACCTGGTCGAGCCGGACTGGCTCGATATCGTCGAGGAAGAGATCCGCGAACAGGTTGAGGGGACCTTCCTCGAAGGCGCTCCCTGTTGCCGGGTTTCGGCGCTGACCGGCGAGGGGATTCCCGAGCTGCTGAAAACCATCACCGAGCAGATGGAAAAACTCAACGCCCGTGACAGCAGTGGGCCGGTGCGCTTGCCGGTGGACCGTTGTTTCAGCATCAGCGGCTTCGGGACCGTTATCACCGGCACCCTGCTTTCCGGCACAGTACATGTCGGCGACAATCTGGAGCTGCTGCCGGGGATGATTCCGGCGCGGGTGCGCGATGTGCAGGTCCATGGTGAGTCGGTCAGCGCCGCCTATGCCGGCCAGCGGGTCGCGCTCAACCTCTCGGGCATCGCCAAGGATCAGGTGCCGAGCGGGTCGGTGGTCGGCACCTCGGGATTGTTCCGCGCCACCCAGCGAATCGATGTGCGGCTCAAGCTGTTGAAGAACGCGCCCAAACCGCTCAAATTCCGCGACCCGGTGCATTTCTACCTGGGTACCGCCAGGGCGGTGGGTGAGGTGGCCCTGCTCGATCGTGACGAGATGAAGCAGGGCGATGAGGTGCTGGCCCAGATTCATCTGGACCGGCCGCTGATGGCCCACCGCCAGGATTTGTTCATTATCCGTTCTTATTCGCCGATGACCACCATCGGTGGTGGTCATGTGATCGACTCTGAACCGGTCAAACATCGCCGCTTCCGCAAGGACGTCCTGCAACGACTGGAGGAGCTGGAGAGCGGCGAGCAGGGGTTCTGGTTACAGAAACTGGATGACCTGACCTGCGCCCGTTTGCGTGACATGGAGCGTCAGACCGGTTCCAGCAGGGAACAGCTGCGCGAAGGTCTCGAGCGGATGGTCGCCGACGGCTGGGCGGTTCAATTGGCCGACCAGTACGCGGTGGTGGAAAAGGTGCGCAGCTGGAAACAGCAGCTTCCGGAGCTTGTCGCTTCCTATCATGCCGACAACCCGCTGCTGCACGGCATCCCCCGCGCGACCCTGAAAGGCAAGCTTCCCGATGCCCTGGCGACCAAGGGGTTCGAAATCCTGCTACAGGAAGCAGTGGACGCCGGGCAGCTGGTGGTGCGCGGTGACCTGGTCGCGACCCCCGACTGGAAACCCGAACCGAACGAGAAACAGCAGCGCCTGCTCGATCGTCTGGAAAATGCCTTCAAGAAAGGCGGAATGCAGGTCAAAAACCGCAACGAAACCCTGGAAAAGCTCGATCTGGAAGGCTACGATCCCGATCCGCTGTTCCTCTGGTTGACGGTGGAGAAGAGGCTGATCAGGCTCAACCCGGAAAGCTACATCCACAGCAGCTTTTACAAGGACGCCCTGGAGAAGCTGCGCGCCCATTTTAGCAACAATGAAAAACTGACTCTGGCGGAATTCCGCGACCTGATCGGTAGCAACCGCAAGCTGACTCAGGGTTTGCTGGAGCACTTCGACGGTTGCAAGTATACCCGGCGCGCCGGCGATGAGCGGGTGGCGTGGGATCTGCCCAAAAATTGACGGATGTATCATCTAAAAGAAGGTTGGATGAAAACATTCAACCTTATTAACACTGTGCCACAGAGTGAAAAACACTGGAGATAAGATAAAATGACAAAGGCACCGCGCCTTACCAGTCTGTCCCGCAGCTCGGGTTGAGCGGCCAAAATAGGTCCCGAGACCCTGGCCCAGGTACTGGGGCAGATCCCAAAATTTGATGATCCGAACCTGCTGTCGCAGGACATCCCGTTTGCCGATGCCGGCATCTACCGGATGGCCAACGGCCAGGTGCTGGTGCAGTCGCTCGACTTCTTTACTCCCGTCGTCGATGATCCCTACACCTACGGCCAGATTGCCGCGTCCAACTCTCTCTCCGATATCTACGCCGTGGGGGCCGTGCCGCAGACGGCAATGAATGTTGTCGGCTTTCCGCTTTGCCACCTCGGACCTGAGGTCCTCGCCGAGATCCTCAAGGGGGGCGCCGAACGGGTTCGCGAGGCCGGGGCGGTGATCGTCGGTGGCCACTCGGTGGAGGACGATGAGCCGAAGTACGGTCTTTCGGTGACCGGTGTCGCCGATCTGGTCGATCTGGTGATGGCGACCAATTGCCGGGTCGGAGACCAGCTGGTGCTGACCAAGCCGCTCGGCACCGGCATGATCGCTACCGCCATCAAGGGTGAGGTCCTTACTGAAGCCGAGGTTCCCGAGGCAGTTGCCGGGATGGTCGCCCTCAACCGGGACGCGTCGCGGATCATGCGCGCGGTCGGCGTTTCTGCCTGTACCGACATTACCGGTTTCGGCCTGGTCGGTCACGCCTGCGAGATGGCTGAAGCGAGCAGGCTCTCCCTGCGGATCGACACTGCAAAGCTGCCCGCATATCCCCGGGCGCTCGATATGGCGCAGATGGGGTTGATCCCCGAAGGTGCTTACCGCAACAAGGATTTTTACCTGCCCCGGGTCGACGGGCATGAACGAATCCCCCGCGAGGAGGTTGATCTCCTCTGTGACCCGCAGACGTCCGGCGGACTGTTGCTGGCGGTGGCCGCCGACCGGCTGGAACTGCTGCAGCAGCAACTGCAGGATGCGGGGATTCTCGCCGCCCATGTCGGTGAAGCTCTCAGCGGCGAGTCCGGCCGGCTCAGGGTCGGGCGTTGATGTTCGGCTTAGGGTGGCTGGAACTGTCGATCGTTGCTTTACTCCTGCTGCTGGTCATTGGCAGCGGACGTTTTCCTGGAGCAGCGCGGCAGGCTGGTCAGGCGGCAGGGTTTGTGCAGAAATACCGCAAACAGTGGCTGATGGTGAAACGATTTCTGAGGCTGGGATAGGTGGATGACGATATTTTCGCACAGGGCAGGGACGATGGTGTGTCATTTTGAAGCCGCATTCAGCAATAAGCTGGGATGCGGCTTTTAATTTCTGGCGATTAACAAGGAGGTGTCCCTAATTATGAGATTTGATCATGAAGAAATGCCCTTTCTGCGCTGAAGACATTCAGGATGCTGCGATCAAGTGCAGGCACTGTGGCGAGTTTCTGGATAGCGCCAATCCGACCCAGCCGACTGAAGAAAAGCTGCCCTGGTACTTCCGCACTTCCATGCTTGTCCTGGTTTTCTGCATGGTCGGCCCCCTGGTGCTGCCGCTGATCTGGTTCCGGCCGAGAACGACCCTGGCCTGGAAGGT
>PKUD01000101.1 GCA_002869695.1 Desulfuromonas sp. | reverse complement strand
TGAGAATTTTAGAACCCGAAGTGATCGCCTCACCATCTAATCGGGTGCCGTCCCGAATCCTTTCAGCCGCGTGTGGTCGGGGGGCTTTATCCTGATCTTCCGCAAGCGGTCCACTGTCCCTTCGTCCCGTGCCGATATCGCTCATAATTGTCCGACGAAAAAGCCTTCAGGCATGCATGCCTGAAGGCTTTTTCGTCGGCTTCCGGCCACTCGGACGATCGCTGAAAAAATTTGTCCAAAGATCTGGTAATTTTTAAACCCTTGAAAACAAAAGCTTATTTTTTTATATTTTTAAATATGCACCCCCGCTTGGGCTGGTCATCTGTGAAAGGAGGAGATGATGGCAACCACAACCGGATGGCTGCAGAAGCTGTTCAAAAAGGAAGAGGAGGTCTCCTGTCTGGCTTGCGGTGACTGCTGCAGAGAGTTCAGCTGGCATCTGCGAGCATCCCCGCAGGATATTGAGCGCTGGCGGGAACACGGGCGTGACGACCTGCTCGCCCGGATCAACCGGCTTGGCTGGATCTGGGTCGATCCGCAGACCAAGGAACGTCTTCCCCTGTGCCCCTTCCTGGTGGAAACCGGACCAGATACTGCACATTGCGGGATACACGAGATCAAGCCGGATGTCTGTCGCGCTTATCCCTCCGAAGCAAATTTCAAGATGTGCCTGAAGGGGGTCTTTCTCAGGGCTGCAGCTCCGATCACACTGTTTGGGGAGCTGATCCTCGAAGTTACTTGATGTGGTAACCGGCCACCCGCCACACCCCGTCAGATTCCAGGGTCGTGATGATCGATTCCTTGCGCTCGGTTCGCTTGTCGAAATCTGAATCGTAGAGAAAGGTGATATACTCGCCGTCCGGGGCGTCTTTTGCCGAGGTGGTGAAGGAGCTTTTGGTCGGTTTGCGTTCGACCAGTTTGCCGGTAATCGCATGGATCTGACTCAGCTTATCCACCCATTCCTCCCGGCTGACCTTCTCCTTTAGCAGAGCCGCCCCGATATCCCAACTAACGCCGAAATTGGCACTGTCAACTTCCGCCAGGAATTTATTGGCTGCGGTTGTAGCTAGTTGCTCTTTTGCCGGATCTGGTTTGTCGCGCATCATGGGGAAGATGATGATTGCAGCACAGGCAAGAATAAGCACGGCATGAAGACCGTATTTTCTGTTCATTTGAGAGACCTCCCACTATGGCATTGGATGTGATATCTGGACTGCCTACTATAAGCGGGAATTTGCTGAAGGGCAATGGGTTGGTTCGGCAAAAAATAATGAACGTGGAAACAGGATTTTCCGATCATCAAGCCCGCCGGGGTTCCTTCCTTCTCTGTCGTGGGGCACGGCCCTAAACAAAGAGAGTCATCCGTCCTTCAAACCCGCTGACCCGGTATGCCTCCGCTGAGGTGTTTAAAGGCGGCTCGTAATACGCTTATGTTGCTCAGATATTTCTCGCCGGCGACGCCAACAAGCTAGTTCCCTTTGGCTGCGTCAGACAGGGGTGACATCTGGAAAAGCGTCCCCTTGCGCTCCTGAATCCGATAAACAAGCATCAAAACCAACCCTTTCAGCAGGGTCGTGACACTGATCGCCCACCAGACGCCCGAGATACCCATCCCCAGGGTAATTGCCAGCAACCAGGCCAGCGGAATGCGGCCAAGGGTGAGTGGGATGCGCACCCACATGTAGGGGCGGGTGTTGCCGATGCCATTGTAAACTCCCTCCAGAACTAGCTCCCAGCCGAGAAGGATTTCAAAATAGCCGACAATTCGCAGGTACTCGGCGCCGTGGCGCATCACCTGCGGATCACTGTTAAGCAAGGCAATTAATTGTTCTGGAATCAGAATAAAGATCAGTGACACTGGCAGTAGGGCGACAGTGACGAGGGTCACGCCGCGTCCGGCAATCCGTTTCGCACGGTCAAGCTCCCCACGTCCGATGCTGTGGCCGACCAATGTGCTGATCGCTACCGATAGCCCGACCCCGAAAAAGTAGGGGAAGCCCTCCCAGCGGTTGGCAATGTTCAGCCCGGCCAGGGGTTCCATGCCGAAGCGGGTGATGACCACGGTCAGTAGCGGGAAGACGATGGTCCAGGTCATGTTGGTTGCCGCCGAGGGGATGCCGATGCCAAGCAAACGCTTCAAGTAGTGCATCGAAATGTGGCCAAAACTGCGTAGCCTGTCGATATAGTCCCAGCGCCGCAGGGCATAAATGCTGATCAGCACACCGACCGATTCGCTGATCAGGGTCGCTGTCGATGCCCCACTGATCCCCATCTTCGGAAAACCCCAGTAGCCGAAAATCAGCAACGGATCAAGAACGATGTTCAGTCCCAGGGAGAAGAGCATGATGACTGTCCGCAGGCGCACCGCCCCGTGCGCATTGAAGATCTGTCCCTGCAGGTTAAACAGGTAGATTGCCGGCAGGCCGTAGAGGTAGACCCGGAAGTACTCCAGTGCCAGCTGCTGGGTCGCCTGATCTAGGCCCATCAGGCGCAACAGGTCGTCGATAGTGAAGTGGAGAACGATAATCGCCAGCAGAGAGAAGAACAGCACATACCAGAAGGCTTCCCGTGCCACTTCATGGCGGGCTTGCCGGTTACCACTGCCCCAGAACTGGGCGATCATTGTCGCGGTCCCGGTGTTGGTCAGGTTCATCAGTGCGAACAGCGTCCAGAGCAAAAAAGATGCACCTCCAACCGCGGCGACCGCGTTCGGACCCAGCTTGCCGATCCAGAAAATATCGATGGCTTCGAAGAGGATGATGCCGAGGAAGCCGACGATGGTCGGGATGGCGAGACTAAAAATCTGTCTGTTGAGGGATGGTTGCGACACGATTGAAGAGCTCGTTAAGGGATTAGGACAACAGCCATTAAGCACATAGTCTATCTCAGAGTGGCCGGAATGTCGCAACGAAATGGGGCAGATAAGTTTTTTCGGAACGATTCATTAGACGACAGAAGAAACCGACCAGCATTAGCCGGATAATCATGGTTCAAGGTGATGCCCTGACCCTCGCAACGGCCCATTCTCAGAAAATTAACCTTGAATAAGATTCTGTTACGTATACACTTGTTTTTCATCCACTATTCTGGTTTTTCCTGGGAATGGCAAATGAGAAAAAATACGGCCTCAGCAGAGAAAAGAAAAATCCGCCAAAAACCGAGTCAGAACGACGATCCGAGGTTAGGCGAGGTATTGACCGATCAGGGACTCTTGACTGAGGAAGCGCTCAGCAAAACCCTTCGGGAGCAGGAAGAACACAGAGAAAAGCGGGTTGGAGACATTCTGACGGACAAGAAAGCTGTCAACAGGGCAGAGTTGGAAAAAGCCCTGAAAAAAGCAAGAAGAAGTTCCCAGATACCGAAAAACGCCAAAGTCGGCGAAATATTGATCGCTGCAGGTCTTGTTTCGCGCAGACAATTGAAAGAGGGTTTGCTCAGTCAACTCAATGAAAAAAAAGAAAAGATAGGTTCTTTACTGGTCAGAACGGGACTGATTACCGAAAATCAGTTACTGTTTGCCCTTGCCCATAAATTCAAACTCCACTTTATAGACCTTGAAGAAACCCCGCCCACTCCTGAGGCCTTGGGTGCCTTGTCAGAGCTTGTCGTAACCTCGATGCACGTTATCCCCATCGAGTTAAAAAGAAAAACCCTGGTTGTTGCAACAGCTGATCCGACGGATCCGTTGCTGGCGGAATATCTCAGCTTCAACACGGGCTTTTCTATCGATTTGGTTGTTGCGACCAAGCAGCAAATTTTTGAAGCACAGCAGAAGTATTACAGTTTGGATGAAGATCAGGTCGAAGAGCTGATAGAAGAGATGGCTATCGATGCTCAGGAAGACCTCCACGCTAAAAAAAGCCCCTCAGTCTCTGAGTCCTTCTCTGCCTCGGAGCAGATCAAGGAATCAGATTCAAAGGTCACCAACCTGGTTTACAAGGTTTTGGTTTCTGCGGTGAATCAGATGGCGTCCGACATCCACTTTGAACCAGAGGCCGGGTCGGGACCACTCATCGTCCGTTTTCGTGTTGATGGGGTGTGTCGAGTCATCCATAAAATACCTTATCCCTACAAAAGGGCGGTTGTCTCTCGCCTTAAAATATTGGCCAGCCTGGATATTGCCGAACGCCGAAGACCGCAAAGCGGAAAAATATTTCTCAGAACCGGTGACCAAAGACTGGAATTTCGAGTCGAAACGGCCCCGACAGCGGGTGGACTCGAAGATGCTGTTTTGCGTGTTATGGCGAACGCAAAAGCAATTCCTCTGGATGAGATGGGATTTTCAAAGAATAATCTGAAAAATTTTGAGAAATTACTGACAAAGCCCAATGGCATTATTTTATGTGTTGGCCCTACGGGGTCAGGGAAGACTACAAGTTTGCATTCAGCGTTAGGTCACATCAACACACCAGAGCGAAAAATTTGGACGGCGGAAGATCCAGTAGAAATCACCCAGCCGGGACTGAGGCAACTGCAGATCAATCATAAGATTGGTTTGACCTTTAGTGAGGCGCTCCGTTCCTTCCTGCGCCTCGACCCTGATATCATTATGGTGGGGGAAATGCGCGATCTGGAAACGGCCAAAATCGCCGTGGAGGCCTCTCTGACGGGGCATCTCGTCTTCAGTACGTTGCACACAAACGGTTCGGCAGAGACGGTGACGCGCTTGCTGGAAATCGGGCTGGATCCATTTCACTTTTCAGATGCATTGTGCGGAATCCTGGCACAACGGCTGGTCCTGAAACTGTGTGAGCATTGCAAGGAGCCCTACCACCCCGATGAGAATGAGTATAGAAAGCTGATTATCAGCTATGGGTCCAAACTGGCCGAGACGGATGAACTGCCCCGCTATTCAGGTAAATTGACCCTGATGCGCAAAAAAGGCTGTGACCGTTGCAACGGCAGCGGCTATCGCGGACGGATCGGAATCCATGAGCTGCTGCTGGCAACCGATGAACTGAAACGCGCAATTGTAAATGGGACACGGTAACCGATATTCGTTACCTGGCGGTGCAGAACGGCATGAGAACGTTAAAAATGGACGGCATTCAGAAAGTCTTTCAGGGAATTACCGACTATGGCCAGATTTTAAAAGTCTGTATCTGAATCAATCGAATTTATGGCCTGCCCACAATCGATATTGGCCTGCAGTTTAATATTTATTCCACCTCACCCATCAGCTTGGCACCATGAAGGGCAACAGGATCAAATAACCAATATAGTCTTGGCCGCGTTTGGCTTTTCAAGCAAAAGTTATTTTAGGTCTCCCATCGTCAAAATCGACTCAACATCTTCCCGCTCCCCCTTATTTATGATCACCGCCTTACCGACCAGCAGGGTGTGCGACTGATCGACGATCTCCTCGATCGCCTTGAGGGTAGAACCCTTGGCAAAAAAATCGTCGATAAACAGCAGCCTCTCTTCGGGGAAAAGCACCTCTTTGGAGACGTAGAGGGTGGTCGATTCCTGTTTGGTGAAGGAATAGCTGGCAGCAGCGTAGTAGTCAACCATGGTCAGCGGTTTCTTCTTTTTGGCATAGATGAAAGGGACGTCCAACTCTTCTGCCACCGCCTGGGCCAGCATGATGCCGCTG
>PKUD01000109.1 GCA_002869695.1 Desulfuromonas sp. | reverse complement strand
TGAAAGCGGGTCTTGAAGCCACGTATCTCCCCCAGCGCAAGGGGCAGGAAATCGAAAAACAGGGTTCGCTCCGTCTCCGTGGCCAGCGAGATCATCTTACCCTTGGTCTCTTCCGCACTCTTGTTGTAGATGAACTGCAGGTTGGTCGTTTTCCCGCAGAGCCCTGGACCATAGTAGACGATCTTGCAATTGATTTCGCGTGAAGCGTAGTTGATAAAGGACATCCTGCAGGCCTCGATTAGTTGAAGAGGTTGTCGATATCGTCATCGGTGATTTCAGCAAAAGGACTGTCGACGGCTGCCGATTCACTCATCTCCTCAGTCTTTTTCGCCAGGTCGTCAAACACGCCACCGAGTTCCTCGCTGGCTTTTTTGACTCGCAGGCGAACCAGTCCGAGTGAGCTGCGCTGATCAAAGATAACGACCAGAATCACCCGCCCGCCCACAATGGAAATATGGATGTTGTCCTTCTCCCCTTCGTGGAAAAGGATTGAGAACTCTTTTTCTCCGATCAACTTTGCCAGCCCGCCGGTTGCCGCAATATTCCCAGCTGTCAGAGAAGCCAGGCTGGTCGTGTCGAGATTGTCCGTTTCACCTGTAGCGGCAATGAGCTGCCCGTTCTTGTCGACCAGAAAGATGACTTTCGAGTTCGACTCGCGCAGCAGCTTTTCAATCAGCGCGGTAATGCGCTGCAGTTCCTCTTCGTACATCACGAAGGTATTCTGAGGAGCCAGCATGTAAAATCTCCTTGTGAGAATTATCTAAGCCATTGCATTGTATAACATCTCCGCGCAATATCTTGCAAGCGCTTTAACCTAGCGTTTACCCTTCGACACAGTTGACTTGTCGGCACAAATTTAATAGTTTCTAAGTAACATCCCAACCTGGGAATGAAAGGATCCACGCCGTTGTCAGAACAGTTTCAATCGCCCGTTGGCCTGCGCCGCTGGTGCACCGACTCTGAGAAAGTTCCCCTCGAAGGGTATGACCTTGCCCTGCTTGAGGATTGTGAAAATGCCTATCGCTTGACGGCCGTTGCCAGCACGGAAAAAATTCCCCAGCTGGTTCGCTCATTTTCCAGATATTTTCCTGGCGAGGCGTTCTGCATTCTTGAATATTATCCCGACCCTGAAGTTCTGACCTCAACCTGCCAGGACAGTGCGGACAAGCGCCCCGCGCCGGAGGTTTATTATTCACCCTATCTGCCGGCGGAGGAGATTTTACAGGTACTGGCCCCGTACCTGGACCGGCTGATCCATGATGGATTTGTCGGTTTCGGCCTGGCCAACAACCGCGCCGGCCTGGAGATGTTTTACTCCGAGGAGAAGGTCCTGACCTTCTTTACTGATAATCATCTGCGCCTGTGTGACTTTCTAACCTGCAACGGCATTTCATACAGTTCCGATCTCAGCCTGCCGACCGACTACGGCCACGACCATGTTTCGCTTCTCGGCCTGCCGCGCAAAGAACTTCCGGCCTCCCTGGCAGCGATGTGCGACTCTGATCTCGATTCTTTGAATTTCTGTCATGAACTGGTCGAACTGCTGGATATGTACCCGGTGGAGGAGGGACTCTCGTTTTTCCTGACCCGCAAAGAACAGAGCCAGGTAACGGATATTCTGGAGCAGAACCTTTTTGACGACATGGCGGGGAACGAATTTGGCGGACTCCTGCTCGACTGGAGCGATTTCGTCTCCGAATGTGAAAATGGCTTCGATGGCGACCTCGAAGAATACCGCCAGGCATTGAAAATCAGGGATTGCATTCAGTATGTGATCGAAGCAGCCCCCTCGGAGCTGGCGGGGAAAATCGAAAAAATTGTTGCTGAGCCTGACAGCGGCTTCCGGAATATTCTCACCGATCGCCGTAAACGGCTTGACCCTCCCTCTCTTCCAGGTCTGCGCCAGGAACGCTTCTGGTACCATGGCGTTGTCCGCAACCAGGGCACGGTACTGCGCCGTGACCTGATCCGCAAGGGCTGGTTTTCCAGCTAGGCCGGGGACGCTATGCTTCTGCTCATCGCCGCCACTTCACTGGAAACCAGAGCTCTCCGCCAGCAGATGCAGCTGGATCCCGCCTCTGCCGAGCAGAGTTACCGGGGGCAAACAGCTGCCGGACATGAAACATGCTTGCTTCACACCGGCATGGGGCCAGCCAGTACAGCGATCAGCCTGACGAGAGCGCTGGAACGAGTCCGGCCCGCTGCAGTCCTGATGGTAGGCTGCGGTGGCAGCTATCCGGGCAGCGGACTGGACACCGGTGCGCTGGCCCTCGCTTCGGAAGAAATTTTTGGCGATCTTGGCACCATCACCCCTGAGGGGTTTCTGCCACTGGAGAATATGGCAATCCCGGCCACCCCGCCTCCGGTCCAGCGCATCCTTCTACAATCGGAGCTGCTGCAGGCAACCTCCGAGCTTCTGGCAAGAGCTGCCAAAACCGACGCGAAACAGTTCCGCTGTGGCCCCTTTGTCACCGTCAGCACCTGCAGCGGCACCCCCCGGCTCAGCGCGGAACTGGAAAAGCGCACTGCGGGGATCTGCGAGTCCATGGAGGGAGCGTCCGCAGCCCAGGCCTGCGCCTGTTATCAGGTGCCGTTTCTGGAGCTGCGCGGCATTTCCAACCCCACCGGCAGCCGCGATCCCGCTCAATGGGACATCGAACATGGATCAGCAACCGCTCAATGGGGGCTGACCCAGATATTGGACAACTGGAGCATGCTGGAGACCTGTTTATGCAACAACTGACGCTGGGATACTCCCCCTGCCCCAACGACACCTTTATCTTTTACGCGCTGATCCACGGCAAAATCGAACTCAATGGCGTGCAGATCCGCGAACAGCTGGAGGATGTGGAAACCCTCAACCGGCTGGCGCTGGACGGAGTTCTGGACCTGACAAAAATCTCCTATCATGCCTTCGGCCACCTGCGTCAGAACTATGCCCTGCTCCGTAGCGGCGGTGCCCTGGGCCGCGGCTGCGGCCCGCTGCTGGTCAGCCGAAACACCACGTCGATGGACAAATTGCGGGGCAAAACCATCGCCATCCCCGGTCGCCTGACGACAGCCAACCTGCTGCTGCAGCTCTACGGCGAGGGTTTTGACCAGGTCCGCGAGATGCCCTTCCACCGGATCATGGCCGCCGTAGCCGACGGCAGCGTCGATGCCGGGGTCATCATTCACGAATCACGTTTCACCTATCGGCAACAGGGGCTGGTCAGCATATTGGACCTGGGGCAATGGTGGGAAGACGAAACCGGCCACCCGATTCCGCTCGGCGGCATCCTGGCCCGGCGCAGTCTTGGAGTAGAATGCATTCAGCAGATAGATGCGGCCCTGCGTGCCAGTGTTGAATATGCCCTGCACCATCCGGAGCAGCCGAAACGCTATATCCGCCAACACGCCCAGGAACTGGCTGATTCGGTCATCAATGAGCACATCAACCTCTACGTCAATCCGTTCTCAGTCGACCTCGGCGAGGCGGGGGTTAACGCCATCGAGACCCTGTTCAGCCGGGCCCAACAGCGTGGCATCATCCCGCCCTGCGATTTGCCGTTGTTTATCGAGTAGCCAGGGATGCGCTGACCGGCAGCGGCCGGCTACACTCACAATAAAAAAAGCGCACTCCCTGCGGAGCGCGCCTTTCCGTTACCTTGCTTCTTTTGCCAGCCTAGCGGATATGCACCGCCCGGACAAAACGGGCGTCAACTGCTGCGGCGACCTTCTGCAGCGTCTCTTCATTCACCGGCGAATCGACCGAGAGCACGACCATCGCCTCTCCGGCCTTTTGCCGGCGACCGAGGTTCATGTTGCCGATATTGACCCCGGCATCGCCGAGAATCGTACCGATCTTGCCGATCGAACCCGGTCGATCAGCATAATTCATCACCAGCATATGCTCCTCCGGGCGGAAATCGATATCGAAGTGGCGCATCCTGACAATCTTGGGGATCCCCTCAAACAGGGTGCCGGCGATGGTCCGTTTCCCTTCCGGGCTTTCCAGGGTGAGGGTGATCAGATTGGAGAAGGAGTCGGTATCGACCGAACGGACCTCCTCAACGGCAATCCCCATCTGCCGGGCCACCATCCCGGCATTGACCATGTTGATCTCCTGGTCGGTGCAGTGGTTGAGCAGCGCAGCCAGACCGCAGACACTCAGTGGCGCACAGTCGAAGCGGGCCAGCTTCCCGTTATAGGTGAACGTGATCTTGTTCGGGTTGGGCGGAGCCAACTGCGAGATGAAGTCGCCGATGATTGATATCAGCTTCATGTAGGGCTTCATCTGCTCCATCAGTTCGGGGTCGAAACGGGGCACGTTCACCGCATTCGACAACGGCCGGCCATCGACATAATTGACAATCTCCTTGCTGACATCGACGGCGACGTTCTTTTGGGCCTCGAAGGTATTGGCACCCAGGTGCGGGGTCACCAGCATTTTCGGATGGCCGATCAGCTTTTTCAGCAGATCGCTTTTCGGCGGCTCTTCGCTCCAGACATCGAAGGCTGCGCCACCGCACTTGCCGCTCTCCAGAGCGTCAAGCATCGCCTGCTCGTTGATGATTCCGCCGCGGGCGCAGTTGACGATAAACACTCCATCCTGCATCCCGGAAAAATGTTCGGCATTTATCAGATTGCGGGTTTCATCGTTGAGCGGGGTGTGAACGGTGATGATATCCGAGAAACGGATGATATCTTCCAGCGACACCAGCTTGACCCCGAAATCTTCGGCCCGCTTTTCCGAGATATAGGGGTCGCAGCAGATCACCTTGGCCTCGAAGGCCCTGCAGCGCAGGGCAACCCGCCCGCCGACCTTGCCGAGACCGATCACCCCGACAGTCTTGTCTTTCAGCTCGTGCCCGGTAAACGGGGCCCGCTGCCAGTTGCCACCCTTGAGGCTGGCGTTGGCCGGCGGCACATTGCGGCAATAGGAGAGCAGTATCGCCATGGTGTGCTCGGCGGCCGAGTTGACATTGCCGTACGGTGCATTGACGACAATAATTCCGCGGCTGCTGGCCGCATCCACATCGACATTGTCGATACCTACCCCGGCCCGGGCAACAATCTTGAGGTTAGTGGCCTTCTCGAGCAGCGCCTGATCGACCTGGGTCATACTCCTGGTGACAATCGCCTGGTAATCACCAATCACCCGATGCAGCTCCTCCACCGGCAGGCCGACCTTGAAATCGACCTGGATCCTCGGGTCGTCAATGATCGGCAACAGGCCACTTTTCGAAATTTCATCCGTAATCAATACTTTCATGCTGATATCCTTAAAAGGGTTCTCGCTGTCGAAAAGGGGGATTTTATGCCCATCCTCAGGTGACTGTCAATCCAGTATACGTCGCGGACCTATCGACGTAGGCGGAGATAATCCAGATAGAGAATTTTACTGACCGGCTGCTGGGTCACGAAAAGTCCCAAGCCGTCGATCTGGCTGAGTTCGAGGGTCCGGGTTTGTGGAGCCCGGGCAACCTGCTCCAGGTCGAGATCGATGGTTGTCCATCCGGGTGGCAGCAGGTAACTGCGGTTGAAACGGTCGCTGTAGGCATTGTCGTTGGCCGAATGAAGACGGTCATGGATTCTGCATGTGACGCGCAGAGGGTCTGCAGAGGGGTTGTAAAGATCGAAGGAAAGGCCCCTGTAGCCGCGCCAGTCGCGGGGGAAAAACTTGAAACTGATGCCGGAGTAATGATCTGTCGTCAGGACCGCCTTGAGCGAAAAGCGGCCATGGGACACAACATCTCCCGATAACGAAATATCTGCGCCCCCCCAGCGCTCCAGTTCGCTGGGAGATTCAAAATCCGCCAGCACCGGCAGCGCTTGCCGGGCCTTATATTCATCCAGCAGCACCCGTCCCAGAGGAAAGCAGCTGACCAGCAGCAACAGCAATGCGATCCCCTGCATCAGCCGCCGGCGCAACAGCGGCAAAACGAGGCGTTGCGAAGAGAAAAAAGCCAGGGTCAGCAGGCTGCCGACCACATTGTTGAACATATCGACAAGGCTGAAATAGCGCCCGACCATTGTCTGCAGCAGCTCGATAACCAGGCTGCCACCAAGGGTCGCCCCGATGACAACCCAAAAGAGGCGCCGGTAGGTCCAATCGCGTCGCCACACGCCCAGTAGAGCACTCCAGGCAGCGAAGCAGAGCAGATGGCCAAGCCCCCAGAGATATGCATGAGACCGTTGAGAAAATACGGGCCCCCCGACAAACAGCAACACCAGGCAGACCAGGGCGACGGCGACCAGAAACCGGACTTTCCAGTGATAAGTTTGAAATTGATCCATGTCCCGCCTTGTTGAAAATTTGCGACAATCACGAGGAGCGACGGCGTGAAAAGTGTAAAAAAATTCGACACCTTGTTAAAAAGCCGACGTTCAGGAAGTCAACGGTCTCCGCCAACCGTCACCCGGTTCTTTTTTATACTCTTAAAAATTCTTTTAGAATAGAGGGCTTTTGTACCCCCGGAGACTCTTCTGCAAGAAATCTGAGCCACCTTGTGCTGTCAGGCATCATCAAGGCCTGTTTTTTGCAAGAATTCCAGAGCGGGGGGAGGATACCGATATCCTCTTTGTTCAGGAGTGTTCTAGATGGAAAGCAAGCTACAGAGCAACCGAAGAAGAACCCATCCTCGCTACCAGGCGAGAGACCGCGCACTTGCCATGGTCTCCTCAGCACCGGTCGGCATGCCGTACCATATTATCGATATCAGCAAGGGAGGTCTGGCCTTTCGCTACCTGGGCGAAAAGATGGAGGGACAACAGATCACCCAACTGGACCTCTACTACAATGACGACCTCTGCATCAAAAACGTTCCTGTCACCAGCGTCGGAGACTGCTGGACCGGCAGCGATCTGACTGATATCCGCAGGAACTGTCTCGCGTTCACCGGACTGTCCAGCGAACAGCAGGAGCAACTAGACCTGTATATCAAGCAGTACACCGTGTCACCAATTCACTAACCCGACCACTGCGGATCGATCCAAAGAGACAAGCCCTGAAAATCGATGATTTTCAGGGCTTTATTGGTTCTCTGCGGCACAAACAGCCAGCCGGCCTAGCTGTTATTCTTTTCAAACTCCTGCATAAATGTCGCCAGAGCATCAACCCCAGCCATCGGCATCGGGTTGTAGATCGACGCACGGATGCCACCGACATTGCGATGGCCCTTGAGAGCATACAGTCCTGCCGCCCCTGCCTCCTTGAGAAACTTGGCCTCCAACTCCTCGCTGGGCAGATTGAAGCTGACGTTCATGATCGAACGATGTTCCGGATGAGCCACACCACGATAGTAATCGGAAGCGTCGATCACAGCGTACAGTTTGGCCGACTTCGCCTCGTTGCGTTTCTCGATCGCCGCAACACCACCCTGCCCCTTCAACCATTCGAGGACCAGCTTGGTGGTGTAAACCGCAAAGGTGTTGGTGGTATTGGTCAACGAGTTGTCCTTATTCGCTGCGGTGTAATCCAGCAGGATCGGCGTCTTCGCATCGGCATGACCGAGCAGGTCTTCACGGATAATGACCATTGCCATTCCGGAGGGCCCGAGGTTCTTCTGCATCCCGGCGTAGATAACCCCGAATTTGGAATAATCGATCTGCCGGGACAGGATTTCCGAGGTCATATCGGCAACCAGCGGCACATCGCCGGTCTCCGGGAACTGGTTCCAGCGGGTCCCGTAGATGGTGTTGTTGCCGGTGATATGGACATAGGAAACATCGTCGGTAAAGATCGCCGGGTCGTACTCGGGAATCCGGTCATAGTTGGTCTCGGCGCTGCTGGCCGCGATCTCGACGTTGCAGAACTCCTTGGCATCCTTCGAAGCCAGCTTGGCAAAGTTACCGGTCTCGAAGTAGAGACATCTCTTGCCTGACTTACGACCCGCAAGGTTGAGCGGCAGAGCGGAAAACTGCATCCGCGCCCCACCGTGAATAAATAAAATCCTGTAGTTGTCCGGCACACCACTCAGCTCACGGAACAGTGCCTGCGCATCTTCGAGAATGGCCACAAACTCCTTGGCGCGATGGCTGATTTCGATCACCGAAACGCCCATCCCCTGATAGTCGAGCCATTCCTGTTGAATTTTCTCCATCACCGGTTCCGGCAGCATTGCCGGCCCGGCCCCAAAATTATAGACCTTGCTCATTGGTTGTCCTCCCATGACATATGTTTCTAAAAAATTCGCACGTTGATGACCCCGTCGATCGCCTCCAGAACCTCTTTCAGATCGACTGCCGGCTCACGCTCTACATCAATCAGGTTATAGGCAATCTCGCCGCGGCTCTTGTTGATCATGTCGGCGACATTCTGATCACGATCAGCCAGAACGGAAAGGATTTGCCCAAGCATCTTCGGCACATTCTTGTTACAGATAGCAATGCGGTACGGCCCGGAACGCTCCAGAGTGGTATTGGGAAAGTTCACCGAGTTTTTGATATTGCCGTTTTCAATAAAATCGATCAACTGATTAGCAATCATGATGGCGCAATTCTCTTCCGCCTCTTCGGTACTGGCGCCCAGATGAGGAATCTGGATCACGTCAGCGCGACCCTGCAGCTCAGGCACCGGGAAATCGGAGATATACTTGGCCAGTTTCCCGCCCTCCAGGCCGCTGAGCACCGCTTGCGTATCGACCAGCTTTTCCCGGGAGAAGTTCAGCAGGCAGGCTCCCGGCTTGAAGCTGTCGACCATGTCCTGGTTAATCAGGTTCCGGGTCGCCTCCATGACCGGCAGATGTAATGTGACGAAATCGGACTTCGACAGCAGGCTTTGCATGTTTTCCATCCGCTCGATATCCCGCGACAACCGCCAGGCCGCATCCACCGACAGGGCGGGATCATAGCCGATAACCTTCATGCCCAGAATCAGTGCGGTTTCAGCAACCAGCGAGCCGATCGCCCCCAGCCCGACGATACCGAGAGTTTTACCCGCAAGTTCGGTCCCGGCATAGTCCTTCTTGGCCGCCTCAACCTCTTTGCTCATGGCCGCCGCGTCCATCGTCGCAGGCAACCTCTTGGCAAAGTCGATGCCCCCCAGGATATCCCTCGAGGCCAGCATCAGGCCGGCGATAACCAGCTCCTTAACCGCGTTGGCATTTGCTCCGGGCGCGTTGAAGACGACAATCCCGCGATCCGTGCACGTCTCCACCGGGATGTTATTCACCCCGGCCCCGGCCCGGCCGATCGCCTGCACCGTTGGCGCTATCTCTTCTGGCGCCAGCTTGTGGCTACGCAGCATAATTGCGTCAGGATGACTGATCTCACTGGCTACCTCGTATTTCCCCAGGGGAAACTTTTCCAATCCCTTGATCGAAATCTGGTTCCGCGTCATGATTTTGTACATCACCTGCTCCTCGTGACAAATGGAATAAATAACATTCACAGTTCCCGTATACAACAAAGCATGTTTCTACAATGTTCCCGGACTACTGTCAATCTGCCGGTTGCGACTTGACCAAACGCAAATGTGACTTCTCCACGGCCTTCCCCTCCGGGACCTGTTCCGTCCCATCGGACTGTTTTTCCCGGGTAAGCTCCGCGGCCAGCAGCGCCTCCGCATCATCAGCCCCCGGCAACGTCCCTTCGCCGAACATCTGCTCAATTGCCCGGGCAATGGCCAGACACTGCTTGGTGCACACCTTGCTCGCCGGGCAGCTCCGGCAATCGGCCTCTCCGGCGGCAGCCTTGAGGCTGTGAATGACCAGCTCAACACTTTCGATCTGCGTCAAAGGAATAAAAAACATATGCGTCTGCTCCACCTGTCAAGCCAAACGGAAGTTAACCCAGGCTCCGCCCGGCTGCGTCCACGAACAACTTGAGTTTCTTCATCATGGCCGCGAAATCGGCCGGTCGCAACGACTGGGGCCCATCACTGGCAGCCTCTTCAGGGCAGGGATGGACCTCAACCAGCAGCCCGTCAGCTCCAGCGGCAGCGGCAGCATAACACATCGGCGGAACCAGATGAGCATGTCCGGTGGCATGCGACGGGTCAATCATCACCGGCAGGTGAGTCTGCTGCTTGAGGACCGGAACCGCGGAGATGTCCAGTGTATTGCGCGTCGCGGTTTCGAATGTCCGGATGCCCCGTTCGCAAAGGATCACACGCCGGTTCCCCTCGGCGAGAATATACTCCGCGCTCATCAGAAATTCCTGAATCGTCGTCGCCATTCCGCGCTTGAGAAGAATCGGTTTATCAAGCTGACCCAGCATCTTCAGCAGTGCAAAGTTCTGGGTATTCCGGGCACCGACCTGCATGACATCCGCATACTTGGCAACCAGCTCCACATCACGTGGGTTGACCACCTCGGTGACGATCGGCAACCCGGTCAGTGCCCGGGCCTCCGCCAGCAGCTTGAGGCCATCCTCCTCCATTCCCTGGAATGAATAGGGGCTGGTCCGCGGCTTGAACGCACCGCCGCGCAACAGTCGAGCCCCGGCCGACTTGACCGCCACCGCCGACTCGTTGATCTGCTCCTGGCTCTCCACCGAGCAGGGGCCGCCGACAACGATAAACTCCTGGCCGCCGATCACCAGACCCGGCACGATCTCGACCTCGCTGGTCTCAGGCTGAACCTCGCGGCTGGCCAGCTTGTAGGGCTTCAGAATCGGCACCACCCGCTCAACACCAGGCAGAACTTCAAGCGTCTGCAAGACTTCCTTGCCACGCTCATCGCCAACCGCGCCGACAACATTGCGGGTCTCCCCATGGATCACATGGGGCTGGTAACCCAACTCAACAACCCTTCTTTCAACTTCTGCCAGTGCCTCGGCACTGGCTCCTTTTTGCATGACAATAATCACGACTGATCTCCCTTCAGTTGGTTCGGCATTCGCCAGGAACGATGAAAGGCAAAAAGGCCGCCTGATTCTTCCGGCGGCCTCAATTAAATACATGCTAAAAAAGAAAACCATGGAAGAATCGCTGCCGTTCTGCCATGGTTTCTGTGTCGTTTCAAGTTTCCGTTGCGCTACAGATCCTACCCTCTGGCAGTCGGCTGGCTAAAGCCAAAAAACCAAAAGAAAAAATAAAAACAGGGTGCGATCGCAACGGACATCAGCTCAACTCCTTGGAATTGTCGGAAGTTTACGCGCCGAAATCATTTGAAGCAAGAGAAAAATGGGAAAACCAGAGCACAGCAAAGGGGACCAGCCAGCAAACCTGTAAAATTTTCTCCGCCAGACTGCCGATTTTCCCTTGACAGTTTTAAACAGAATCAACTATAAACACAGTCTCTTTGCCCAGATAGCTCAGTCGGTAGAGCAGAGGACTGAAAATCCTCGTGTCCGCGGTTCGATTCCGTGTCTGGGCACCAGAAAGTTCAAGGGGTTAGCTTTTCAGCTAACCCCTTTTCTGTTTTCATTATCGACTATTCTTTACAAGCTGCTCCATTGACTCACGAGTTGAAAGAAAGGAGCGGTGACACCGCACACCATGTTTTTCGCGACATCTACCTGGGTTGTTATGTCTTCCCACAGTCGCCCATCGTAATGAGCGAGCTTGAGACTGCTCTCACCGCTCCTGTTGGCCAATTTTGTTTCATCATAGTTCAGGCAAACCTCTACCTGACCGCTGAAAACCGCGGTGGACATGATTTGGAACGAGGTCTCTTCCGGTATGCGGGTGTTTACCGGCGGCAGAAGATCAGGCAGGGCCTGTGCGGTGAGAGTCCCCCCACCCGTGACGGAATCAAAAACCAACTTAAGGTTAGGCAGCGGACTTACGGCAACATCCTTTCCGGCAGGCACCTCAACGCTGGCGGCCACAGGAAAGATAAAGTTGCTGACAGTGTCCCGCAATACAGCAAAACCAAGGATTGTCTGGGGCAACAATCCGCTTCTTTTCGGCGGTGAGATTGTGACCCTGTAATCATTGTAAGGGTGGAGAGACACCCTGTAGTTGCCGGAGGAATCGGTATAGATTGTTCCCCCGGATGAATAGTACGCCCAGCCTTGCCCCCACATGCCATTTCCGAACGCGACAGATGCTCCTCTGACAGGCACTCCGAAACTGTCCAGCACCTTCCCGCTCAGGGAGACCAGAGGCAGAACCACGTCTGGCAGAACGGTATCTGTTTCCACGGTGCAGATGACGGTGTCGGTAAAAAGGGCCGATCTGAGGGGAACGGTGGCACTCACTCCATCCTGCGTATAGGACAAGCGGAGACGATAAGAACCGGGAACGAGTGAAAAGGAAAAACCACCCGCAAGATTGGTCGAACAGCTCGCAGTAAATGCAACGCGCTCTGCGAGAGAGACGATCTCGACATCGGCACCACTCAGCGGTGAGCCATCTGAGCCCAGAACTGTGCCGGCCAGAACCAGGGAACAGGCGGCCGTTACGCCGACAGTAAGGGGTATGAGCACAGCTAGCCACAAGGCGATGAACAGCCCCTTACAACTCATACCCCTTTGCCTCCGCTTTCAACTGAATATCAATAAATAAGATGGCGCCATAATCAAACGCAGCTTCACATGGCAAACATTTGGCATGACAAGATAACTGAAATCTTGCAAAAAAGAAACAGGCTCTGCTTGCCCGAGCCTATCCCCTCTTCTGGAGCTATCAACAACATCTCAGAAGATCAGAATTATATCGGTGAATGGGGTGAAACTGAAACAGGACGCACTCGGGGCGCAGATTCGCCGGTCACGTCATTGGGGGATATTGCTTTTTTCAATCTCGCTGGCACATTGCGGGCATTTCCCGCATCGGTAGGCGGTCCCATAGACATGCACAGAAGTGTCGCTCATCGGCAGAGGCAGGTAGGCGCTTCTGGTGTCAAGGTCCGCCTCAATCTGCTCGAGCAGGAGATGATCGGCGCCCATCAGCACAGCTGCGGACATCGCCTTTTCCTTGGCCGAACCGACATCATCGTTGGATCGACCGTGGACGGATCCCAGGTCCTCACAGCCGAGGACATCGGCACGGTTGTAGGTGACATGCAATGCATGCCGGGCGATATGGTAATCCTTCCAGGCCATTTTATTCGGCAAGGAAACAGTGCAACCGACCACCAGACACAGACTACCCAGATAGAACAGCCACTTCATGGACACCTCCCGGGAACTTTTTCTTTAGTACCAATTATACTCGACCCGTGCCTGTTTATCTCTTCGACCCAAGGGAGAAGCTCCCGGGGAATAAAAAAAGGGAGCGACCAGTCCGGCCGCTCCCTTCAGCATGAATCAATCAGTTCTGCCGCACTCAGCCGAGAAGTTCCTTGGCCCGGGCGACAAAGTTTTCAGCGGTAAAGCCAAAATGTTTCATCAGCTCACCGGCCGGAGCGCTGGCGCCGAAGCTGCTCATGCCGATGACCGAACCGGCGTAGCGCTCCCAACCAAAGCTGGTCCCTGCTTCCATGGCGACCCGCGCAGCACAGGCAGGGGGCAGGACCTCATCCCGATATGCTTGCTCCTGCGCTTCGAAGAGTTCCCAGGACGGCAGCGAAACAACCCGAGTGCCGACCCCTTCCGCCTGCAGCGTCTCCCGCGCGGCGAGAGCATGCTGCACCTCAGAACCGGTGGCAATCAGGATCAGCCGCAGATCCCCCTCTTCAGCTGCCAGGACATAACCGCCCCGCTGTAAACCATCCGCGCCGGAAAACTTCTCCCGGTCGACGGTCGGCAACCCCTGGCGGGTCAGCACCAGAGCCGTCGGACCCTGGCGGTTGGTGATTGCCGCTTTCCAGGCTTCCACGGTTTCGTTGGCATCCGCCGGGCGGATCACCGTCATATTAGGCATTGCCCGCAGCGATGCCAGGTGTTCGACCGGCTGATGGGTCGGGCCGTCCTCGCCCAGACCGATGGAGTCATGGGTCAACACATAGATGGGAGCTATCCCCATCAGCGCCGCCATACGCATGGCCGGACGCATATAATCAGCAAACACGAAAAAGGTTCCGGCAAACGGAATCACGCCGGGCGTATGGGCCAGACCGTTCATGATCGAGCCCATGGCATGCTCGCGAATGCCGTAATGAATGTTGCGACCGCTCTGCCCCGGCAACCAGGACCTCTCCCCCTTGATCTCGGTGTTATTGGACGGCCCCAGATCAGCCGACCCGCCGATCAGCAGCGGCATGTTCGGCGCCAGACCGTTAATCGCGGCGCCGCTCGCCTGGCGGGTGGCCTTATTGTCCCCGGCGGCAAACTCCGGCAGAGCGGCATCCCAGCCGGCCGGGAGATCGCCGTTGGCAACCGCCAGCCAATCGGCCACGACGGGGGTTGCCTGTTTTGCCGCAAGCTGCTGCTGCCAGGCCTTCTCCAGTTCAGCGCCCCTGGCCAGGCAACTCCGCATATGCTCGGCAACCTCGGCCGGCACCACAAAGCTCTCCTCCGGACTCCGGTTGTAAGCCTGCTTGGTCAAAGCCAGCTCTTCGGCTCCCAGGGGAGCTCCGTGGGCATCATGGGTGTCCTGCTTGTTCGGCGCCCCCTGGCCGATATGGGTGCGAGCAACGATCAGGGACGGACGCGGGTCATTTTTGGCACGCTCCATGGCCGCATCGATCTCGGCCATATTCTCGCCCTCCACCCGCTCAACGTGCCAGCCATAAGCCAGATAACGCGCGCCGACATCTTCGCTGAAGGCCAGGGCCGTATCACCTTCGATGGTAATCTTGTTATCCAGGTAGAGGTAATTCAGGTTCCCGAGTCGCAGATGCCCGGCCAGCGAAGCGGCCTCGGCGGAAACGCCTTCCATCAGGTCGCCATCGGAGCAGATCACCCAGGTGCGGTAATCGAACAGTTCGTCATCAACGTTCTGGGCCAGATACTGGCCACCCATTGCCATGCCGACAGCAACGGCCACCCCTTGCCCGAGGGGTCCGGTGGTCGTCTCAACCCCTGGCGTGTGGCGGAATTCCGGATGTCCGGCGGTTTTGCTGCCGAACTGGCGAAAGTTCTTGATGTCATCCAGCGACAGGTCATAACCGGTCAGATGCAGCATGCTGTAGATCAGTGCCGAGGCATGACCACAGGAGAGGATGAACCGGTCACGGCCGGCCCAGTCCGGGTTGGTCGGGTTATGGCGCAGGTGCTTCATATAGAGCAGATAGGCGATCGGGGCCGCCTCCATCGGCGTTCCCGGGTGGCCGGAGTTGGCCTTTTCAACCGCGTCGGCCGCAAGCAGACGGATCGTATCGACGGAGTTGCGGACGACAGGCAAAGCAAATTCTTTGGACATTATTGTGGGCTCCTTGCATGGGAATTTTGGCTGCCACATTGAAACAGGAACTGCTGTAAAAAACAAGGGGACAAGCGCAGTAGATAGCATTTTTTTCGGCCCGGAAAGCAGTTTCTCCGGCTCCCTCGACAACAAAAAAAAACAGGCTGAAGGAGGAGGGAGGAATCCTCGTCAACAGCCCGTTTAAGGAGGTTGGAACTGAAAAAGTTTTTTTGTCAGCGGCCCGACTGCCACACCAGACCTCTGATGGCTTCGACTATAGCGAACGGGGCCGCCACAGACTACGTGGCATTTCGTAATTTATTGCTGACGGGGCCGCACGACCAAACTGTGCAAAAGCGCACTGACATCGGGTTAGCGGGAATGATTCTCCCCATAGCCGCAATGTTCAAGGAGCAACGTCAGCTTTTCCTCGCGCCCCCCCTGCCAGCGTGAGAGAAGCTTCTCCGCCAGAGTCTGATCCTGGCGAACTATGGCGTCCAGATCATCGAGGAAATGACTTTCATCAGCATCACTCAGTTGCTCGCGGAACTGCCGCTGTAGACTCCTCCTTGCCTCCTGCAGCAGATCACCAGCGACCTCACCCAGAGAACCGTCCTGAAAAGGTGTCTTCAATCCCAACTTCCAGGAGCTGCGATAAAGCGCCCTGAATTCTTCCAGGCTCAAATCACCCAGCAACCTCTCGACGGTCCTTAGCGACTCTTCGCTGTAGAGCAAACCCTTGACCAATCCGGCAACTGATGCGGCCATCCGCTGCGGCAGACTGTCAGCAGTACGGACCTCTACCTGCGGGCGCAAACGGACTTCCGGGAACAGGGTCGAAAGGTGAAGCTCACAGTCAGCCAGGGTTGCACGGAAGTTAAGGTAGCCACTCTCGAGAAACTGGCGGAAGGTAAAGCGGGTGCCGGTCAGGTTGTAGAGTCTCCCTTCACGCTGGATAAAATAGAGGGGAACATCCAAAGCATAATCAACATAGTCGGAGAAGCCGGTGCCGGTCTTGAGCAGCTGCTCGATCAGGCCACAGCGATCCGCGTCAGTGCGTGACCAGATTTCACCCCTGACCGACAGGCAGCCGGAAGGACGATCTTCAAGGATCGGTGAGTTGGCAAACAGGGCATAGAAAACCGGGGTCAGCAGCTGGCCCACCCGGACCTTGCGGACGCAATCCGCCTCGTCGGAAAAGTCCAGATTCACCTGGGTCCCGGCGGTCTGCTTCATCATCCGCTGACCCATATCCCCGGTCCGCAGCATATACGGACCCATCACATCGTAGCGCTGCTTGGGCAGCCATTCAATCTGCTCCAGCGGCGTAAAAGGCTGTGCACCCAGGCCGAGAAAACAGAGCCCCTGCTCGCGACCGACAGCGACAATCTGGCCGGCGTAACGATCAAAATCGCGTTTGCTGCAATGGATATCACGACAGAGCCGCCCGGACAATTCGATTTGGCCGCCGGGCTCAAGGGTCACCGAGGAGTTGCCGCCCTGCAGGCCGACCAGGTGCTCATTGTCATAAATTCCCACCCACCCCAGAGTCCCCTCCAGGGCACTGAGCAGGTCATGGATACGCTCGTAGGGTGCCGCCTCACCGGTTTGCCTGTCGAGAATCAGCTTCTCGACTTCCAGGCCGACACCCCAGTCCTGCTCAGGCTTGCCGCCGCGGGTGAGGTATTCAGTTAATTGCGCCCGATTCTCTATGGGCAGGTTGCGATTATCCGTCGAAAACATTGTCATAAAGCCAGTCTATCACCTTTCCCGGGGAAAGCGCTTCAGGAGATCAGGTAAGCTTCTATACTGCTGGCGATCGTCTGGAAGATCTTGAGAAACTCCTGTTCGTCCTGCTCCAGGAAGGTAATCCGGAACCCACGCTCTTCGGTGCAGAAGGAAGAGATCGGCACGGTACAGATTCCGGTGGAAGCCAACAGGTAATAGACGAAGCGTTTATCCAGCGACACGCTCGGCGGTGCCACCAGCTCTTCAACCATCTGGCGGACCTCCTTATTTTCAATCGGCAGAGTCTGTCTCTGGTTGAGCCGGGAGCGGTCAAAGACCACGCTCATATAAAAAGAGCCATTGGTCCGGTTGACTTTGAGCCCCGGAACTTTCTTCAGCAGGTCGTAGGCAATGTTGGAAAACTTTTCATAGCGTGCTATCCGGTCCCGCAGATAGCCCTCATAGAGCGGGTGACTGAGAATTTTCGGAATCGCCTTCTGTGGCAGCGTCGTGGAACAAACCTCGACCATCTTCGAATTGAGGATGCTCTGGATATAACGACTGAAAAGCTCGTCCTTGTCCGCATTGTAGACCTCGATCCAGCCACAGCGTGAGCCAGGCCAGGGCACTTCCTTGCTGATACCCTTCATGGAGATCGCCGGCACGTCCCCGACCAGATCTGAAATCGGCCTGGTCGACTGCCCATTGTAAACAATGTTGTTGTAAATTTCGTCGCAGATGACGAACAGGTCGAACTCCTTGGCGATCTGGATCATCTCCCGCAGGATGCGCTCGGGGTAGACAGCACCGGTCGGATTATCCGGGTTGATGATCAGAATCCCGGAGATGGTCGGATTGTATTTTATCGAGAGACGCAGGTCATCCAGGTCCGGGTACCAGTTGTTGTCCGGATCAAGGCGGTAAGTCACCGGAGCCTGTCCGGCATGAGCGCCTTCCGCTGAAGAGTGCGTCGAGTAGGTCGGTGAAGGACCGATGACCCGGGCTTCACGCCGCAGCAGGCCGTACACCTTCTGGATGGCATCACCGAGTCCGTTAAAGAAGATGATGTCCTAGGCGCTGATCTGCACTCCGCCGCGACAGTTGGTTTTTTCGGCGAGAAACTCACGGGTCTGCAGCAACCCCTTGGTCGCACAATAGCCGTATGAGCAGTCCTGCATGGCCAGATCGGCAACGATCTCCTTCATCCAGGTGGGGATCTTCTCCCCCTTGGCAACCGGATCACCGATATTCTCCATGTTGGTTTTGATGCCAAGCCTGTTGAGTTTTTCAGCAATATCAACGATCGCCCGGATCTCATAGGTGAGCTCGCCGGCACCGATATGAACGATATTGTTGCGCATCTTCGATCTCCCGAATCAATAAAATAAAGAAATAAAAAAGGCCATGGACTGGTCTGTCCATGGCCTCGGTAAATTATGCAGTTACGCGGCTCACCCCTTCAGGTGACGGACAGTCTCTAGGCGTAATGTCGCCCGGTTCGCTCGTGCTGCCGCTGCTGCCGTGTTGATCATGATTGAGTCCTCATGTTGGTAAAGTTAGCTGCTTGGATTATCACAGAGCGCCAGGCAAGTCAAACAAATTCCCCGCGCTAAATGCTTTACCGCCTTACAGCATCACCATCAGGAGCGTCAAGGTCACCAGGCTGGCCAGCGTCGAAACCACCACAACCGAGGTGACGAAGTCGGGCAGGATATCGTTCTCCTTGGCGATAATAGCCGCAAAAATAGCTGTCGGCATGCCGGCCTGCAGAATCCCGGCGGCCGTCTCCACCGTACTCAAGCCAAAGGGGATCGCCATCAGACATGCGACCGCCGGCACCAGCAATAACCGGATTGCGGAAGCCAGCCAGACATCCGCCGCAAGGGAAACGCGTCTCTGCTCCAGCAGCTGCAAGCCCAGGGCGAACAGCATCACTGGGATCATCGCGTCAGCCAACAGGCTGACCATCCGCGCCAACATCAGCGGAACAGAAACACCGCCGACCGAAACCAGCAGTGCAGGAATGGCTGCCCACAGGACCGGAGTTTTCGCAACCCCCCAGACAGCCCCCTTGCTCCCGCCCTTGGCCCAGCCTGCGGCACCGACGCAGAGGATAAACGCAGTAATTGAGATACCGACAAAGTAGAGGCTCGATGGTGCCACGGAGATATCCCCGAAGCGGAAACGGATGACTGCCAAGCCATAGTTGCCGACATTACCGAACGCCGCAATCATCACCAGCGCCGCGATCATCTCTTTCGATTTACCGAGCAGACGACCAATCCCGGCGGCGAACAACACGCCCACAAGATGGGTCAGAACAATAAAAGCAATCATCCGCAGAGCGCTGTCCAACGGGATATCAGCGCCACTGATCGCCTGAAAAATAAATGCGGGAGCAAACAGGTAATAGGCCACCCGGGTCAGGGTGCGCGCCTGCAGCTGCAGCCGACCTCCGAGTAAAAATCCTACAACAACAATACCGAAGACCGGAGAAACAACATTGATAAGGACAGAGAAAAATTCAGCCATGAAGTCACCTAGAGACAGTGGGGTTCCGCTTTGCGGAAAATCAATCTAGCGTTCCGCGGCAACAGCTAAAAATAAACCATGTTCATTCCGGTAGGGGATCCGGGGCAAATTCATCGGCAAAAGCAAAGTCAGACGGATCTGATGGCGAATGATCACCCCTTTTGCCTTCGCCCTGCGAGGCCGGCGCAAAAAACAAGGCTCCCGCCAGTGACCTGGCAGGAGCCTTTTACCGTGCAATGGCAGTCAGTTTTTACTTGCCGCAATCCGCCTGCAGTTCGGCCAGTTTCTTGTACAGGTCGTAGCGGGTCGCCGTATCCTTGGCGGATGCCGCCATCAACTCTTCAGCATGCTCGGGGTTGGCCTTCTTCAGCGCCCGGAAACGGTTCTGATTGTTGGCAAACTCCTCAAAGCTGATGGTTGGCTCCTTGCTGTCCATCTGCAGCGGATTTTTGCCTTCCGCAGCCAGGCGAGGGTCGTAACGGAACAGCGGCCAGTGGCCGCAGGCAACCGCCTCTTTACAGCTGTCGATCCCCTTGGTCATGTTGATCCCGTGGGCGATGCAGTGGCTGTAAGCGATAACCAGTGAGGGTCCATCGTAAGCATCGGCTTCGATCATCGCCTTGACAACCTGCGCCGGGTTGGAAAGAGCAACGCGGGCCACGTAGATGTTGCCATAGGTCATGGCGATCATCGACAGGTCTTTCTTCGGCATCTCCTTACCGCCGGCTGCGAACTGGGCCACTGCACCGATCGGGGTGGACTTGGAGGCCTGGCCACCAGTGTTGGAATAAACCTCGGTATCGAGAACCAGTGCGTTGACGTTGGCGCCGGAAGCGAGAACGTGGTCAAGACCACCGTAACCGATATCGTAGGCCCAACCATCGCCGCCATGAATCCAGACCGACTTGACGACCAGGTAGTCGACATCGACCAGCAACGGTTTGGCGGTTTCATGGGTACAGGCAGCAAGGATCTTTTTCAGCTGAGCCACCCGACCACGCTGAGCTTCGATCTCAGCCTGGGAGTCCTGAGCAGAATCCAGAATCTCCTGCTTCAGACCGGCTGTCCCTTCGCAGGCCTTGCAGCCGCATTCAATGTTGCTGGTCAGCAGTTCCCGTGCATAAGCGGTCGTCTTGTCGATCGCCAGGCGGAAACCGTAACCGAACTCGGCGTTGTCCTCGAACAGCGAGTTGCTCCATGCGGGGCCGAGGCCGTCTTTGCGGGTCGCCCAGGGAGTGGTCGGCAGGTTGCCGCCATAGATCGAGGAACAACCGGTAGCATTGGCAACGACCATCCGATCACCGAACAGCTGGGAACAGAGCTTGACGAACGGAGTCTCTCCGCAACCGGCACAGGCGCCGGAGAATTCAAACATCGGCGGCAGCAACTGGCTGCCTTTGACGGTCGCGCGGTTGAACAATGACTCATCCGGATCAGGCAGGCCGAGGAAGAACTCAAAGTTGGCTGCTTCGGTTTCACGCAGCGGCGGCTGGGCCACCATGTTGATCGCCTTGACGCCTTCTTCGGTCTTGCTCTTGGCCGGGCAGTTGTAAACACAGGCACCACAACCGGTACAGTCTTCAACCGCAACCTGCAGGGTGAACAGCTTGCCGTCCAGATCCTTGCCTTTTGCGGCACAGGACCTGAAGGTTGCCGGCGCGCCCTTGAGATCGGCTTCGTCGTAAATCTTCATACGGATTGCAGCATGCGGACAAACGAAGGAACAGATACCGCACTGGACGCAGAGATCCTCTTTCCAGGCCGGGGTCGTGACAGCGATGTTACGCTTCTCGACACAAGCCGTCGCGGTCGGGAAAGTACCGTCTGCCGGCATCGCGGACATCGGCAGCTTGTGACCGAGACCGTCAATGATCGGTCCGAGGGTCTGCTGAACGGCCTCAGAGCAACCGGACCACTGACCGCTGGTCATTTCAATAACGCTGTCAGCTGTCTTTGGTACCGTCACTTCTTCAATGTTCTCTAGCGCAGCGTCAACCGCCTGCTTATTCATGTTGACGACTTTTTCGCCAGCTTTACCGTAGGACTTGACGATCGCACCCTTGATTTCGGTAATCGCCTGCTCCAGCGGGATAATGCCGGAAATCTTGAAGAACGCAGTCTGCATGATGACGTTGATCCGGGGACCGAGGCCCAGCTTCTCACCGAGGGCCACACCGTCGATAACGTAAAACTTCATCTTCTTGTCGATGATGGTCTGCTGTACAGCTTTCGGCAGGTGCCCCCACACATCACCCTGGCCGAACGGAGAGTTGAGCAGGAAGGTCGCACCTTCTTTGGCGTTGTTGAGCATGTCGTACTTCTCGAGGAAAGAGAAGTTGTGACAGGCGACAAAGTCCGCCTCACCTTCGGAGAGCAGGTAGGTCGACTTGATGACATCCTGACCGAAACGCAGGTGCGAAGTGGTCATGCTGCCGGCCTTCTTCGAGTCGTAGACAAAGTAGGCTTGAACTTCGTTGTCAGTGGTATCTCCGATGATCTTGATCGAGTTCTTGTTGGCACCAACGGTTCCATCAGATCCAAGGCCGTAGAACATCGCGGCGTAACCGTTGAACGGAACCTTGTAGTTCTCGTCAAACGGCAGGCTCATGCCCATGACATCATCTTCGAAACCGACGATGAAGTGATTCTTCGGCTTGTCCTGGAGCATGTTGTCGAGAACCGCCTTACACATTCCGGCGTTGAACTCGAAGGAACCGAGGCCGTAGCGGCCACCGACGATGCTCGGGTAGCCGTCGAAACTGGTCAAGCCATCGACCATTCCTTCACCAATCGCGGTGCGCACCGCCTGGTACATCGGCTCACCGATGGAGCCGGGCTCCTTGGTGCGGTCGAGAACCGTGATTTTCTTGACGCTGCTCGGGATTGCCTTGCAGAACTGCTCGATCGGGAACGGCAGGAACAGCCGGACCTTGACCATGCCGACCTTCTCGCCCTGATCGGCCAGGTGCGTGATCAGTTCTTCCATCGCTTCGCAACCGGAACCCTGCATCACGACAACACGCTCAGCCTGCGGGTGACCGACGTAGTCAACCAAGTTGTACTGGCGGCCACTCAGCTTGGCGAACTTATCCATCTGCGCCTGCATGATGCCCGGCACTTTTTCGTAGTACGGGTTGACGGTCTCGCGACCAATAAAGTAAACGTCCGGATTCTGGGCAGTACCACGCAGCACCGGATGGTCCGGCGACAGAGAGCGAGCGCGGTGCGCAGCAACCAGCTCGTCATCGATCATCGCTTTCATGGTCTGCATGCTCAGCTCATCAACCTTCTGTACTTCGTGGGAGGTCCGGAAACCGTCGAAGTAATGCAGTACCGGAACGCGGGACTCGAGGGTTGCTGCCTGGGCGATCAGAGCAAAGTCCATGACTTCCTGAACGTTGTTGGAACAGAGCATGGTCCAACCGGTCTGGCGGCAGGCCATTACGTCGGAGTGGTCGCCGAAGATCGATAGTGCCTGGGCGGCGATGGCGCGGGCCGAAACATGGAAGACGGTCGGAGTCAACTCACCGGCAATCTTGTACATGTTCGGGATCATCAGCAGCAGACCCTGAGACGCCGTAAAGGTCGTGGTAAGGGCACCCGCCTGGAGGGCACCATGAACGGCGCCGGCAGCTCCACCTTCCGACTGCATTTCAACAACCTTGGGAACTGTTCCCCAGATGTTCTTTTGCCCCATGGCGCTCTTGGCATCAGAAATCTCCCCCATGACTGAAGAGGGGGTAATGGGATAGATGGCAATAACCTCGTTGGTCGCATGAGCCACATGCGCCGCAGCGGAATTGCCGTCAGTACAAACCATTTTCCGAGACATGCAAACCTCCTTCTACTCTGTTGATAATGGATAACCCAATACTGGTTCCAGTAAGTTCTGGGCTGAACTGGATTTCTGTTTGATAGATGAATCAGGCAACACGTAAAAAAACAGAGAATTCAGTGAACGTTCCGGTTAAAAATCCCGCCGACTGTCCACCGCCTGCTGAACCGTCGCCGTATCGATATATTCGAGGTCGCTGCCCATCGGGATGCCGTGTGCCAACCGGGTGATTTTCATCCCCAGCGGCTTGAGCAGACGGGCCAGATAAAGCGCGGTTGCTTCACCTTCGACAGTAAAATTGGTTGCCAGGAGGATCTCCTCAACCTGTTCCTGGCGCAATCGCTCCAGCAGAGGGGCGATTTTCAATTCTTCGGGGCCGATGCCGTCCAGTGGGGACAGAGCCCCGTGCAGGACATGGTAACGACCATGAAAAGCATGGCTTCTCTCGATAGCCAGCAGATCCTGCGGTTCCTGGACAATGCAAAGGCGCCCGTCCCGGGAAGGGTCGTTGCAGATCGCGCAGGGATCGGTTTCCGTAATATGGAAACAGTGGGAGCAGAAAGCGACCTTCTGTTTCATTTCACGCAGGGCGTCGGCAAGCGCATCGGTGTCAGCCTGTGGAGCCCGCAGCAGATGGAAAGCAAGCCGAGCCGCCGTCTTCCCTCCGACTCCCGGAAGTTTCGACAATTCTGCGACCAGGCGGTCGAAAGACGGAAGCGAGCCTAACATGGAATGCCTTTGAATTCCAGAATTTTAAAATGCTGTTCTATTTTTTCAGGGAAGGTAAAAAATTATAATCTCCCCAAAACATTTTGGCTAATTGGTCTTACCAAAGTAGAGACACTAGCATATAACACCGCGAAAGTTCAATCTTATAATGTATACAGTTAAGCGCAACCCGCTTGCGCATTTTTCTGAGGCGCACAGAAAGAAAAAAATCCGCACCCCTGCTGCCTCGGCAACCGCTGCGGATTCTTTTCGATAAATATCATGAGCATCGCGGGTTAAAACAGGCCAGGGAGACTCATACCACCGGTTACCTTGCCCATCTCCTGCTGCATCATCTCCTGGCTTTTTTTCAACGCCTCGTTGATTGCAGCCGTAACCAGATCTTCCAGCATTTCGACGTCCTCCGGATCCACAACCGCCTTCTCGATCTTCACGCTGAGCAGCTGCTGCTTGCCGTTCACAACCGCAGTGACCATTCCGCCACCGGCCGCCGCCTCTATTTCGCGACCTTCGAGTTCCTGTTGCAGGCGGGCAATTTTCTGCTGCATCTGCTGCGCCTGTTTCATGATGTTACCAAGACCTTTTGCCATTTTCTGACGTCCTCCAAAGCTGATGAACTAAACGAAACCCTTATCAATCGGTTGAACCCTGTCAACCTCTCCCTCAAAAATGTCAATCGCCGCCTTGACCATCGGATGCTCGACAGCATCGCTCTTCAAGCGTTTTTCCCGATCTGATTCCTGCAGCTTACGCTCCTCCAGCAGCGAAGGAGGCGCGGACTGATTGTCCGAAAGGCTGACCAGATCGAGCTTGACCGGCCGGGAAAAGAATTCCGTAGCCAGTTGCTGGATATCCTCTTTCATCTCCCTGTCGATGAGACCATAAAAGCTGACCGGCAGAGCAACCTTAAGGTGGGGCAGTTGATTGCTGACCAGCCGACCGTGTTCCAGAAATGAACCGATCCGCACTCGGCGGGATTTGACGAAATCGACCAGCCCCGCCCAGTCACAGTCAGCGGATGCCTCGAGCGGCGGGGCCTCAACCTTTTTTGGTTGAGCGCCCCCTCCCGACGGCGGCGGTGGAGACACAGCTCGTGCCGGCTCCGGACGAGGCGATTCGGCCGGAGGGGAAGGAGGCAGCGGAGTCCCGGCCAGTCGCTGCTCAAGAAGTTCGAGTTTGCGAATCAGGACCGACACTTCCTGCCCCGGCGGCATTTGCGCCAGACGGATCAGCAGCATCTCCATGGTCAGACGCGGATAGTTGGACTGGGCCAGCTCCGCTTCGGTTTTGATCAACAGGGTCAGCATCCGCTGAAGGTCCTCCAGTTGAACCTGCTGTGCCAGCGGCTTCAACTCCTGCAGTTCCGTCTCACCGGCATCCAGCAGCTCACCCGGCTGCTCAACCACCTTGATCACCACCATTGAGCGGACCAGCTCAACCACCTGCCGGCAGAACTGGCGAAACGAATGGCCATGCTCATCAACCCGCGCAATGACACTGAGAACACGGCGAGCGTCCCGTTCCTGGACCGCCTCCAGCGTATCGAGCAACAGGCGCCGATCGACCAATCCCAACAAACTCTGCAGGTCCGCGTCGCTGACCTGGTCACCACAGAAAGCGATCACCTGGTCAAGGGTAGACTGGGCATCACGCATACTGCCGCCTCCGGAGCGGGCGATCATCGCTAATCCCTGGTCGGAAATCTCCACCTTTTCCTGGTCGACGATGTATCGCAACCGATCGGCCACCTGCACCGTACTGATTTTGCGGAAATCGAAACGTTGACAGCGTGACAGGATCGTCACCGGGATCTTGTGCGGTTCGGTCGTGGCGAAAATGAACTTTGCGTGTTCCGGCGGTTCTTCCAGGGTTTTCAGCAAGGCGTTGAAGGCATTGATCGACAGCATATGCACTTCATCGATAATGAAGATTTTGTAGCGTGATTTCGATGGCAGGTAGCGGATATTTTCGCGCAATTCGCGGATATCATCGACACCGGTATTTGACGCCCCGTCGATTTCAAAGACATCGATCCCCTGTCCAGCGGCAATCTCAACACAGGAAGGACATGTCCCGCAAGGCTCTGTCGTCGGACCGTCCTGACAGTTGAGCGCTTTGGCAAAAATCCGTGCGGCGGATGTCTTACCGACACCCCGGGCGCCGGTAAAGAGAAAGGCGTGGTGGACCCGATCGGCCAGAATAGCATTTTTCAGCGTCTGACTGACATGCTCCTGGCCGATCAGATCATCAAACAGCTGGGGTCGCCACTTGCGTGCCAGAACCAGGTAGGACATAGTCTCGGTCTCCGTGAAGCAGGCTCGCCGAATCGTTCAGTAGGATTTGTTTTACAAATAAGAATTGCCGACACAAGTGACAGCCAGGCACCCCCGCGGCACACGTCCAGAACCGTTACCGCTGCTCCCTTCCGGGCCTGACGGAGTTCGCGGCCGTCCGTTGCGCGGGACCCGGCTGTCACTTCTGCCGGCAATCACTTTATCCGGTCAGGATAACGACTGGGCCGTTCAGAATGAATAAATGGCGGAGAGGGGGGGATTCGAACCCCCGGTAGCTTGCACTACACCCGCTTTCCAGGCGAGCACCATCGGCCTCTCGGTCACCTCTCCGCAGGCTGAGCAAGATACACTAACTCACCGGAAGCTGTAAAGGGATTTTTCCCGCCGGGAGCGGGACCTTGCCAGAGCTTATGGGGCCCGCGAAAAGAGACAAAATTGACGCCGACAACCCCTTATGATTTAATGTCTTGCTTATGACTCAGGGTACAGAAAACAGGGTGTTCCTCGGCCTGGGTGCCAATCTGGGGCAGCCGCTGCAACAATTTCGACAGGCCCGGCAACAGCTGTCACGCCACCGCTGCATCGATATCGGCGCCAGCTCCCCGCTCTACCGGACCCCGGCGCTCGGCGGTCCAGCCGGGCAACCCGATTACCTCAACGCGGTGCTGCAACTGACCACCAGCCTCTCCCCCCGGGAGCTGCTCGACTGCTGCCGGGAGATTGAAGCTGCCTGCGGTCGAACCCGTAACGTTCGCTGGGCTCCGCGCACCCTGGACATTGATCTGTTGCTCTACGGGCAGTGCCTGTCCGACGATCCGGACCTGGTTCTCCCCCATCCCCGACTGCACACCCGCCATTTCGTCCTCCTACCGCTGGCCGAGCTGGCCCCAGAACTGAATCATCCCCGGCTGAACCAAACCGTCGGCGGCCTTCTGCAGAATCTGCCCGCGCCGGAGGGTATCAACATAATAATGGAGAAGTGGTAGCGATTATGGTCCGTCTGATCCTGCTGGCATTAATTTTTTTTCTCGGCTATACAGTTGTTCAGGCGCTGTTCCGCAAACCACCGAACGCGAGGCGACCGAGCAATCGCACCCGCGAGGGTGAAACCATGGTCCAGGACCCTCAGTGCGGGGCATATCTGCCACTCAGTGACGCGATTACAGCCAAAGTTGCCGGCACGCAGCTCCACTTCTGTTCGAAAAAATGCCGCAATCAGTATCGCAAAATGAATAAATAGACAATCACCGAAGCTATCTGCTACCTTTCCGGCAAAAATAACCTTCAGGAGGCAACATTATGAAATTTTTTATCGATACCGCCGAAGTTGACCAGATCCGCACTGCCCATGATCTGGGCCTGGTCGACGGCGTCACCACCAACCCTTCCCTGATCGCCAAGAGTGGTCGCGACTTCAAAGAAGTGATCACCGAGATCACCGGAATCGTCGATGGCCCGATCTCCGCTGAAGTCATTGCCCTCGATTCCACCGGGATGCTGGCTGAAGGTCGGGAGCTGGCCAAAATACACGAAAATATCGTCATCAAGGTGCCAATGACCGGCGAAGGACTCAAAGCCACCAAGCAGTTCAGCGCGGACGGGATCAACACCAACGTCACCCTGATCTTCTCGGCGCTGCAGGCGCTGCTAGCCGCAAAAGCCGGTGCGACCTATGTGTCACCCTTTGTCGGCCGGCTCGATGACATCGGCCACGAAGGTCTGGAGAGCGTTGAACAGATCCGCACCATCTATGACAACTACGGCTACGGTACGGAAATCATCGTGGCGTCCGTTCGCAGTCCGATGCACGTTCTCAACGCGGGCCTGATCGGTGCCGATATCTGCACCATTCCCTTCAGTGTTATGCAGCAACTTGCTCAGCACCCGCTGACCGATGTCGGCATCGAAAAATTTCTTGCGGACTGGAAATCGACCAAGTAGTTCGGACCCAAAACAGTTTTTTTCACTCTCCACCGGTCAGGGCAAACCCGCTCTGACCGGTTTTCTTGGTCCGCCGCTTGCCCTCACCGCAGTTCGCGATATAGTTGCCCACAACGACGTTTCAACCCACACCTGACCATTAATCGGTATGACCACTTGACAGGCTGACAAGTTGTCAGGTATACGCTCTTATGGGCCGGGAAACCTGCCCTGCTTCTATTTCATAAGCGGATGTTCCGGTTAGTGGTGCATTCGTCTCAATTTCAACTCTGCGAGGACACGATGAACATTCACGAGTATCAGGCAAAGGCGATTCTACGTAACTTCGGTGTTCCGGTGCCGGACGGACACGTGGTCTACAACAGCAACTCGGCCCGTGACTGGGCCAGACGGCTGGGGGACGGGCCTTGGGCGGTCAAGGCGCAGATTCATGCCGGGGGACGCGGCAAAGGGGGCGGTGTCAAGATCGCCAAGACCGCAGACGAAGTCAAAAAATTCGCCCGCGACATGTTCGGCATGACCCTGATCACCCACCAGACGGGTCCGGAAGGGAAGATCGTCAAGCGGGTGCTGGTCGAGAAGGGGAGCAACATCGCCGACGAATTTTACGTCTCCTTCCTGGTCGACCGCGTCACCGACAGGGTCACCCTGATGGCCTCCGCCGAAGGGGGGATGGACATCGAAGAGGTCGCCGCCAAAACCCCGGAGAAAATCTTCTTCGAAGTAGTCGATCCCGTCGTCGGCCTGACCGCTTTCCAGGCCCGTAAAGTCGCCTTCAAGCTCGGCTTTGAGATGCCTCAGGTCAAGCAGGCGGTCCCGTTGCTGATGAGCCTGTACAAGGCGTTTGTCGACTGCGACTGTTCTCTGCTGGAAATCAATCCGCTGATCCTGACTGCCGAAGGCGACCTGCTCTGCCTCGACGCCAAGCTCAACCTCGAAGACAACGCCCTGTTCCGTCACCTGCGCATCCGCGACCTGCGCGACTACGACGAAGAGGATCCGATGGAGATCGAGGCATCCCAGTACGACCTCTCCTACATCGCCCTTGACGGCAATATCGGCTGCATGGTCAACGGTGCCGGCCTGGCGATGGCGACCATGGACATCATCAAACACTACGGCGGAGATCCGGCCAACTTTCTCGACGTCGGGGGTGGAGCGACGGTTGACCGCGTCACCGAGGCGTTCAAGATCATTCTCTCCGACGACAAAGTGAAGGGGATTCTGGTCAATATCTTTGGCGGCATCATGAAGTGCGACATCATCGCCAGCGGGGTTATCGAGGCCGCCAAGCAGATCGGTGTCAAAGTTCCATTGGTGGTTCGACTGGAAGGAACCAACGTCGAAATGGGCAAGAAGCTGCTGGCCGAATCGGGCCTGAACATTGTCAGTGCCGACGGCATGGCCGACGCTGCCGAAAAAATCGTCAAAGCCGTCAACGGTTAAGGAGAGATAACGATGAGCATACTCATTGATAAAAATACCAAGGTCATTACCCAGGGAATTACCGGCGCCACGGGTCTGTTTCATGCCCAAGGGGCTCGCGATTACGGCACCCAGATGGTCGGCGGAGTCACCCCCGGCAAGGGCGGTCAGGACATAGACGGTTTTCCGATCTTCAACACCGTCGAAGACGCCGTCAAGGCTACCGGGGCCAACGCTTCGGTCATCTATGTCCCGCCGATCGGCAGCGCCGACGCGATCATGGAAGCCGTCGATGCGGGGATCGAACTGGTGATCTGCATCACTGAGGGTGTCCCGGTCCTCGACATGGTCAAGGTCAACAAGTACATGGAAGGGAAGAACTGCCGCCTGGTCGGTCCCAACTGCCCCGGCGTCATCACCCCCGGCGAGTGCAAGATCGGCATCATGCCCGGTTACATCCACAAGCCCGGCCCGGTCGGCGTCGTCTCCCGTTCCGGCACCCTGACCTACGAAGCGGTCTGGCAGCTGACCACCCGCGACATCGGTCAGACCACCTGCGTCGGCATCGGTGGCGACCCGGTCAACGGCACCAGCCATCTCGACACCCTGAAGATGTTCGAAGCCGACCCGGAGACCAAGGCGGTGATCATGATCGGCGAGATCGGCGGCGACGCCGAAGAGCAGGCCGCAGAATTCGTCCGCGACCACATGACCAAGCCGGTCGCCGCCTTCATCGCCGGAGCCACCGCTCCGGCCGGCAAACGGATGGGCCACGCCGGCGCAATCATCTCCGGTGGCAAGGGCGACGCCGCGAGCAAAAAAGCCTTCCTGCGCGAGTGCGGCATCAGCGTCGCCGACTCCCCGGCGGAAATGGCCGAGGCGCTGTTGAAAATTTGGCAGCCCTGAAATATCTCTGCATAACTAAACGAAAAACGGCCCGGAGCTATTCAGCTCCGGGCCGTTTTTTCTGATCTTGCGTAACAGTTTACTTTTTCAACCAGTGTACCATCTCCGAGGTGACTGAAATGGCGGGCGTGTTTTCCGCCTCAACGATAACACCGGTGGCAACCTGGATCTTCTTTTTCAACTGATCCTGTCCTTCCTTTGGCGGTGGGATAATAATTGCTTCCCCGGTGGGGGGAGCACCCGGCCCGAGACGAATGCCTCGAGAAATATCAACATCTCCACTGGTCGCACCACCGGTAGTTTGAGAACTCCGGATAGCAATCTTGTTGGGCGCCTCACCGGTGGTGTAGCCAACCGCATAAAGGTAGGACTCACCTCCGTAGGAACATTCGTCAGAACTCGGGATATAGGTCAGGTAATCAACCAGTCCGCCGACCGCCAACGGCCGTGAAATCACCCGTTCACCGTCTGGTAGCAACACATACCAGCCGATATCGGGTGTCGTCTGCTCGCCTGAAGTTCGGTCGGTCTTAGTCACCACAGTCTGCTGTTCGAACTTGTTATCAACAGCATTATAACCACAAATCTCCTCAGTTTCCGTCACCGTCCCAGCGGTCTGAGCAGTCGTCTTATCGTCCATCCCGGTGGTGGTCACATCCACCGGGTAAGATGGACTGGTCAGCTGGTCCTTGACACCGACGAATATCTGATCGTCCAGGTAATACTCGTCAACATCACTATAGTACTTCCCGGAGCCTGCATAGACCCAGACATTGTCCGCGGTATCACTGGCGGCATCAGGTGAAGCGGTAAATGGAAACGCACCTTCAAAAATAGCATCCGGTGCTGGAGTCCAGCTGGTCGCCAAATCGACATTGTCGATTTTCAATCCATAGAGACGGCCATTCCAGGTTCCGGCAGAATCATAGGCCGTGCCGAAATAGAGGCGTTCAGTCACGTAGTCCTTGTTCTTGTCGATCGTCAGTACATCACCGACGATCTCTCCAACACCCAGCTTTATCTTCTGTGCGACAACCCCGGTCTCCAGATCGAGGACGTAAAGGTACCCATCCTTACTGCGTGCGATGTCAGTGCCTCCTTTTGGCAGAGTCGTCGAACCGGAACCGAACGCCACGTACCAGCGCCCATTGTCCCCCGGATCACCGGTTCTCAGCACCGAGGGGAAACCAGTGGAGTAACCCATATCAGGGTCACTAAATTCCCACAAAGGCTTTGGGTGTTCCGCATCTGTTACATCAATGGCATAGTAGGCCGAATAGCCCACATTGCTGACTGTTCCAGGCGGGCTGGGCACCCCTGCCTCGCAAGCACCACCGAATCGCATTCCGCCAATCAGGATAGTCTTCCAACTCTGTTCTGTCTTTGCGTCAGCCGAATCATTCGTAGAAAGATCACCAAGGCTGGCATCCACCAGTCGAACCGACAGATCATTGTAGTAAATGTGACAGTAGTTGGGGTCGGCCAGGTATTTCAGGTAAGGCAGTGCATTGTACGGCACATAACCCCAGACCTCTTCGCCGATCTTGTCGTTAAGAGAGTCATCTAAACCAACAAAGTTTTTAAAAAGACCAAGCACGCCAGTTTCGGTGACCCCTTTGTCTTTGAGATAGCCCACCCGGAAGGCATGCAGTATTCCGTCATTGGCACCAACAAAGGCAACAGATGAACGATCAGAATAACTTTGGTTTCCAGCCAAGGAATAGCCGTAGCTGTCTTTAAAGTCCGTTCCGGAGCTGGAGACAAAATTGTAATAAGTTATATCTCCGTAATCGATATGGTAGGTGTTGTTGGGTGTCCCCGCCAGCACCTTCGGCGTTGAACTGATGACATCACCCAGTTTCCAGACTTTGCCGTCGATGCGTCGATCGCGATATGTCGAATCAGTCGCATCAGCGCAGGCAGCATCACCAGAGACTCCCGATTCCAGGCACTCCCCGCGCACATAACCAATGATCTTATCTGCTGCTGCCGCATCTGATGCGACATCTAGGCGAGCATCCAGCTCTGAATTCGCTGTGCTGAAATCAGTACTGCTTAACGTATCTGAATAATATGAGCTGTGAGTCGACTCCCCGTGGATATATTTCTTTGCTGTGAACAAGTTCCGCGACGACGGACTTCGATCGACCAGACTGCTCCCCCCCTCCCAAGTGTAACTGACAGCATTGAAGTCTTTTATGGTCGGTTGGCCGCTCATAGTGCCATCGGTGCAGGCCTTCAGCTGTGCATCGGTAAACAAAGCGGCTCTGGCCTCATTGGTCTGTTCATTGAAATAAAGTCGCAGGATATTGTCGTCCGTAAGTTTCAACCGATAATCGGAGTTGCTGTCCTCACGCAGGTTATCGTCCGGATCGATCCAGAGATTCTGCACATAACCGGTCCAACGCACCTCACGCTCAGCTTCCTGCCGGATCGGCAGGAAGTAGGCCTGCATCATAGAACCGATTCCCCGCGACGACGTTGTCAGAACCGAAACGGCCGTACCAGAAGCAGCCTGGGCAAGGATATCCTCAATCGCCTTGGTCAACTGATCCTCGATATCTGAGCCGCTGCTCGCTTCGTAGTACTGGTTACCACCAACCCCCCCACCGGCGTTGGACGCTGCCTCGAGGATGGCATTGTTGGTATCGTTTTCACCCATGGTGTTAACGATATAGGTGTAGATACTCTGTTTGCCTTCAGCATCGGAACGCAGGTCATTGTTGTATGCGTAGCAGGCGTTCTGCACCACAGGATTCGACTCGTTGCAGGTGCTGTCCGTTGGGAAACCAGTGCCCGAGAGGTCCGAACCCGAGGTCAACACCAGCATGAAGTTTTTCCGGCAGGGAACATGGTCGATCGGATCACTGTTCGTGCAGCCGGTAAAACCGCCGCTGTTAAATTTATAATAATTGATATCGCTATAAAGACCGCTAGCCAGTGGCGAGCTGCTCGCCGGCGTAGCGTTCTGGATATTGGTATAAAAAGATGCAGCATTGGAAACCGGGATACAGGTGTCGACATCAACCTCGACTGAGCTGCCCACGTCACGAAACCTGGTCATTCCCCAGCGCGCCTTGGAGGCGGTACTATCCCAGAATTTCTGGAACACGCCACCCTTACCATCCCAGACTCCGTTACCGTTGAGATCGGTAAAACTCTCCCCATCATCCCAGATGTCATTGCCGTTTAAATCGGTCAATGGTTCTTCTATCAGGGTCACATTGACGGCGAAGGTCTGCGACTGAAGGGCTGTAGTCTTCGGCGCTTTTGCCAGTGACTCCAGTTTGAAGTACTGGTAATCGACATGGCCTCCACCACCCTCGACCCAGATTGCAAAGGTATAAGGGGTATCGACCGTGTTGTCCGGCACTCCGGACAGAACCCCCGTGTATTCATCCAGCGTCATCCAACTCGGCAGAGTTGAACCGGTAGGATTGCCCGGCTCCTCGCCGACGCCCCATTTGTAGCCGCCGGCATAGACGCCGGAGGAGAAAACCATACCGCCGTTCGCCTGAATTTCAAACAGGAACGAATCGCCATTGTAGGTCGTCGGCAGGACCGCTTCCGAAAGAATGACAACATGACCGGGATCGGTTCCGACTGTCAGGTTTAAGGTTTTGCTGACAACCGTACCGGCGTGATCCTCGACTTTAATGAGAACAGGATAGGTCCCTGTGGTGCCACTATCAGGCGTTCCATCAATTGCCACACTGGTGGCATTGAAAGAGAGACTGCTCGGCAACCCGCTCACTGCCCAGGTATAGCCGCCACTCGAATCAACCGTACCGCCGATCGCTTTGAGCTGGGCATAATAGGCTTCTCCCTCCCACGCTTCAGGCAAATCATTGGTGAGAATTTCCAGACCCTCTTCAATGATTATCTTCAGGGCTGCAGTATCGATGGCGCCAAGTGAGTCCTCCAACTGCACAGAAAAACTATAGGTTCCTGCGGCGGCAGGCGTCCCACTGATGACACCAGTGGTTGAACTGAGCGTGAGCCCCGGTGGCAGAAAACCACTGGTAATCGACCAGTTCAGAACAGGGGTCCCCCCCTGACCAGTCATGGTAAACGTGTAGCCGACCCCTTCAGTTCCCGAATCGAGAGTATCCGACACATAGTGAGTGATCTCCGGTGGGTTAGCCTCAATTACAAACTGACCGGTGTAGGTATCTGTTCCCGAGCAGCCATCGACAGAGGAGGCCGTCACTTCAAAATTGTAAATACCCGCCGATGGTTGAGAATTGGACCATATGGCCTTCCCGTCCAAGACGCCGCTGGCATTCACATCAAGTGCCGGCCCAGTCATCCAGGCCGGCATGACAGGCGCTGTCCAGGATGCGGTGCTGCCGCCTTCCTTGTTGACCAGGCTCATAACCAGATCAAACGGTTCGCCTTCCTTACCGTTCAACGCGCCCGTTTGAATCGTACAGGGTCGCGCCGCCCAGGCTTCGGACACCAGATTGATGCTTTCCCACAAACTGCCAACTGAGGACAAAAACTTCTGCCCTGAACCCGTTGCGGTAGAAACATAATCGGCCAACAGGTCATGCAAGGTGCTGTCTTGCTGAACTTCTTCCAACCTCGGGACAACGGCAAACCCAGCCGATGGAACCAGCAGAGGGCAGGTCCCGCCCCCCGAAGTCGGGTGATCGATAATTGTCAGGTTGCCGTTGTTCATGCGGAATTCGCAGCCGTTGTAATAGCGAGCAGTACTGGGAAAAGTCACCGGGTCGACCGGCCAGACCCCGGAGATGCTGACAAGAGTATGGGCATTCCCCTGTTTTGAGGTGGCATTACCGCCGACGATCACCTTCTGCAACACATCATACTTCGACATGGTCGCCCAATTCATCAGGTTGCCGCGGAATGGGGCGGTAGACGGACAGGTATCGGAGTCGGTATAAGAATCCGTGCCATTCAAGGCTTCGTAAAACTTACCACCCGAATAATAATAACAACCCTGAGGATTGTAATAACCGATATAGTTGTCTTTGGTCCCGTTCGGCGTATATTCCAGCTCCGGATAAGCCGGCTGAAGCATGTCCTCAGAATTGTCCATCAGAACCATGATGTTGGGAGCAATGGTCCGAGTGACATAAGGTGGAGCACTGCAGTAGGAGTCCATAGCGGCAAGCGCCGCCGACGGAATCGCAACCAAAAACATCAGCAATAACAGGCACAAAAATTTATTATTCATAGCATCAACCTCGCTCAACAATTGCGTGAATCAACCGGCCCACCGGTAGAGTGCTGAATTCTCAGCTGTCGTATTTCCGGGACCTTTTACCTCGGTAGAAATCCGGAAGAAGACGGCGTTGCTGGGCGCACCACCCGCCGACTGGGCGAACTCCAGCCGCCCTCCAGGAAGAGTCTTGCTGAACAGGCGCTCAAGTGTCACTTCCGCATTAAAATCACCGATCTCACCTGGCAGGGTGATATCGACAGTGCACGTAAGCCCAGGATTGATAATAACTGCCTTGGCCAGACAGGGATTACTTGGCACCTTTTCAACGATGATGTCTTTCAGGCCATCCTCCTGAGTAATATCCCCTCCCCAGATGGTGAAGTTGATCACATCCTTCATAAGATCGATGGTCCCGTCAGCGGCATCCTGTGCTGTTGCGTAGCGCTTGCCCGCCCCAGTCATCTTGGTCGACTGGGTAACGAAATAGAGTGTCCCGGTCACCATCGCCATGATCACCAGGCTCATCAGCAATGCTGTTATCAGAGCCACGCCTCTTTGGTTTTTTATCATATTCATCCTAATCACCTTACATTTCGCGGTTGCACACTCAGGGACACCAGACGCCAGTGATACTCTCTCTGGTCGTCAGTGAGGGTTATCTCACGCCCGATCCCCCCCTCTCCAACCCAAACCTTATCGAGGGGATAAGTGTAATCATTGTTCCGGCGGCCGGACTGGACCAGCAGATACATTTTGAGTCGCTTGAGCTGCTTGTTCATCTGCTCCTGGCTCAAATTGTTCAGGGTCGCCTGGGTGTCTGTCAGGGTGTCGATATTACCACTGTCTGTCGTATCTAACCCGAAGCCAGCCTGTAAATCGAGGACACAGGACACCAGCGGATCTCCTGTCGGGGTATCACTGCTGACACTTTCCCCACGGAGCAAGCTGCTGGTCCCCGGTGCACAAATTTCCGGGGGAGCACCACCCAGGTAATAGCGTACAGTGTAAAATGGGCGAGCACCTGTATCATGTGTATCTGACCTGTAAAGGCCATATGCGAGGGCATTAAAGATATCATCCGCGCCGCCATATTCGCCCCCATCAGACACCCGCAGAATATTGGACGGGACAGTGTCCGAATATTTAAACAACCATTCGGTCCCATCCGTAATCAGCCGTTTCGTACTGGCATTGAGCAGAATAATCCGATCGTCATGCCCAACGTCTTCGCGTACATCACCCCAGGAATTCAAGTGTGGCTTGGCCGGTGCCACTGAATCAACATAGCTCCAGCCCTGACTTGCTCGATTTGACAAGCCCAAGGCTGTCCCGTTGATTCGCAATTCGTCCGGGTCGTTTGTGGCTGAGCCATCTACAAAAACCACCGGCCGCGGATCGAACCCTGTCCCATTATAATCATCCGCGAGTCCATACCCTGCCATCATCAGATCTTGTTCGAGGATCCGCTTGGCGATCGTGAACTCGATCTCCGATTCCGCCTTGGTGTACTCATTGGTTGAGTGTTTCAGTTGGGAAAAATAGGCCCCGAACACCCCGGCCAACAAGATCGAGAAGATGGCCGTGGTCACCAGCAGTTCTACCAGTGAGAACCCCCGCTGAGATGGTTTCTGGAGCAGATGGCATTCCGCGGTTTCTTCTGCTGCGTTGCTTAACCTTGAATCACAAAGAATTTTCAACATGTTACATACTCCACAACCGCTCAGGTTTCGCTGGGTCGATAAACGACAGACCGATTGGTATAGGTTTTTCCTTTGATGTCATAACTGACACTAATATCAACCCGTTTCATGGTTGCCGAAATTTCTGCAACCCTCCAGGTCACATTAAACTTTTTCTTGACACCACGAAGGTCCACATCAGGAACAGGGTCCATGACATGAGGATCGTCACCTACTCCCGTTGGCTCTAATTTCGCGGCACTAAAATCCATGGAATAAATCTCTTCAGCAACCTCGCCGGTCAGTCTCACAGCTACGTTGCGCGCATCGTTTTCGAGATTCGCCTTCATCGCGGTAATAGTGACCGCAGTTAAAGCGAGAATCGAAACCGACAGGATGAACAGGGCGATCATCATTTCGATCAGGGTGAAGCCTGCCTGCCGTTTTGTGATCACTTTATCAATCATCTCGCGACCCTCTTTGGAACTATTTGACCGTACATGATCCATTCCAGATTCCCTCTCTTATTCTGACCTGCGAAACCGTGATACATCTGGCTCGAGCTAAACTTGAGTGACGCACAACATAGGTACGTGGAATCACGGAGCTCCAGTTGCTGGTCCGTCCCATGCCACGCTTATCATATAAAAGAGTATTACTGACCCCAGCTGGATTTCCCGCAGTCCCTAGTGTGATTGAAATTCCATTTCCAACTCGATTTTCGTAGCCGCCCGCTTCTTCGGCAGCACCTTCATAGGTAAAATCCGTTACCCCATTATCAACAAATTCAAAAACCTTGTAGCTCTGGTTATCCAGGAACCGCAGGCCGAAACCACGACCGTCAGGATCGCTGCTTTCGGTCATCGCATTCATTCGGGCCGTCTGCAGGTCAGCCAGCAGGGCTCCGGTGGCTGCGCCCAACCGGCTCCTGTGCCAGCCATCCAGACCGAGGAAAGCGATTGAGGCCAGAACGCCAAAAATGGCTACTATGACAAGCAGTTCCAGCAGAGTGACACCATTCTGTCCGGCAACCCTTTGCCCTCCCGGGCATGTTTTCAAATCAAGACACTGCAATTGTTCCTCCATGGAAACCCCGGCTGTCGCTGTCTCCTATATGGAGTGCAGCGTTCAAGAGATTTTCCAGCATTTAAAAGATTAAGCACAATTCATACCAGTTGCTAGAATCAATGTAAAGCACTGATATCACGTACGTATGGAATAGATTTCTGGTTCGGAGAGACGCAAACATGCAATCTTTGCATGGCAGGTACGCAAAATAGCCACACTTTGCGTGCCAATTCTCCCGTCTATTGGATGTCGTAATCCTTGATTTTATAAATCAGGCTGCGCAGGCTGATCTCCAACAGCTTTGCCGCATGGGTACGGTTGCCGCCGGTCTCGGCCAGGGCCTTCTGGATGTACTCGCGCTCCAGCCGCTGCGAGGCCGCCTTGAGCGAAAAATCCCTGAGCGAGTCGCGATTACTGCGCCGCAACTCTCCGGGCATAGTGTCGATATCGATCTGCTCCCCCCGATTGAAGATCAGGGTTTTCTCAATAAAGTTCTCCAGTTCCCGGACATTGCCGGGCCAGTGGTAACTCTGCAGGGCTGCGATGGCCTTTTCGCTCAGTTCGGGGGGGGATCGGCGCTCGCGGGCGGCAATCCTGGCGATGAAATGATCAGCCAGCAGCGGCACATCCTCCAGTCGGTCCCGCAGGGCNNACATCCTCCAGTCGGTCCCGCAGGGCAGGCAGGTGGATTTCAACGACCGCCAGCCGGTAATAGAGGTCCGCTCGAAAGCGCCCTCTGGACACCTCGCTAGCCAGGTCCTGGGCCGTTGCCGTGACCACCCGCACATCGACCTGGCGCGAAGCGGTATCTCCAACCCGCCGGATCTCGCCCTCCTGCAGGACCCGCAGCAGCTTG
>PKUD01000213.1 GCA_002869695.1 Desulfuromonas sp. | reverse complement strand
ATCAAGGGAGGCTCCTGGATCTCCACCGGTAACGAGGCGACCCGCGACAGCCGCTATGCCTTTCGCCGTCATTTTTTCCAGCACGCCGGGTTTCGTTACATTGTTTCGTCCCAGCCGGTCGAGTCGCCGGAAGAGATGTACGAAAGCGACGATCTGGTTGCGCAGTACTGTGATGCCCACTACGGTCCGGACAAGTTCAGGGTCAGGAACTTCCCACTAAGACTGGTCGAAATCATCCTTGCGGTGATGGATGATAGACCGAAGCGTCGCGCCCTCGATCTTGGCTGCGCGGTCGGTCGCGGCAGCTTCGAGCTGGCGAAGCAGTTCGCGTTTGTCACCGGTATCGACTTCTCCGCGCGCTTCATCCGTATTGCTCATCAATTGCAGCAAAAAGGGGTAGTTCACTACCAGCTGCCGGAGGAGGGGGAGATCGTCTCCTATCATGAAAAACGCTTGAGCGACTTCGGCCTGCAGGGCACTGCCGAGCGGATCGAGTTTATTCAGGGGGATGCCCACAACCTCAAGCCGCAGTTTGTCGACTACGATCTGATTCTCGCGGCAAACCTGATTGACCGGTTGTATGATCCGGCCCGTTTTCTGGCGGATATTCATCTGCGGCTTAAGCCCGGTGGTGTGTTGGCTCTCGCATCTCCCTATACCTGGCTGGAAGAATACACCAAAAAAACGGACTGGATCGGCGGTCTTCGCAGGGCGGGCGAACCTTACACCACCCTGGAAGGGCTGCACGATCTGCTCAAAAGCCACTTCAAACCCCTGACAGAACCGCAGGATGTCGAGTTCGTCATTCGCGAAACCGCACGCAAGTTCCAGCACACAGTCTCGCAACTGACCTTCTGGGAGAGAGTTCGATGAGCGCGGTTCGCTTCGATGTCGAGCGTGCCAGGGGCGAGACCCGTGGCTGCAGCGATCTCATCCACTTCAATAATGCCGGAGCCTCGCTGATGCCGGTACCCGTCTGCGATGCCCTGCATGACTATCTGAACCGGGAGGAACTGGAGGGGGGCTACGAAGTCATGGAAAAGCAGGCCGCGGCGTTGGAGAATTTTTACTCCGCGGCGGCCCGGATGTTGAGTTGCAGTGAGGAGGAGATCGCCTTTGTCGACAGTGCCACGCGTGGCTGGGCGATGGCCTTCTACGCGTTCAACTTTCAGCCTGGAGACCGGATTCTGACCAGCAGTGCCGAGTATGGCAGCAACCTGGTTGCCATGTTGCATCAGGCCAGGCATCGAGGGGTCGAGATCGTTTTCGTGCCGGAAGACCAGCACGGCCAGGTTGACGTTGCTGCGCTGCAGGGCCTGATCGACAGCCGGGTCAAGCTGATCGCACTGACCCATGTCCCCTCCGGCGGGGGATTGGTCAACCCGGCGGTCGCGGTCGGCAAGGTCGCCAACTCCGCCGGGATCCCGTTTCTGCTCGACGCCTGCCAGTCCCTCGGCCAACTGCCGTGCGATGTCAATCTGCTCGGCTGCGATATCCTCTGCGGCACCGGGCGGAAGTTTTTGCGTGGGCCGCGTGGCACAGGATTACTCTACGTGCGGAACACCCTTTGCGATAAGCTTGAGCCGCCGCTTCTCAACCACCATGCCGCCATCCTGCTCTCTTCAGACCGTTACCGCGTGCGCTCAGACGCCAGGCGCTTCGAGAGCTGGGAGCGGAATTGTGCTGGCCAGGTTGCCCTCGGGATCGCCATCGATTATGCCCTTTCCTGGGGTCTGGGCATGATAGCGGAACGGGTCAAGTCGCTGGCCGCTTCATTGCGCGCAGAGCTGGCGGGAATAGCCGGGGTGGAAGTCTGGGACCGCGGTATTGAAAAGTGCGGAATTGTGACGTTCTCTACGGAACAGTTGAGTGCGGCAGAAACCCAGGAGCAGTTGGCCGCCAGGCGGATCAACCTTTCACTCGTCCCTTTTTCAGCCAATCCGAGGCTTTGCGAACAGCAGCATCTTCCCGAGCTGGTCCGTGCTTCACTGCACTATTACAACACGGAAACAGAGCTCGCTGTGTTTCTCGATGAACTGCGCAACCTGCTGAACAGTTGAGTGGTATTGAGCTCCCCCGAGAAGGGCAGCGGCTGAAATTCCAGCGCGAGCAGTTGTTTGAGGTTGACTATTGCGCCGTGTAGACGGTTTGTTGAAAAACGTTTTGTAGGATAAAAAGAAAGAAAAAACTGATCAGGCAGGCAAAGATGGGTGTGGTCACCCAGCTTCCGGCGATGGCGGCCACGGTTCTCCAGCGGATATTATGTCTCCCTTTCAGCAACCCCATCCCGACCACTGCGCCCACGATTGCCTGTGAGCTGGACACAGGAACGAGCGGCAGTGGCGGCAGGTCTAGGTTCACCAGGAGCTGCTCCAGCCGTTGCGATGCAAAGAGAAACAGTACGACAGAGTGAGCCCATACCGCAATAAACGCCATGACCGGTGAAAGTCGGAAAATTCCGCTTCCGACTGTCCCCATCACCCGCTTGGAATAGGTCACGACCCCGACAGATATTGCAATACTCCCGAGGAAGAAAAGCTGCTGTGCCGCCGATAGCTGCAGCCGGCCCCACAGGATAATATCTTCAAACGGAGAGACCGGGAGAAAGACCCCGACCACATTGGCAATATTGTTTGCGCCCAGTGCAAACGAGCCGAAAATGCCCATCAGCAGAAGCCCGTAGCGGGTCATTTCATCCAACCTGAACATGTGGACTTTAAGCTTAAGGATGAAGAAGGAGACAACCTTGTACGACAGGACCGCAATGATTCCCGACAGCAACGGGCATGCTATCCAGGTCAGGACAATTTTTAACAGAGCATCGCTGTCGGTCGGGGACCCGGAGAACAGGTTCCATCCGATGATTGCGCCGACAATAGCCTGGGAGGTCGAAACCGGATAACGGGCCAGAGTCATCAGGTAAACACTCAAGGCCGCAGCGAAAGCGACAACGAACGCCCCGGCAACTGCATTGACAGCCCCCAACTTCCCCAGCGTCTGGGTTGTTCCGGCTCCGCTGAAGACTGCCCCCAAAATAACAAAGATGCAACAGAGGGTGGCTGCCGTGCGGAACCTGAGCATCCGCGAGCCAACGGCGGTGCCGAAAACATTTGAGGCGTCGTTTGCTCCCAGGGACCAGCCGAGGAACAGGCCACTCGTAAGAAAAAATAAAAACATAACAGCGACTAGAGGGATCGTTTAATGACGTAAATCGCAAGGCTGTCTGCCATGTCTTCGGCTTGATCTGCGATTCCATCGATATGTTTAACGAGATCACGCAGCTGTATCTTCATGTCCAGGCCTAGATTCTGGTCACCAAATACTTTTTTTTGCATCCGGGTCGAAGCTTTGTCGGCCTCAGTTTCCCAGAAAACAACCTTATGCATATGGTCAGCAACCTGGGCAATGTCCTTGAAGTACGCCCGTAACGCCAGAATCATGGCTTCGACGGCTTGCACTGCACAGTTGTTAAGGGCTTTCAGATCATCATGAAACCGGCGATCTATCGTGGGTCTTTCTATCTCGATACGGAACATGACCCCTTTGAATTTGCCCAATAGCGCATCCATCGTTTCAATGAGTTTCAATACGTCCCCTCTCGACTCTGGGATCAGGGTTTTTCTGTAGAGAAGATCCTCGATGGAACGACGAAGCGTGTCCGCCTCTTTTTCCGTTTCAATGATGTGGGTGAGGTGTTCATCAAAATAATCCAGCTGGTTGTTCAGGAAAGCATTCATTCCCTGGATGAAGATAAGCCCCGACTCGCTGGCAAGGTTGAGAAAACTGTCTATTTCCTTTTCGATTCCCGTCCTGGTTTTAAAAATGCTGGCAATGCTCATAGAAATCCTCTTGGTGGAGATGGGCGAAAGAATAAAGCAGTCTGTCGGCTATAGACCATGGCAGCATTCAATCGATCCATTCAATTCTTTGTGACAAGACCGTTAATCAATTCCTGCCATTTTCCCCAGTAGGCATCGCCGCCGGTGTCATAGGTGTCGTTATGGCCGGCACCTGGCAATATGATCAACTGTTTCGGTTGCGGGGCTTTCCGGTAGAGTTGCCGGGCCATGCTTGGCGGCACGATGATGTCTCGTTCCCCTTGAAAAATCAGCAGGGGGGCCTTCAGATCAGCAATCTTCAGCAGGTTTTCATAGCGCGCCTGCACCAGCCATCCTGCCACCAGCGAGAGCAGCGGATAGTGATGACGGCCCATGGCGGATACCGAGGTAAACGGCGATTCCATAACCAGGGCTGCGGGCGGATTTTCCAAAGCCATTTGCAGGGCGACCGCTGCCCCTAGCGAGCGGCCGAAATAGATCATCCGCTTTGCGCTCCATCCTTGCTTGAGCAGATAGTGCAGAGCTCCCCGCGCATCGCTGTATGTTCCCTGCTCACTGACTGTTCCCAGGCTGTTGCCGTAGCCGCGATAGTCGAAGATAAAGGTGGAAAGTCCCAACTCACGGAGATGTTTTAGATTGTCGAGCCGATGAGAAATGTTTCCGGCATTGCCGTGAAAGAACAGCAGCAGGGGCTTGTTCGGATCGCCCGGAAGATACCAGCCATGCAGGGTCGTTCCGTCATCGGCGGGAAAGTGGACATCGCGGTAAGCCAGGTCCAGGGTGGCTGGGTTGGCGTAAAGATTTTTTTCCGGAAAGTATAGAAACGTCTCTTCCAGCATTGTGTTGCCCCGGGTTGGTAAAATGAACAGAAAGCTGATGGAGAAAAGCAGGAGAACTGTTCGCCGAGGAGCCGCAATCATGGAGTTGTTTGCCAGCCCTGATAGTTCCGTAGCAATTCACAGAGGATTTCGATCCGCTCATGATCCAGATTATAGGTCAGGCCGGCAAGAGATTTGTCGCAGTCGATCAGCAGGGCGAGCTCCTCTCCCCACGCCGGATCATAAAAACTGACCATTGCTGCCAGGAACTGTTCTTCTCCGCAGCTTTCCTGCTCGAATTCGATCTGAATCGGTCCCTTCAGTGGTGTCAGGTCCTCTTTGGAGAGTGCGGCGCCAGTAGTTTTGGGCCCGAACAGGTGTTCACCGAGAAAGTCGACACCCCGCTTCCAGGCCTGGAAAAACCGCTCGTTCTTCTCTTCCGATTGTTCCAGGACATTGAGAACATTGTCTTTGCTCATCACGGCACCTTCCTATCGACGGAAATCGCACTGTCATGACAGTTTAGCAGAGAAAAATCGTTTATCAGGATGCTTGTTCTGAGATTCCGGGAGGGGTATATTGTGCTGCGCGAAAATTTGCCAGAAAGGGTGGTTTAAGCGATGCAGAAAAGCCTTATACTGATAGGCCTGATGGTCGTTGCTGTCGGACTGGGCTGGCCCTGGCTGAGCAAGCTCCCCCTGGGCCGACTACCGGGCGATATTGTTATTGATAAGCCCGGGTTCAAGCTGTTTTTTCCTATCACCAGTATGTTGCTGGTCAGCGGGTTGATCTCTCTGATTATGTGGCTGTTGAGAAAGTAGAAGGAGCATTTATGCGGAGAAAAGATCGCAGGATAGATGACTTGGCCCTGATCGAGGAGATTATCGGCCAGGCCCGGGTCTGTCGGCTGGCCCTGCACGATCTGCCCGCGCCCTATATCGTGCCGATGAGCTTCGGCTACCGCGATCGGACCCTCTATTTCCATGCGGCCCGCGATGGTCATAAGATCAATCTGATCAAACAGAACCCTCAGGCTGGATTTGACATCAGTATCGATCTTGGTGACGTCGATGGTGGTGACCAGGGTTGCGAGTGGAGTGTCCGCTATCGGAGCGTTACCGGCCATGGCCACATCGTTGTTGTCGAAAATGTCGCTGAAAAGCGGGCAGCTTTAGATCGGATCATGGGCCAGTACGCTGAAGGGGAATTCTTTTACCCGGATGAGATGGTTGCGCGGACCTTGATCTTCAAGCTGAATGTCGAAAGCATGACCGGGAAAGCGGGAAATGTCTGATTCGGCGGACCCCAAAAGAGGGAACAAATGATGCGTCTTTCACTGATCGTCGCCATGGCCGCCAATCGAACCATCGGCAAAGCGGGCCAGCTGCCCTGGCACCTGCCGGGGGACCTGGCCCGTTTCAAGCGGATCACCATGGGCTGTCCGCTGATCATGGGGCGTAAAACCTTCGAATCGATCGGCCGGGTCCTGCCGGGGCGTAAGACCATCGTCCTCAGCCGGAAATCTGATTACCGGATACCGGAAGCTCTTGTGCTGAACAGCCTGGACGCGGCACTGAAAGAGGTATGGGATTACGATGAGGTGTTTATCTGTGGGGGAGAGCAACTTTATCGAGAGGCACTGCCGCTTGCGCAACGGATCTACTTGAGCGAATTGCGCCGGGAGGTCGCCGGAGACAGGTTTTTTCCGGAAATACCCGAGCACTTTCTGAGCATAGAGGATGAGCAGGTTGCGGATGGCGAACCGTACCGGTTCAGTGTCCTGCAGAGAATCTAGCGCTCAAAAGTTCGTCCAAGAAGAGACTGGTTAACCTCCTGACGCACTCCTTTGATCTCGGAACCGGAGGCAGATCAGAGCCACAAGCCGGCCATTTGAAAATTGATCTGGCCGGTATCTATCGTCGTAATTTTAGAGCCCTCCTCGGATCCTCAAAGACAGCGCATGGCTCAAGCTGAGAGACCGTTCGAACGAAAGTTCCTGATATCCTTCCGATTCTGATCGAACCTCTATAACTATCCGTTTTATAGTGGTTTTGTACTTTGACAACCCGTCTTCAAGTGCTATAAGTAAAGTATAGGAGGGGACGTGTCATGATTATGCGCCCCCCCAGAAAATATCTATTTTATTGGTGTTTCTGCCTCAAGGTGGGTTTGACGCTCCAGGGTGATTGAGGGTGACCTTGTGGACCCCTTTCCGCAAAGGAGAATCATCATGAGACACCTAGGTCTGTTACTCGTATTTGTGTTTTTAGGTGGCCTGCTGTTTACCAGTCAGGCCTTGGCAGCCGAACAGCCCTCGCAAGAAGAGACCCTGCAGGTCGCGGCGCTGTCCGGTGAACAACTCCGACAATGGCATGTCGCTCAAATGCACCCTCAGGACAGCCAAATGCACCCGCAGGACAGCCAAATGCAGGTGCGACGTCTCAGTGTTGAGCAGGTGAGAGAGATGCAGGCCCTGCTGAATCATCGAGGCTACTACGTCAGTAATTGCGAATGTGACGGTATCGGCGACGAGACAATGGCTGCAATCGAAAGTTTTCAGAAGGATCAAGGGCTTACGGTTACCGGATTGCCTAACGAAGAAACGTTGAAAGCCCTCGTTCTCAGTACTCCCCAGCATGAGTTCTTCGGTATTGCCCCTGAGTTCGGTGGGGATGAAGAATAAGTGCTGGCAACCGGACACCAGAAAAATTTAACCCATGGCAACAAGGACACCCAACAGTCGGCCGGGATTTGTTTCCCGGTTTTTTATATGCACTCGCCATTACGTCGCAGGATGGGATCTCACCATTCTCTCCGCACCGGGAAAAATGCCTTACCCTGCCACTGCAGACCCGGGGAGAGGGGACAATAACCACAGCAAATGTTTTCCTGTGATTTGCCTTACTGCGGAACCAGCATTCCGTATTGGGTGTAGGCCAGAAATGCGGCCAGCGCTATAACCAGGGCGAGGATGGCAAAAACCAGTTTTTGTGACATGCGGGAACCTTTCGGTTGTGGGTTGATCATTTCTCCGGCAGGGACAATGCAAAGGCAACCCCCTGCTTCAGCCACCAGTTCAGCTGTGGTTCGGTCGCGACTCCGGCCGCAGCAACCACGACCCATCCTTTCATCGGCCGGCCGGTGATGTCAAATTCTCTGGTGTGTGGTATTGCCAGAGATGACTGATATTGGGCGGGGCCGACTCTCACAACGAGATCGTCCTGCAATATCCCGCAGGTCATAGTGCCGTTCAGCAGGAAAGCGACGCCCCCGAACATTTTCTTTTCTTCAAGGCCGGGTCGAGCAGCCAGGATCTCTCTTGTCCTGCCGGCCAGATGTTCACTGAATGCCATTTTCAGCCCCTTTTAACGCACCATTGCTGGCAGCCGGGTCACTGTTTTTCCGGACTGGACACTTCTGGCAAAAAGTTTAACAGGTCCTGTCTCTGGTTGTGCAATAAGAGCCGCCGGTTGCTGAACGTTGGTCCCCGGCGATCTTTGCTGCCGGGTCGTTGCAGATGCCACTAAATAGCGCTATCGTTTAATCTTCTGCAGGGAAAACTGTAGGCCGTAATGACGGGGCAGAAACGGACTCTGCATGGAGAATACGGGACTCCTGTCAAATCGGGGAGGAAATGATGGTCATTATCGATAAACAAAGAACGGCCAGCCTGGATGTTGACCCCCAGCAGGGATTTACTCCGCTGTGTCCGGAAGAACTTCCGGTCCCAGGGGGAGATGAAATCGCCGGTGAGTTGAACGCCCAGGCCACGCTCGCCGCTTACCGGGTCGTCAGCCAGGAGGATCACCCGTCAGAGGCTCCCTGGGTTGCGCGGTCGGTAAAGGAGGTTCTGACTCCGGTCGAAGGCGATTATCCGAACCTGGACGTCAAGTGGCCGTCCCACTGCGTCGTCGGCACCCGGGGAAATTTGCTGGTCCCGGGACTGCCTGAATTGTCAGAGTATGATCTAGTGGTCCGCAAGGGCCAAGACCCGCTCAAGCATCCCTATGGAGCCTGTTACCATGACCAGGCTGAGCAGGAAAGCACCGGGTTGGTCGAGTGGCTGCGTGAGCGGCAGATAGCGACCTTGGTCGTTGGCGGATTGGCCACCGACTATTGCGTAAAGACGACGGTGCTGCAACTGCTGGGCGCGGGGTTCCGGGTAGTCGTCAACCTGGGGGGCTGTCGCGGGGTTGCTGCGGAGACCAGTGAAACGGCAATTGCCGAGATGCGCGGCGCCGGGGCCGAGTGTATCGCCAGCAGCGCAGAACTGGTTCCCTCATGAGCGAACAAGCGACGCTGGATCGCTGGTTGATCGACAGCCTGATGGACACCGATCTGTACAAGATCACCATGCTGCAGGCTTTTTACCATGCTCCGGAATTTCGCACCGTAGCTGTCGAATGGAAATTTGCCTGTCGTAACAGAAACGGTTTCAATCTGGCCGAACTGATACCGGAAATTCGACGCCAGTTGCACCATGTCTGCAGTTTGCGTTTTACCGCTGAAGAGCTCGATTACCTGGCGACCTTCCCCTACATTACCTCCGATTTTATTGAATTTCTGCGTATCTTCCATCTGGATATGCGCTTTGTTCAGCTGGAGCCGAAGGGAGAAGATCTTAACCTGCGTTTTCACGGTCCGCTGATCCATGTCGCGCTGTTCGAAATCTACGCCCTGGCGATCATCAGTGAACTTCACACCTTTGTGCATTGCGGTGGTATCGACCTCCAAGTTGCAAGGCGGAACCTGGAAGAAAAGATCGTTTTGCTGAAAAAACAGGGCGAGCTTCCAGGTTTTTCATTTATCGATTTCGGTACCCGGCGCCGTGCCAGTCGCGCCTGGCAGGAAGAGGTGCTTTCTACCCTTCAACGCGAGGCTAACGCCTCCTTTACCGGGACAAGCAGCCTGCATTTTGCCAGGACTCTCGGATTGACCCCCATCGGCACTATGGCCCACGAGTGGTTTCAGTCCTGGCAGGCAGTGACCCGTCTGGCCGATGCCCAGAAGGCCGCGCTGGAGGGTTGGGTGCGTGAATACCGCGGGCGTTTGGGGATCGCCCTGACGGACAATTATTCGATGGATTCCTTTATTCGCGATTTTTCCGACCCCTATTTCGTCAAACTTTATGACGGCCTGCGTCATGATAGCGGCGATCCTTTCGGCTGGGGTGAGAAGGCGTTCGACATGTACCAGCGGATGAACGTCGACCCCCGCGGCAAGACGCTGGTTTTTAGCGACAGCCTCGATTTTCCCCGGATGCTGGAAATCTATGGGTACTTTAAGGGCCGGGCAAAAATCTCGTTCGGAATCGGCACCAACCTGATGAACGATGTTGGCAACCAGCCACTCGATATCGTCATCAAGATGGTTGCGGCCAATGGCAAGCCTGTGGCGAAAATTTCCGATGAGCCGGGCAAAAGCATGTGTGAAGATATTGATTATCTGCGCTACCTTGCATCGGTCTACGGCATCGACCCGGAGACCGTGCGGATTCAGGAATAGGTTGACTCAACACATCAGGAAGAGAGGGAGAACGTATGTATCGATTGATTGCTGGAATGCTGCTTTTACTGTTTCTGTCAGCCTGTGCACATCCGCATATTGTGCGGAAAGGGGATCGAGTCGGCGGGGTTTCACATTTGACGGTGCAGAGTGACGCCAAGGTTGAGGTCCCTCCGGATCAATTGCGGCTGCGCCTTGCAGTGGTGACCAGTAATGTTGAGTCAGAGCTGGCGCTGCAGGAGAACAATCGCAAGATGAATGCCCTTATCGCATCGTTACGCGCCCTGGGCCTCGAGGAAGAAGACTATCGCACCGGGCAGTTCCAAACCCAACCGGAATGGAGCCGTCCGCCACGGCCAGCCCCAGCCAACTGGCAACGCAGCATAGTCGGTTACACGGTCAGCAATGAATTGTTGATCAAAACCGATCAGGTTGAGCTGGCCGGGAAGTTGTTGGCCACCGCCCAGAATGCCGGCGCCGATCAGATCGGCGGGTTGGTTTTTGCGCTGGCAGAACCGGAAGATCACCGCGAGGCAGCGATTGCCCTGGCCACCCGACGGGCTCTGAGAAAAGCCCAGGCCCTGGCGACTGCAGCGGGGGTCGAGCTTGGTTCAATTCAGTCGCTGACCCTCGATCAGGCTGCTGCACCCGGTCCCTTTCCACGCGTAGAAATGATGGCTGCCAAGGCCGGGTTAGCGGCAGATGTTGTCCCGGTTAATTCCGGCAATGTGGACGTTCGTGCGGGGGTGACGGTGGTTTTTCGGATCAGTGAGGCGGCCAAAAGTCCCTAGTCGGGGGTATGTTTCGGCAGGTGATGGAACCTTTCGATCTGTTGTCGCCGTTCTGCTCTTGCGGATCCTCGGTAGCCAAAGCTGATCGCTCGCGTCGATTCGGGTATCGCTAGGATCTCTTCGAAATGGCGTGAAGCGGAAAGGTCTCTGCCCAGTCCTCTCAGAATCCGCGCGGTTTCCAAGACCCTGGACTCTTTATCGAGAAAGAACAGAAAGATTTCGAGGTCTCTCAACGCGGCAAAATTTATCTGGTAGTAGTTGCCGAAAATGATGTTTCCGGAAATGTTGAGGGATTGGTTTTCGACCGCATAATGATAGTCGATCTGCAGGTCGAAGGTTTTCCATTGCCCGCTATGGACGCCTGCATTGGGAAGGGGGAGGCTTTCCTCCGGCTCAGTCTGCAACCCGACAAAATAACTGCTGATATCCTGTAACTGACAACTGGAGAGGCTGATCAGCACGGCCGCTCCCAAGGCGAAGATAAAAAGCTTCTTGCTTGTGCTGTTCATCGTGAGTCCTTTTTTATCATCAATTGGCGCAGCTGATTGGTCGTGTTTCTCGTGCTGTTGGCTTTGATCTCTTCTCCTCTATGGAACAAAACAAAAATATGGGCAGCTCCATAAGAGCTGCCCATAAATTATATCCGGTTTGTTGCCAATGTGCAGAATTCTATCGCACATAGCGGGTTATGATTATGGTCCGGACAATTATGGTTTGATGATAATCTTGCCGAACAGCCCTTTCCCAGAGAGGAATTGCTCATAGGCTTCTGCGGCCTGGTCGAAGCTGTATTCTGCACCGATGGCGGACTTGATCTTGCCCTGACCCATCCAGTAGAGCCCCTGCTCAAGTTCAGCCTTGGTTCCCTGGGTTGAGCCGAGGATGTTGGTCCCCTTGAAGAAGACGTGACGCAGGTCAATCGTGGCGTCAAAACCGGTTGTCGCGCCACAGCTGACCAAGGTGCCGCCGAATTTCAGCAGAGTCAGCTGATCATTGAAATGGGTTTCGCCGACATGGTCGAAGGAGACGTCGATACCCGGAGCGGTACCGTTCTGCTTGGCGATTTCCTTGCAGAGACCACGAACCTGCTTGGCCCAGTCCGCGTCGCGGTGAGTGACCACATAGTCAGCGCCCAGCTCCTTGCACAGCTCGGCGTTCTCCGGGCTGGCAGTGGCGATCACGGTACAGTTGTAGAGTTTGGCGATCTGGATCCCCAGATGGCCGACGCCGGAGCGCCCGCCCATAATCAGGACCAGCTGTCCCGGCTTGATCTGGGCGCGCCCGACCAGCATGTGCCAGGCGGTGAGCAGGTTCATGGCTGCTGCTGCGGCCTGTTCGTAGCTGACCGTATCGGGGATTTTCACCACATTGACTTCCGGCAGGCAGACCTGCTCGGCGTGGCTTCCGGGGGTCGTCTGGAAGCCCCAGACCATCCGTTTGGCGCAGTCATATTCCCGGCCACTCGTGCAGGCCTCGCAGACGCGACAGGACATGTTGGCGTGAACTGCGACCCGGTCACCGACCTTGATGCTGGTCACATCACTGCCGACCGCAAGGACGTCCCCTGCAGCATCGGAGCCCGAAATATGGGGCAGCTCAACCGGAATCGGGTTGCCGCGCATTCCCCAGACGTCATTGTAGTTCAATGCGGACGCTTTTACCTGAATCAAAACTTCATTCGCTTTTGGCTCGGGAGCCGGGATATCCTCCACCTTGAGGATGCTGGAAAAGTTATCATCGGGTGCGTAATCACGGTAAACGAGTGCTTTCATGGTTACTCCTTTTACATCAGTTAGAGTTCGGTAAGCAGTCTTTGATGGATGAATATATTTTTTTATGGATGACCACCGTAACCAGTATTTGTTTATTTGTCAAACAAATATATAAATTACTTCCCATGACTCTGAAAATAAGCTATCTTGTGGCGCAAGGATAAATAATATCACTTGGGTCCGGAGTGGACAGGAAGAGTGCAGACAAAATGGCGATTAATTTTCAACCCCCTGTAACGGAAAGCCTTGCCAAGCAGATCGCGGAAAATATTCGCAGCGCGATTGTCGATGGCAGCCTTAAGGTTGACGACCAGCTTCCGACCGAGGAAGTTCTGGCCGAAAAATACAATGTCTCCCGGCCAACGATTCGCGAGGCATTAAAAAGACTTGCCGCGCAAAATCTCATCCGCAGCCGACGCGGACCGACCGGCGGGACCTTTGTCAATCGTCCCAGCCAGGAAGAACTTCGCTCATCGATGACCGGCGCCGCCATGCTCATGGTCAGCATGGGTAAGTTCAGTTTGTCTGAAATTGCTGAAGCGCGCCGCGAGCTGGAGCTGATCTGTTGCAGATTGGCCGCAGAGCGTCGCGAGGAAGAGCAGCTCCAGATCATGGCGGAAGAGATCGTACGGCAAAAAAATCCGCAAACCACGGATGTGGAGTTCTGCGCCTCAGACGTGCGCTTTCACCGGGCCATGGTCGATGCCACCGGTAACCCGGTCATGCAGTTTGTTATGTTTGCAGTCATCGAAGCTCTGCAGCCGGCGACCAACCTGGTTATTTTCCGCTTCCGGGAACGGCACAAGATCATCGCCCAGCATGAACACATCTACCAGGCGATCAAAGACCAAAAAATTGAAGTTGCCGAAGCCGCTATGGCCGAGCAGATGAATTACCTGTGTGAGCAGTACGCACAGGCCCAGGAGTGGCGTCGTGAACGAGATGAGGAACGCAGTGACTGATAAATTCAAAGCTCTGGTCGTTACGAAAGAGAACGATGTCGTCGAACACCGGATTCGACAACTCTCAGTCGATGCCCTGCCAGAGGGTGACGTCCTGGTTGCGGTCAACTATTCCAGTCTCAACTACAAGGACTGTTTAGCCGTTTTCGGGCGCGGTAATATTGTGCGCGAATACCCGATGGTCCCCGGTGTCGATCTGACCGGTGACGTTTTATCTTCTGAGTCCGCGGATTTTCAGCCCGGTGATAAGGTGTTACTGACCGGCTGGGGTGTCGGGGAGCGCTACTGGGGAGGTTTTACCCAGCTGGCCCGTTTGAAATCGGAATGGTTGATTCAGCTGCCTGAAGGATTGGAAAAACTGCGTGCCATGGCGATCGGTTCCGCCGGTTTAACCGCCATGCTCTGCGTCATGGCGCTGGAGGAGCAGGGAGTCTCTCCGGACCAGGGAACCATACTGGTGACCGGAGCCAGCGGCGGAGTCGGAGGGGTTGCCGTCGCTCTGTTGGCCGGATTGGGTTACAGGGTTGCCGCAGTGACCGGCCGCAGGGGTACGGACGACTATCTTTACCAGCTGGGGGCAAAGCAAATAGTTGACCGGGAGGATCTGGAACAGCAGTCGCGACCGCTGGAGAAACAGCGCTGGGCGGGAGCGATAGATACAGTCGGTGGCAAGGTGTTGGCCCGCCTGCTGGCCGAGATGAATTATGGTGGCACGGTTGCTGCGACCGGCCTGACCGGTGGTGCCGAGTTGAACACAACCGTCATGCCCTTTATCTTGCGGGCGATTAAAATGGTTGGCGTGGAAGTGACCACCTGCCCGATCCCCCTGCGCAAAACAGCCTGGGCGCGACTTACGACTGAGCTCCCCGGGGATGTTCTGGAGCGGATCTACAAAGTCATTTCTCTGGACGAAGTTCCGCACGTAGCCGAACAGTTGCTGGCCGGAAAGATCGATGGTCGAGTGGTTGTTGATGTGACCCTTTGAGACCTTCTTTAGGCGGCTTTCTTGGATTTTCCCCTGGAAAAAACGTCACATGCTCTTCCCGCATGTTGCCTGAATTGACAATGTCCCTGCATGTTGTAGGGTTTGTTTTCAGGTTTAATTTGCTCCTGCCGAAGGAGGATTCCGTACGTTTTTTTCTGCACTGGGATTGATTTTTTCGGGGGAAGCATATGCATACATATAAAATACGGCTAAATTGGGGATTCTCCCGAAGATTGGGGATATAGCAGACAAGGGGAGTGTTGTGCGGGTCACAGAAGACGAACTCCTCCTCTCCGACCACGGAAGAGAGCATTTGTTGAGTCCTGGCACAGTTAATTTAATTATGCGTCCCAAAACAATCCATTAGCACGTACGCTCGAGAAGCGAGAAGGCAGGCAAACGACGTGCCTGAGATGTCTTTGGCCTTAGCGATGAGCCGTAAAAAATCAAAGCGCCCCGGATGTACCGGAGCGCTTTGCGGTTTTTTTACTCTCTTTGCGTGTTCCCTTCGCGGGACACTTTGTAGGATCACCCAACAGCTGCGATCCTGGTTTTGTCTAGCGTTAGATTGATGAGCCTTCCCTCGATGAGTCTGGTGGTTCTAAGCTTGGCATAACCATCTTCCTCCTTTACATGTGAGGCGCCTCTTTTGCTATTGAGGCATAATTCAATATAGCACGAAGATTTCCATATTGGAATGATCAGTTCGATTTTTCGCGTTGCTTTTTTCAGGGGCCGGTGACGAGTGCGATATGAGAGATTCATTCTCTCTGGACTATATTCTCCCCTGTCGCAGATGGACGCGAGGGCAGTCTGTTGACGTGTCAATTTTATCCAGGAAATAGGCGACCCACTGCTGTTAGTATTTATTGAAGACAAAACGTGGCAAACAGGCAATTCGAAAGCACCGGTTAGGCCGGGAGGTGCCCTATTCATCAGTGAACCCGGAGTAGACATCTGCAGAGCGGGACTGGCACATGGTTAAAGAAACGAAACCAGTTGTTTCCTTTGAAGACTCTTTTGATCGGTTGGATATTAGGGTGGGTCGCATTGTCGACGTTGTCTTTGAAAACAGGACACGTAAGCCGACCTATAAAATGACGGTAGACTTCGGCAAATACGGAAAACGGGTAAGCTATGGCCGTTTTACCCAACATCCCGTAGAAGAGGTGAAAGACAGGCTTGTGTTGGGTGTTTTGAACGTTGCTCCCCGCCAGATGGGCGAGGTTGCTTCGGAGGTGTTGATTTTGGGCGTCCAGTATCCCAAGGCCGAAAGCGGCGAGGCAACCTTCGTTTCTCCCGCTGTAAATGCGAAAGTCGGAAGCAGGCTATTCTAAATCGTCCGTTCATAACCTTTGTCATATCAATAACTGCTATCACTTGAGGACCCCTGTCCTTTATTCGTGCAGCCAGGATTTTCCGGTCATTGTTGTAAGCGGGCAAAGGTTGTAGGATTTGCTGATGCATACTTGGTTTGATACTCACATCCATCTGCTGGCCCCAGAATGGCAGCAATCCCCGGAGGAACTGTGTCAGCTGGCTCTGGCTTCGGGTATTGCCGGAATGTTGCTGCCGGGAGTGCGTGTTGGTGACTGGCCAGGGCTGCTGGAGCTTGCACTGCAACTGCCTGAGGTGTATGTTGCGCCGGGTCTGCATCCGGCTTATGCGAACCAGTGGAACACGCAGGCCGAGCAACAGCTGCAGGCATTAACTCGCGAACCGCAGGTGGTGGCCATCGGTGAGATAGGTCTGGATGCGGTGGCCGGACCCGCGTTGGCAGAGCAGGAAGTTGTTTTTCGTGCCCAGTTACGGATCGCCCTTGAGGCTGAATTGCCGGTATTACTGCACTGTCGTAAAACCACCGGGAGGGTGATGGACATCCTGCGCGAGATGGAAATCGGTGAGCGGATCGGCGGTATCTGGCATGGGTTTTCCGGTAGTGTGCAGATTGCGCAGGAGTTGGTGCGCAGCGGTTTCATGATCGGCATCGGACCGATCCTGCTGCGGAAATCGGCGCTTAAGTTGCCGCAGGTTGTGCTGACGCTGCCCGAAGGGGCGATGGTTCTGGAGACCGACGCGCCGGATATGATCGCGGTCCCGGATGGTCTTATTCAGGTGGCGAAAAGGCTGGCAGCCCTGCGGGGCGAAACGCTGGAAAAGACCTGCCAGGTGACCGGCGATAGTGCCCGCCGGCTGCTGAAAATATGACTGACGATTGAGGAACGATGAAAAAGTTCGTCCCGGCTGCGGAATTGAAGAACGTCGCCTATATCGTCCTGGGTTCTGTCGCCCTGGCGCTGGGGATCGTTTTGTTTCTGCTGCCCAACAAAATCGCCACAGGCGGGACCCCCGGTATGGCGATCCTGTTGCACCACCTGACCGGCCTGCCTACCGGCGCGCTGATGGTGGCGATCAATGTCCCACTGCTGATGGCGGGATTCCGCTATCTTGGAGGAAAATTCGCTGGACGTACGGTTGCTGCGATCCTCCTTTCGTCGCTACTGGTCGACCTGTTCACCGAAGGGCTGCAACTTGACGCATTGAGCGATAACCTGTTGCTGGCCACCCTGTATGGTGGCATTGTCGTCGGTCTCGGGGTCGGCCTGATCCTGCGTGGTAATGCCTCGGCGGGTGGTTCGACGGCGGTTGCCCGGATCGTTTCATCGCGCAGTGCCATCAAGCCGGGCCAGGTGATTCTGGCAATCGATATGCTGATCATTCTCTTTTCGGGCATCGTCTTCCAGGATATCGAGCGGGCGCTCTGGAGTCTGATCAGTATCTATGTGACCGCCCGCTGTATCGATATGGTGCTGACTGGAGCGCCGTCAGAGAAAATCGTCCATATCGTGTCTGAGCATGTCGAACAGCTCAGTGAACAGATCATCCGCAACCTGGGCAGCTCGGGAACCATTCTCAGTGGCACCGGACTGCATCGGGAAGAGAAGAAGACCATGATTTTTGTCGTGGTCGAGGGGCGACGCATCACCCTGCTGCGCGATATTATCCGCAACAACGATCCGCAGGCGTTTATGGTGGTCATGGAGGCCTCTGAGATGCTGGGGCGGGGGCATGGCTGACTGAGTTTAGCACCATTTAAAGTGAGAAAGACTTATGCAGGAACAGAGGTTCAGCCGTATGCAGCTGCTGGCTGGCAGCGACGGTATGGCGAGGCTGAAAAATGCTTCGGTGGCAGTTTTCGGGGTCGGCGGGGTCGGCAGTTATGCGGCGGAAGCGCTGGTGAGGGCCGGGGTCGGTCGACTGACGCTGATCGATTTTGATGATATCTGCGTGACCAACGTTAACCGGCAGATTCATGCGCTGGACGGAACCATCGGCAAGCCGAAGGTGGAGGTGATGGCCGAGCGGTGCCGGGCGATCAGTCCCCAGGTACAGGTCGAACCGTTGAAAATGTTTTATGATCAGTCGGTCAGCGAAGAACTGCTTGGTCGGGGCTACGATTACGTGCTCGACTGCATCGACCACATCACCGCTAAGTTGCACCTGATTCAGAGTTGCCGGGAACGCAATCTGCCGGTTATTGCTTCGATGGGGGCGGCTAACAAGCTCGACCCGACCCGACTGGCGGTGGCCGACCTTGCTGATACGACGAAGTGCCGCCTGGCGCGGATTATCCGGCGGGAACTGCGCAAGCGGGGTATTGAGCGGGGAGTCAAGGTCGTCTATTCCACCGAGGAGTTCCGACCACTCAGTGGCGAGACTGCGGCCTGCGCTGAGAACTGCGTCTGTCCGAACAAAGAAGAGCAACGGTGGAGCTGTGATGACCGGCGGGTTATCCTTGGCAGCTCGTCCTATATTCCGCCCATGTTCGGGTTGACCATGGCAGGTGAAGTGATTCGGGAACTGCTCGGAGATAAATGATGGATATTTTGCAGATGCTGTTGCTGGCCGGACTAGGAGTGGTCGCAGGGATTCTCAACGTCTTGGCCGGCGGGGGGTCATTGATGACTCTGCCAGTCCTGATTTTTATGGGTCTGCCGGCTCCAGTCGCCAATGGGACCAATCGGATTGCCATTCTCTGCCAGAATATTGTCGCGGTGGGAGGCTTCAAGAGCAAGGGGGTGTTCCCGGCGAAGCTGGCGCTGCTCTGCACGGTGCCGGCCCTGATCGGCAGCATTATCGGTGCGCAGCTGGCCATCGATATCAGCGAAGAGCTGTTTAAGCAAATCCTGGCGGCAGTGATGATCGGGGTGATCATCCTGATGGTTTTCGATCAGAACAAACGCTTGAAAGTCGATGAACAGCACATGACTCCGTTGCGTACGGCAATGCTGCTGTTCTCTTTTTTTCTGATCGGAATCTACGGTGGCTTTATCCAGGCAGGAGTTGGTTTTCTAATCATGTCCGGTTTGCTGGTGCACGGTCTTGACCTGGTAAAAATTAATGCGGTCAAGGTCTTTGTCGTTCTTTTTTACACGATCATCGCGATGGCTGTCTTTATCTGGCATGACCAGGTCAATTATCCGCTGGGGATCGCACTTGCGGTGGGAAATTCCGCCGGAGGCTGGATCGGTTCTCACCTGGCGGTGAAGAAGGGGCATGACTGGATCAAACGCCTGGTGATCATCGTGGTGGTCATTTTCGCGATAAAGTTGGTCTGGTTCTGACCCTGTTCGGGGGATGGCCGGTATTTTCCAGTCCGCTCCCCGGTTTCATTGCTTGCCCGTTATTGACTGATTTGATCACACCACGTATCATGGGAACTGAGCCTTCTTCGGAAGGCCTTTTCTGCTTTTCAGCGCAGAAATGAGATCGTGGAAAGGTACATATGGCGTTACTGGAAATTCTTCACTATCCGAATCCGCTGCTTAAGGAAAGATCGCTGCCGGTGGAAACGTTTGATGCGGAGTTGCGACAACTGGCGGAGGATATGGCGGAAACCATGTACGATGCCCCCGGCGTCGGGCTGGCTGCTCCGCAGGTCGGTGCCCTCAAGCGGATGGTGGTCATCGACTGTTCCGCGCATGAGGAACCGGCCGACCTGATCGTTGCGGTCAATCCGGAGGTCATTGCCCGTGAAGGGGACTGCATGGAGGAGGAAGGCTGCCTCTCGGTTCCCGGCTATTTTGCCAAGGTCGCACGCAGTGCCCGTGTCAGGGTGCGCTACCAGGACCTCGAGGGTCAGACCCAGGAGCGTGATGCGGACGGCCTACTGGCGGTGGCGATCCAGCATGAAATTGACCATCTCGACGGCACCTTGTTTGTCGACCGGCTCTCTTCGCTGAAGCGATCAATGTTCCGGAAAAAATACCTGAAGATGCTACAGCAGCAGGAGTTGGAAGAAGCATGACACCACAGGACATCCGTACCGTTTTTATGGGGACCCCGGAGTTTGCCGTCGGGACATTACAGGGGCTGATCGACGCAGGGGCCAATCTCTGTGGGGTCTATACCCAGCCGGACCGGCCCAAGGGCCGTGGCAAGAAACTTGCGGCACCCCCGGTCAAGGAGTTGGCGGTGCAGCATGGCATCCCGGTTTTCCAGCCAACCCGGCTGCGCAACCCCGAGGCGGTGGAAGAACTGGCGGCGCTTAAGCCGGACCTGATCGTGGTGGTCGCTTACGGTCAGATCCTGCCCCAGGCGGTTCTCGACATCCCCCGGTACGGTTGCATCAACGTGCATGCCTCGCTGCTGCCCAGGTACCGGGGTGCGGCGCCGATCAACAAGGCTATCGTCGATGGCGAAACAGAGTCGGGAATCACCACCATGGTGATGGATGCCGGACTTGACACCGGTGACATGCTGGTCAAGCGCAGCCTGGCCATCGGTGAAAATGAAACCGCCGGTCAGTTACACGACCGTATGGCCGTGCTCGGGCGCGAAACAATGGAAGAGACTTTAAGGCTGCTCTGCGCGGGAGAACTTCAACCGGAAAAGCAGGACGACAGTCTGACCTGTTATGCCCCGATGATGAAAAAAGAGGACGGATTGATCAACTGGCAGCAGTCGGCGCGAACAGTACATAACCTGGTGCGGGGCCTGGCCCCATGGCCTGGAGCTTATACCTATCTGGCTGGAGAGGTGCTCAAGCTGGCAGATACGTCCGTAGATGAAACCCTTAACGGCCCTTCCGGGACGGTGCTGTCGGCGGATGCTGACGGGGTACGGATCGCTTGTGGCACAGGCGCTTTGGTGGTCGGTCGATTGCAGTTACCCGGCCGCAAGATGCTGGCGGCAGCAGATTTTCTGCGTGGTCGTGAATTGCCGGTCGGTACCGGACTGGAGTAGGTTTTTTGACACAGCAAATGGGCGACTCAATCGATCAGCCGCGCAAGCGGCTGTTTATTCTCCTGCTCGGCGTGGCCTGTGGACTGGTGCTGCTGCTGGCGTTTCTGCTCTGGTATGTGCCGAGTGTGGGTCTCACTCAGATTCATCCGTCATTACCGCTGGTGTTCGGGGTGGCGCTGGGAACCTTGGCATTCGTCATTATCGGTGGGCTGTCACTGCTGATCCTGACCCTGCTCACCGGGCGCGACCTGTTTTTGTTGCAGGGGCTGCGGCGGATTGTGGTCAAGTACCTGTTTCCCGCCATTATCAGCATGGGGCGCCTGTTCGGTATCGACAAGGATCTGCTGCGTCAGTCCTTTGTCGCTCTGAATAATCAGCTGGTTCATACCAAGCGCTTGCGGGTTCCCGCGGAGAAAACCCTGATCCTGCTGCCGCATTGCATCCAGCTGTTCGATTGTGCGATCAAGATCACCGGTGACGTCGATCAGTGTGTCCGTTGCGGGAAGTGTGATATCAAGGGATTGCTTGAGCTGGCCCAGAAGTTCGGGATCGATATGGCCGTGGCAACCGGTGGGACGCTGGCGCGCAAGATCATTGTCGAAAAGCGACCCGGACTGATTATCGCGGTCGCCTGCGAGCGCGACCTGACTTCCGGAATTCGCGACTCCTACCCGTTGCCGGTGATCGGCGTACTCAACAAGCGCCCCAACGGGCCCTGTTTCAACACCCGGATCGTACTGCCCGAGGTGGAGCAGGCACTGACGCAATATGTAATCCCCAGGACGGCCTGATGGTGCAGGTCGGCCAGTAACAAAAAACAAAGCTAAAAGGAAAGACAGATGAATACGTTACGCACTGTCATGTTGATGACATTATTAACCCTGGTCCTGGTTGGTGCCGGCGGTGCTATCGGTGGCCAGAGCGGGGCGCTGTTTGCCCTGATCATGGCCGGGGTGATGAACCTCGGTTCCTACTGGTTCTCCGACAAGATCGTGGTCAAGATGTATCGTGGGCAGCAGGTCGAGAGCGGCCCCCTCTATGAGGTGGTGGCCGAACTCTGTCGGCGCAACAACCTGACTATGCCCAGGGTCTATGTCCTGCCGCAACCGACTCCGAATGCGTTCGCCACCGGCCGCAACCCGGAACACGCGGTTGTTGCGGCGACTCAGGGGATCATGAACATCCTCAGCCGGGACGAGCTTATGGGCGTGATGGCCCACGAACTGGCCCACGTACAGAACCGCGATATCCTGATCGGCTCGATTGCAGCGACCATCGCCGGGGCGATCAGCTACATGGCACATATGGCTCAGTGGGCAATGATTTTCGGTGGTCGGGACGACGAAGACAGCAACCCCGTCGCCATGATCGTGATGATGATCCTGGCCCCGATTGCTGCCATGCTGGTGCAGATGGCGATCTCCCGCTCGCGTGAGTACGGTGCCGATCAGACCGGCGCGCGCTTGTGCGGTAATCCCCATTCACTGGCGAATGCCCTGCGTAAACTGGAAGGCGCCAACAGGATAGCCCCGATGAACCAGGTCAACGAAGCGACGGCTCACATGTTCATCGTCAACCCGCTCAAGGGTGGGGGCATGCGGGCTCTGTTCTCGACCCATCCTCCGATGGAAGAACGGATTCGGCGGCTGGAAGGGATGCGTCTTTAATTGACGGATAACCAACAGGGCATTGAACCGCGCAGGCTCGCGTTTGCAATCCTGACCCGCGTGGACGAAGGCGGCTTCGCCGATCTGGTTCTTGACGGAGAATTGAGACGTAGCAGCCTCGACCTGAGGGATCGGTCGTTGGTGACCGAACTTGTCTACGGGACCCTGCGCTTGCGCGGGCGACTCGATTTTGCCTTGGAGCAGGTTTCCCGCCAGCCGTTAAAGCGGCTGGAGCCGGGGGTTTTGCGCCTGCTGCGCCTGGTGGCATATCAGCTGCTTGAACTTGACCGGGTCCCCGCGCATGCAGCGGTCAACGCGTCGGTCGGGCTGTCCCGGCAACTTGGCATGGAGCGGGTGGCGGGGCTGGTGAATGGGACCTTGCGCGGGCTCGAAAGGAAGCGGCAGGACATCCCCTGGCCTTCGCCGGAGCAGATCAAACCCTACCTGCAACATGTCTGCAGTCTGCCGGGCTGGCTGGCCAAGGAGCTGTTGCGCCAGTTTCCGAACGTTGAATCGAGGGCCTTCGGCGAGGCCCTGGCGGGGCAGGCACCTCAAACTGTGCGGGTCAACAGGCTGAAAACCGATCGGGACAGCTTGCTGTCGGAACTGGCGGCGACCGGTCATCTGGCCCGCCCGACCCACTATGCGCCGGACGGGGTGATTGTCGAAAAGCGTGCCGGGCCGTCTTTACCCGGGGATGAGGAGGGCTGGTATCAGGTTCAGGATGAAGCGAGTATGCTCATCGCGCATCTGCTGGATGCTCAGCCCGAGATGCGCATTCTGGACGCTTGTGCAGCACCCGGGGGCAAGACCACTCATCTGGCCGCGCTGACCGCAAATCGCAGCCCCATTCTGGCCCTGGAGAAGCATGCGCAACGGGTGGAGCTGATCAGACGGAGTGCTGAACGGCTGGGGTGCACAGCTGTCGAAGCGCGGACCTGGGACCTGACCGAACCGCCTGAATTCCTCGAACCACAGAGCTTTGACAGGATTCTGGTTGATGCACCCTGCAGCGGCCTCGGTGTTTTGCGGCGCAACCCGGAGAGTCGTTGGAATAGGACAGCAGCGGATGTAAGGGCGCTGAGCAGCCTGCAGTCGACGATTCTTGACCAGGTTGCACCGTTGGTCCGGGTGGGAGGGCTGCTGCTCTATTCGGTCTGCACCTTTACGACCAGCGAGACGTCGACTGTCGTTACAGAATTTCTTGAGCGGCACAAGGAGTATGAACTTGACTGCCTGAGTCGTTCGCTGCCGGAGCACTGGCGCGAGCTGGTCGGCCCGGACGGTTTGTTGCATACGTTCCCGCATCGCCACGATGGGATGGATGCCTTCTTTGCGGCCCGGTTGCGAAGAAGATAACGACTCTCCCAGGGGCGGGAAGACTCTAGCTCTTGTTTTCTCAGCGCCTCGGTGGCGAAAGCTTTTTTCCTCGATCACTGGAGATAGCAGATGATAAAAATTGCCCCCTCGATCCTGTCCGCCGATTTTGCCCGTTTAGGGGATGAAGTACGCGCAATCGAATCCGCCGGCGCCGACTATGTTCATGTCGATGTAATGGACGGGCATTTCGTACCGAACATCACCATCGGACCGTTGGTCGTCGATGCCGTTCGACCGGTGACCGGACTGCCACTCGACGTTCACCTGATGATCGAGAACCCGGATCAATATGTCCCTGCTTTTGCCGAAGCGGGAGCGGATATTATCGTTGTCCATGCCGAGGCCTCCACCCACCTGCACCGGACGGTGCAACTGATCCGCTCGCTCGGCAAGAAGGCCGGGGTTTCCCTGAACCCGGGCACCTCGCTGACCGCCCTCGATATGATCCTGCCAGATCTTGATCTGGTGCTGCTGATGACGGTCAACCCCGGTTTTGGCGGCCAGTCCTTTATCGAGAACTGCCTGCCGAAAATTGAAGCCCTGCGGCAGCGGATCGATCAGCTCGGACTTGACGTTGAGTTGGAGGTTGATGGCGGTGTCAAGACGGACAACATCGAGCGGATTGCCGCGGCGGGAGCTGATGTTTTTGTCGCCGGGAGTGCGGTGTTTGGGACCGACGATTACGCGGCGACCATCGCCTCTCTCAAGCAGAACGGCAACCGTGGGCGCAACTGATGTCCCCGTTCGATCTGATTTCCCAACATCTGGCGGAGCATCCGGCGCAATCGCTTGAGGCTCAGCAGCTGAGGCCGGCAGCTGTTCTGGTGCCACTTTTCCAACGGCATAATGAAACCTGGGTGCTCTTTACCAGGCGCACTGAACACCTGCCGAAGCATGCCGGTGAAATTTCCTTCCCGGGGGGTGGTGCGGAGCCGGGAGATGCCGATCTCTGGCAGACGGCGCTGCGGGAAACCGAAGAAGAGATGGGGATCGTTGCCGCGGATGTGACCTGCCTAGGTCAACTGGATGATATCGTTTCAGTTCACGGGTACCTGGTCACGCCCTACGTCGGCAGCTTCACCCATCCCTATCCCTATCGCATCGATTATGGAGAGATTGCCGAGGTGATCGAGCTGCCATTGCAGCGGTTACGCGATCCGCAGATTTACCATCAGGAGGACTGGCAGCACAGGGGGCGAACAGTGCCGGTCGATTTTTATCGGCTTGATGACAATGAGATCTGGGGGTTGACCGCGGCCATCCTTAGGCAGCTGTTGAGCCGGCTGGAGCCCTTCTTTCAATCAGACGACAGGGCTATAGGTGGCGGTGGCGAGTAAGGAGAGACTTTCGAGGAGGCAGAAAATCAGCTGTCTAGAAGGATGGGGTCAAGTTTTCCGCTGTTTTCGAGAGCATAGAGATCGTCACAACCGCCGATATGCTGGTCATCGATAAAAATCTGCGGTACGGTACGACGTCGAGCCCGTTGCTGCATCTGGACGGCTTTGGCCGAGTCCTCACTGATCTCGTATTCGACGAATGCGACACCCTTGTCGATCAGCAGGTGTTTAGCCCTGTGACAGAATGTGCAGTAATCCTTGGTGTAGATCTCAATTTTTTTCACAATCTATCCTTTGATTCTTCAAAAATTCATGCGGGAATACCATGGATCGTGGAACGCCTCAAGGAAAAATTTACAGACGGGCCGGTCCGAGGCCTAATAAAGGAGAGATTCCCATGTTGAAACGGTTGCCTTTGTCCATACTGTTGCTGGTGTTGCTCATGCCCGCCTGCACGCGGCCGATCGAGCTGGGATCAGACTTCATCAAACTGAGTGACCACTTTGCCGAAGCGATGCGCTGGCAGGATTTCCATGGAGCCGCCAGACTTGTGGTTGCTGCAGAGCGGGATGCGTTTCTTGATGAATTCCCCAGTAACAAGGACCTGCATATGGTCGAGGTCGGCTTCGAACAGGTCGATCTGAACCAGGCAGAGGGGGTTGCCGGGGCGGTTTTGCTGGTCGAATATTACCTGCTCCCCTCGGTCACGGTCAGAGAGTGGCGCTGGTCTCAGCAATGGCGGCGGATGGATACGCCCTCCGTCGGGGGAAGCACGTGGATGATACAGGCGCCACCGCCAGCATTCCCGGGCCCGGAAACTGCGAAATAATCTTCGATTTTTCGGCTCGCTGGGCTCCCGTGAAAAGCTGTTTAAACGGGAAAAATAGCCTTGATTTCGGCTTGTCGTTTATGTTATCAACTGCATACTGTATACGATTTGTAACTATTGCAAACAGTTAGAACATCGGGAACTTATCACCGATTCAGGATTTTTCGGCCTTCCTCACGGGGAAGGTCGAAGCAGGTCATAGGAGGTCAATTTGGGTCAGCTTGTATTTTCCAGTTGGGGGAGAGAGATCATCGACAACCGCCAGGGGGGCGACGGTACGTCGGAGATTGTCCAGAAAAAACTTCCCGTTACGTTTGATGGCGAGCGGTCCATGGTGGCGTTCATGGGGTGGGACGGTATTATCGTCGCAGACCCGGAAGTCGATGTCGTTGCCATGGCGGCCGAATACGCAAAGCGGGTTCAGGAAGATTACTGCTGCGCCAAGTGTTCGCCCGGCAAGAAGGGGACCCGGGTGTTACAGGATACGCTGGCGCGGATTCTCAATGGCGAGGGGGAAGAGAAGGACCTGGCCGAGATCGAGGCTCTGGCCGATCTGCTACAGAACTGTAAATGCACCCTCTGCATGACCTCGGCAGTTCCGGTTCTGGACACGGTCAAATATTTCCGCGAAGACTATCTGGCCTATATCCGTGGCGAAAGGCGACCCAGGCCGGCTGAATACAAGGTCAAGCTGACAGCGCCCTGCCAGGACAAGTGTCCGGCCCACATCGATATTCCCGCGTATATTGAGGCGATCAAAGATTATCGCTACGACGAGGCTCTGTCGGTCATCCGCGAAAGCATGCCGCTGCCAGCCGTGTGCGGCCGGGTCTGCCCGCACCCATGCGAGTCGGCCTGTCGCCGTAAAAATGTTGACGAATCGATCAACATCATGGTGCTCAAGCGGACGGCGTCCGACTACGAGTGGCAACACCAACAGACCCCGCCGATGCAGCCGAAGCCCCGCAAAGGCAAGTCCGTGGCCATTGTCGGTGCTGGTCCGGCCGGTTTGACAACCGCCTACTACCTTGCCCTGGAAGGCTACCCGGTGACCATCTATGAGGCACTGCCGGAAGGTTTCGGCGGCGGTATGATCGCGGTCGGCATCCCGGCCTACCGGATGCCGCGGCACATTCTCCAGCGCGATATTGATATCATCTGTTCCATGGGCGTCGAGATCATCTACGACACCAAGGTCGGCGAAGATATCTCGCTGATGGAGCTGAAACAAAAACATGATGCGGTGCTGCTGGCTCCCGGTGCACACAAGTCCAAGCCGATGGGCGTCGAGGGTGAGAAAGAGGGCTACAGCGGATTCCTCGCTGGCGGGATCGAGTTTCTGCGTGATGCTTATATGGGCAGGCCGACCGGCATGGGTAAACGAGTCTGCGTTGTCGGTGGTGGTAACACCGCTATCGACTGCGTGCGGGTGGCCCTGCGCGAAGGTGCGAAAGATTCTATTCTGCTCTATCGTCGGACCCGGAAAGAGATGCCGGCCGATGTCTGGGAAGTTGATGGAGCCGATGAGGAAGGCGTGCAGTTCGAGTTCCTGGTCCTGCCGAAGAAGATCATTGTCGACGACAACCGGCAGGTCACCGGTGTTGAATGTGTCCGCATGGAACTGGGCGAGCCGGATGATTCCGGTCGGCGTCGGCCGCAACCGGTCGAAGGAAGTGAGTTTGTCGTCGAGTGCGACACGCTGATTCCGGCCATCGGTCAGGACCCCGACCTCAGCTTTATCACCGAAGATACTGGCATTGAAATTACCCGCTGGAATACGGTAGTGACCAAGTTCGTTCCGCAGAAGAACCTTGTGGGGCGTGATCTGAATGACGAGATGGGCAACCCCCTCACACGGATTCTGCTCACTGACATGGATGGAGTATTCGCCTCCGGTGATGCCGAAATTGGACCCTTGACGGTGGTGGCCTGTGTTGGCAACGCCCACCGGGCAGCCAAAGTCATCCAGCGCTATTTTGAGGAGGGCGAAGCCTACCTGACCGATGATGACTTCCACGAGGATATCCTCAGTCATCTTGGAGTCTATGACAAGGACGAGAAGGTGTCCTGGCTGGATGCGATCGGTCGCTTCGATCAGCACGAAATCCATGGTCGTGAACGGGCCAGCGCTGGCAACTACAATGAAGTCGAACTCGGCTTCAGCGATCAGGAGGCGATCAAGGAAGCCGAACGTTGTCTGCGCTGTTACCGGGTCTCGATGATTGCAGTTTGAAAATAATTAATCAAGCAAAGGCGGTAAGGTTCTCTCGAAAGAAGTCTTGCTGCCGGTTTTTGAGGTGAATAGATATGGTCAGTTTGACGATTGACGGCAAACAGGTCAGTGTGCCTGCCGAAACGACAATCCTGGAAGCCGCCCAAGAGGTCGGTATCAAGATCCCGACCCTCTGTTGGCTGCAGAAGGTTTCTCCGACCGGTGCCTGTCGGATCTGTGCTGTGGAAATCAAGGGGATTGAGCGGACAATGACCGCCTGCAACACCCCGGTCAAGGACGGGATCGAGGTGACCACCCAGTCCGAGGCACTGACCAAAATCCGCAAGCAGATCATGGAACTGATCCTGGTCAATCATCCGCTCGACTGCCCGGTATGCGATGCCGGTGGAGAATGCGACCTGCAGAACACCTGTTATGAACTCGAGGTCAATCGCCAGGAGTTCAAGGCGGAAGATGTCAATCCCGAGACGATCGACCATTGGCAGTTGATTCAGCAGGTTCCCAACCGTTGCGTGATGTGTGAAAAGTGCGTAAAGGTCTGCCACGAAGTGGTGGGCGCAAGTTCACTGTTCGTCAATGAAAAAGGCGATCGGGCTTTTATCGACAAGGACCTGGAAAGCTGTGAATTCTGTGGCAACTGCGTCTCCGTCTGCCCGACCGGGACGATGATCTCCAAGCCTTTCAAATTCAAGGCGCGCCCCTGGGCGCTGCGCAAGGTGCCGACGGTCTGTACCCATTGCGGCAGCCATTGCCAGATTGATCTCAATGTTCAGGGTGGCGAGATTTTCCGCGTCACTTCCGACGACGAAGGGACGACCAACAACGGCAATCTCTGCACCGCAGGATTCTTTGGTTACGGTTATATCAACAGCCCTCAGCGTCTGCAGGCGCCGCTGGTCGATCAACAGCCGGCGTCCTGGGGGGTTGCCCTTGGCCATGTCACCGATGCCATCGAGCAGGTGATCGGCAAGCACGGTGCCGGAGCGGTGGCCGGTCTTTCCTCGCCCCGCCTGACCAACGAAGAAAACTACCTGTTTCAGAAGCTGTTCCGGGCCGCCATCGGCAGTAACAATATCGACTCCGAAGCGCGCTACGGTGCGCTGCGAGCTCTTAAAGGCCTGGACAGCGTATTGGGTCTGCACGGGGCCAGCAACCTGATCAGCAGTATCGGCAGCGCCGAAGCGGTGCTGGTGTTCGGGGCCGATCCGACCGCGGAAGCTCCGGCAATAGACTGGAAAATCCAGGAAGCCACCCGTCAGAAGAGCGGCAAACTGATCGTTGCCAATATGCGCAAGGTCAAGCTGCAGCGCTTTGCCAACAGCTTCCTCAATTACCGTCCCGGCAGCGAGATCGAACTCGCCAATGTTCTCGGCCGTCTGCTGGTCGACAAAGGGCTGGTCGATGAGGATTATCTCAACCGGGCAGTCGGCAACCTTGATGAGTTGAAGAGTCATCTGGCCGGCGTTGACCTGGCGCAGGCAGTTGCCGCTACCGGTATTGAGCTGGCTCAGTTGGAGGAAGCCGCGCAAATGCTCGGGACGGCCAGCACGGTGGCATTGATTTTCGGCGCGGATATCAGCAAGAGCGAGCGAGGTGAAGAGAAGGCGGCTGCGATTGCCAACCTGGCGATCCTCACCGGGACTTTGCGTGGAGAAGCTGGCGGCCTGTTCCCACTCGATGAAAAAGGGAATATGCAGGGCCTGCTCGATATGGGTGTCTATCCTGAGGCGTTGCCCGGCTTCCTGCCGTATGCAGAACATAGCAGCGCGTTCGGAAAAGCCTGGAACGCCGAGTTGCCGAAAGGCGGCCTGGATGCTGACGGAATCCTGCAGGGAATGGAAAACGGTCAGGTGCGTTTCCTCTACCTGGCGGCGACCAACCCGCTCAGCTTTCCCAATGCCTCCCGCTGGCGCAAGGCGTTGGAGAAGGTCGACTGCTTGGTGGTACAGGATATCCTGCCGAACGAACTGACTGAACTGGCCACGGTGGTTCTGCCCGGGACGACATTCGCGGAAAAGAGCGGCAGCGTGACCTCGCTGGACCATCGCGTCCGGCCGCTGGAACGTGGGATTCGGCCGGTGGGCGATGCCCGCGAGGACTGGGAGATTTTTGCTGACCTCTATGCCCGCCTGACCAAGACTCCGCTCACCATCAGCCGGTCCGATATCCTGAGTGAAGTCAGCGGACTTTCCGGTCTTTACGGCGATATCTGTTTCGTCGGCAACGACCGCACTCGCCCCTGCCTCAAACAGCCGTTCAGCCCAGCTGACAAGAGCTTTACTTATCGCGCCGTCAGCGGCTCTGAGCCTGTTGAAGGTTTGCAATTGCTCAGCGGTAAATCGATTTTCCACTTCGGGACAACCTCGACCTGGTCGGACTCCCAGCTTGAGCTGGTCCCCGAAGGAAAGATTGAGATCAATCCGGAAGATGCTTCGACAGCCGGAGTCAAGGACTGTGAGGCGGTCAAGCTCAGCTCCAGCACCGGTGTTGCGTTCGGCAAGGTCAGCCTGAGCGAGTCCGTACCGGTGGGCCTGCTGTTTGCTCCCTACCATTTTACCGAACAGGGGATTCAGCAGTTGCTTCAGGACGGGAGGAACCGTTCTAAGGTTACCATCAGCAAAGCCTGATCTCTTTTCCTGATCCTCTCCGTTACAGCATCGGCCGGCCTGTTCATGACAAGCCGGCCGTTTCTGTTGGTTGCGCGGTTTATTATGCTTGAAAGATCGGTGGGGGTCGCATAAATTGCATCTATGCCGAGAATTTCCCGAATCGTAGCGGTAGGCTACCCCCATCACGTGACCCAGCGCGGAAACAACCGGACACCGGTTTTCCTCGACGATGACGATCGGCGTAAATATCTTGAACTCCTCGGAGATTACGCAGCCAAGCATGATCTGCAGGTCTGGGCTTACTGCCTGATGGATGAACACCTCCATCTGCTCGCCGTGCCCGCTAACGACACAGCTCTTTCCCGGGGGATAGGGCTGACCAACCAGGTCTATACCCAGTACTTCAACCGCAAGTATGGCTGCAGCGGACGGGTCTGGCAGAACCGTTTCTTCTCCTGTGTGGTCGAAGATCACCATTACCTGTGGGCAGTTGTGCGCTATATTATCAACAACCCGGTCAAGGCTGGACAGGTTAAAAAAGCGGAAGAATACCCTTGGTCGAATGCCGCAGCGCTTTTCCTGCAGGACGATGAAGGTCAGCTTGGCAGCAGGGAATGGCTGAAACCGGAGGATATGGAAGGATTCAAGGCTTTTGCCAAAGAGAGCAACAGCTATATTGAGAACGCTATCCGCAAAGCGACCAGCAACGGCCGGCCTTTCGGCAGCGAGACGTTTATCAGCCTGCTCGAACAGCGGCTTCAGATGCGCATCAAGGCGAACCCGGTGGGGCGGCCGCGGAAACAGAAGGAGTAACCCGGAAGTGAGACAGCTGCGGCTATGAGTGGTGTCTGGTTTGCGTTGGGATTAACCGTCTTTGCCGGTCTGGCGACAGGGGTGGGGAGTACCATCGCCTTTTTTGCCAAACGGACCAACTACCGGTTTCTGTCGATCTCGACCGGATTTTCCGCCGGGGTCATGCTCTATGTCTCTTTTGTGGAAATCTTAGCCAAGGGGGCGACTGCGCTGGAGGAAGCCTACGGTGACCCGCTGGGGCACTGGGTCAATGTTGGCTCCTTTTTTGCCGGAATTCTATTTGTCGGGTTGATCGACAATCTCATCCCTTCCGCTGAAAATCCCCACGAGGTTCATGCCGAGGCCGAACGAGCGCCACTTTATGATGAAAACGCACCGGTCCCGGACTTTGATGCGATTGCCGCAGAAAATCCCCATCTGCATGATCATGGCGCACATGACCGCAAGCTGCTGCGGATGGGTCTGTTTACTGCGCTGGCCATCGGAATCCATAACTTTCCCGAGGGCCTGGCAACCTTTCTGGCTGCGCTGCAGGACCCCAGCCTCGGGATTCCGATTGCCGTTGCCATCGCGCTGCACAATATCCCCGAGGGAATCAGTGTTTCGGTGCCGATCTATTATGCTACCGGCAGCCGGATGAAGGCCTATTTCTATTCCTGCCTGAGTGGCCTTGCCGAACCGGTTGGCGCGATTATCGCCTATCTGGGGATCCGCCTGTTTGTCGGTGGCGAGACAAATGTGGTCCCGCCGCAGGTGATGGGAATTATGTTCGGCGGCGTGGCCGGGATCATGGTTTATATCAGCCTGGATGAGCTGCTGCCGACCAGCCGGGCTTACGGCAAGGGGCATGACAGTCTGCTCGGCTTACTGGCGGGGATGCTGGTGATGGCGCTCAGCCTGTTGCTGATGCGTTGATAAAGATGTTTTCCTTATACAACTAAAAAGAGCCGCTCTGAAAAGAGCGGCTCTTTATTTATGAGTCCTATGTGACTTGAAATCTAAGGCATTGTGGGAAAAGCACCGAAGAACT
>PKUD01000126.1 GCA_002869695.1 Desulfuromonas sp. | reverse complement strand
TCATCAACGTCCTCAATACCGACTGACACCCGAATATAATCTGGTGTCACGCCTGCGGCCTGCTGTTCTTCTGGTGATAGCTGCTGATGCGTGGTGGATGCCGGGTGGATCACCAGGGTTTTGGCATCACCAATGTTGGCCAGGTGGCTTGCCAGTTTGACGTTGTCGATAAATTTAGTGCCCGCTGACAGCCCGCCTTTGATGCCGAATCCGAGAATTGCACCTGCACCTTTAGGAAGATATTTAAGCGCGTTTGCATGGTCCGGATGACTGTCCAACCCGGGATAGTTAACCCAGTTTACCAGCGGATGATGATCGAGAAAACTGGCGACCTTGAGGGCGTTTTCACAGTGACGGGGCATCCTCACATGCAGAGTTTCCAATCCCTGTAAAAACTGAAAGGCATTGAACGGCGAGAGGGCAGGGCCCATGTCACGTAGCAGAGTGATGCGCATCTTTAGTATGTACGCCAGTTCACCCAGCGCTTCATGGTAGACCAGGCCGTGATAGCTGGGGTCAGGGTTGGTGTATTCGGGAAAGCGCCCGCTTGACCAGTCGAAGCGTCCGCTGTCAACGACCGCCCCGCCAATACTGGTTCCGTGTCCGCCAATAAATTTGGTCAGTGAGTAACAGACGATATCGGCACCGTGCTCAATCGGCTTGAACAACACTGGTGTCGTGACGGTATTGTCGACGATCAACGGCAGCCCGTTGCTGTGTGCAACGTCAGCGATGGCGGAAAAGTCATCGACGTTGTTTTTAGGATTGCCGATCGATTCAATAAAGACGGCCTTGGTGTCTCCGTCGATGGCGGCCTCGACGTTTGCTGGGTCGGAGGTGTCAACAAATTTAACACCGATCCCCATCCGGGCGAAGGTGTGGTGAAACAGGTTGTAGGTGCCGCCGTAGAGGGAGTTGCTGGAAATGATGTTGTCGCCGCAGCGGGCCAAATTGAGTATCGCCAGGGTGATGGCAGCGGATCCGGATGCCAGGGCGAGGGCACCGACTCCGCCGTCAAGTTCGGCCAGCCGTTTCTCCAGAACATCGGTAGTAGGGTTCATCAGCCGGGTGTAAATATTCCCCATCTCTTTCAGCCCGAACAGGTTTGCCGCATGTTCGGCGGAATCGAAAGTGTAAGACGAGGTCTGGTAAATCGGGACTGCACGCGCATTGGTGGTCGGGTCCGGTATCTGCCCGGCGTGCAGTGCCAGCGTTCCGTCTTTGTACGTTCTCTCTTCGCTCATTGAAATGCTCCTTATCTGTGAAGGCACTCGATATGATAAACAATAGCTGCGAGGTCAAGAATTGATTTTTGCTACCTATATCAATCAGGGTTGTAGATGGCAAGGTAATTTTCAAACTGCTGATTATTTAGAAGTATAGCGCGAAGAGGAGATAGTACAGCTGAAGGTGAGATTTATTGAACCGCAGGTTCTCTGCAGTCAGAGAAAAAACGGGGCAGACCATGAAGGACTGCCCCGTTGTCTTGCTTCTGTGTGACAGGGTCAGTTCTGGCTGGCCTGCAATGCGTGTTCTATGTCGGCAATCAGGTCGGCACTGTGTTCAATGCCGATGGAGAGTCGGATCAGGTCGGGGGAAACACCAGAAGCGATCTGTTGTTCTTCTGTCAGCTGGCGGTGCGTAGTGCTGGCCGGATGCAGAACGCAGGAGCGTGCATCACCGACATGAACGACCAGGGCGATCAGCTGACAGTTTTCCATAAACTTGATCCCGGCATCGCGCCCTCCTTTGATGCCGAAAGTGAGAACCCCGCTGGCCCCTTTGGGAAGATATTTCTGTGCCAGCGCGTAGCTCGGATGGCTTTTGAGGCCCGGATAATTCACCCAGGATACGGCCGGGTGCTGTTCCAGGTATTCTGCGACTGCCAGGGCATTGCTGCTGTGACGGTCCATCCGCAGCGGCAGGGTGGTCAGGCCGTGGTTGAACAGAAATGAATTCTGCGGTGCAGGGGTCGCGCCGAGATCACGCATATACTGGACCCTGGCCTTTACAATATAGGCAAGGTTGGCGAATTTTTCCGTGTAACGCAACCCGTGGTATGAGGCGTCGGGCTCGGTCAGCTCCGGGTACTTGCCATTGGTCCAATCGAAGTTGCCCCCATCAACGATAACTCCACCGACGGCAGTGCCGTGACCGTCAATGTACTTGGTGGCAGAGTGAATGACCACGTTGGCGCCAAGGTCCAGAGGTCGGCAGAGGTATGGTGTGGCAAAGGTATTGTCGATGATCAGTGGAACGCCCATCTCTTTGGAGAGAGCGTCGAATTTTTCGAAGTCAAGAACGTTCAGCCCGGGATTGCCGATGGTTTCGGCAAACACGCAGCGGGTTTCGGGACGAAAGGCTTTTCTGAGTTCTTCCAGCGAAGACTCAGGGTTGACAAAGCTGACGTTGACGCCGAGTTTCGGCAGAGTGTTGGCGAACAGGGAGTAGGTGCCGCCGTAAAGTGTGCTGGCCGAGATCACATGCTGTCCCGCCTGACAGATGTTGAGGATGGCAAATGCTGTAGCGGCCTGACCGGATGAGGTCGCCAGCGCCGCAACGCCGCCCTCCATCATGGCAATCTTCTCTTCAAAGGCTCCTGTCGTCGGGTTGCTGATGCGGGTGTACATCGGATCAAGACTCTCCAGATCAAACAGCTTGGCCATATGCTCAGCACTGTCATATTTGAAGGTCGTGCTCTGATGGATAGCCGGGGTGCGCGGCTCGGTCGGCTTTGGCTCATAGTTGCCCTGCACCGCCTGAGTTTCAATTCTCCACTGGTCTTTCATGTTCATCCTCCACTTGTATAATGAGATTGCCCTGAATTTTTAAAGTTGCTGATCATAGCAAAATGCATTGCACTAAAAAAGCAGAACCTGTGAATTCCTGTTGTCAGCAACAGAGAACCCGCTACAATGCAGCAGCATAAGCAAACGTTTATATATGTCGTCCACCGCCAATATGTCCAGGCTGTAGAGGTGTTTAACGTTCCAAGGGGTTTTGATGGATATTTTCTGGCTGGAAGCCGTTGTCCGGGAACTGGACGGTACGGTAACCGACACCCGCATCAATAAAATTCATCAGCCGACCGCTGATACGCTGATTCTGCGTCTCTGGAACGGACGCGAAACCTTGCGCCTTTTGATCACAACTGACAGTCGTTACTGTCGTCTGCATCTGACGGAGCGCGACTATCCCAACCCGTTTACACCGCCACGTTTCTGTCAGCTGCTTCGTGCCAGGCTCGCGGCTCTGACTGGTGTGCGCCAGGTCCCCGGTGAGCGGATCGTTGAATTCAGCTTTCGCGGCAAGGATGGGGAGTATCTGCTGATTGCAGAGCTGATTGGTCGCCACGGGAACCTGGTGCTGGTGGATAGCCATCGGCGGATCGTAGATGCACTGAAACGAACCTCTGGTAGCGGTGGGGAGCGTACGCTCCAGCCCGGAGTGGAATACCGTCTACCACAACACCGAGAGCGCACCGATTTACGCCGGCAGTTGCCGACAATTCCCGAGGACTCCCGCCCGCCAGCGGTATTTGGTCGCTGGCTGTTGAATAACCTGGTCCCTATGTCGCGCTCAGAGGCACACCGGCTCGCTGCGCAGGTTGCAGCGGGTATGGATTGTCAAACTGTTCTGGGACAGTTCCGAGAGCGCTTGCTGAATCATGATTATCAGCCCCGGGTCATAGAGAAAGAACAGGGAGCAGAGTTGCTGCTTTTCCCTGTTGGCAAGGATGAAAGTGCTGACGTGCAATTCTTCTCGACTGCGTCTGCGGCACTCGACGCATATTACTATCCGCTGCAGTTTCAGTCCGGTCAGATCGGTGACGGGCGCGAGCTCGTTGAGCTGGTTCGACGTCAGCTTAAAAAGCTGCGCAAGCGGCGAGAGAATATTGCTGGGGAAGAGCAGCAGACAGAAGATTTTGACCAGCGGCGCAAGTGGGGGGATCTGCTGTTGTCCAACCTGCATCTGGTCAAGCGCGGCATGGAGGAGGTTGAGGTCACTGATTATCAGCAACAGCCACCGCAGCAGGTGACCATCAGCCTCGATCCGAAACTCACTCCGCAGGAGAACGCTGAAGCGTTTTTTAAACGCTACAAGAAAGAGAAGCGCGGGCTTGGTCATGTTTCGCGCAGGTTGCAGGAGACCGATGCGGAGCTCTACTGGTTTGAGGGTCTGGCGTTGGCTCTCGACGAGGCGGAGTCCCCCGAAGAGCTGGAGGACGTCCGCCGGGAGCTGCTCGATGCCGGGATCATCCAACCGTTACGTACTGATCGCGTACACCGTCAATCGGGCTCAAGAGAAACTCGTTTTTTGCGAGCTGTCAGCCCTTCCGGGTTGACGATTCTCTGGGGGAGAAACAATCGCAGCAACGACGAAATCAGTACCCGCCAGACCGGAAAAGACGACCTCTGGTTTCATGCGTATATGCAGCCCGGCTGTCATCTGGTCCTGAAAAGGGGAGAGCGTAAGGGAGAACTGGATGAAGAAGATCTCCTTTATGCGGCATCGCTGGCAGCTGGATATTCACGGGGTCGCCATGATCACAAGGTCGAAGTCATGTTTGCTGAGGGGAAGGCGGTGCATAAACCGAAGGGAACAAGATCTGGCCTGGTGACAGTAAAAGCCTACAGGACCTTGGTTGTACCGCCCCGGCGGTTGAAAGAAAATGCGTAGAGAGGCACGATATTTTTGTTGCAATCGCGAACCCCTTTTGTTATAAAAACCCTCGCTTCACGCCGAAGTGGTGGAATTGGTAGACACGCTAGGTTCAGGGTCTAGTGCACGTAGGTGCGTGGGAGTTCGAGTCTCCCCTTCGGCACCACACAACAAATAAAGGCTGTAACCTCAAATGGTTACAGCCTTTCTTGTTTTCAGGGTGCGGATTGAGTGTACCTTTTAAGATTTTCTAGGTCCGCCGTCCGATAAGCTGGAAAACTGACGGGCTGTTGTTACATTTCCGACCATTATTGATGAATCGAGCTTATTTAAGATATTGAGCTCCTTTCAGGAAATCGGATGAATAAAAGAAATCACAGGTCGTTTTAAGCGAATCGTGTGATACCTTGTCTCTGCAGTCGCGCTGAGAGCTCTTGGACCGTGAGGATTCTGTTCTATGTGGCCCGCGGTTCCGTGGTTGATGAAGATGCCCTGATCAGTGTGCTGATCAACGGAAAAATATCCGGAGGGGGACAGTATGTGTTTGCGAGAAAGCCCAAAGGACCCGCGGACTGTTAAAGCTCGAGAATGTTCGACTGCTGCCGTATATCGCCAGCACCACCAGGGAAAAGTTTACGGATATGGAACCGCTATTTATGAACAACCTGCGCAGCTGCTTTGCTCGCGGCCAACTGCTGACCCCGGTCACCAAGGACTGATGGGATGAAAGTCATCATTGCCCCCGATTCATTCAAGGAGAGTCTTTCCTCCATGGATGTGGCTCAACAGATCGAGACAGGATTCAGGGAAGTCTTCCCCGGGGCCGAATTTATCAAACTGCCTGTCGCGGATGGCGGTGAGGGGACTGTTGATGCCCTGGTTTCGGCAACCTCAGGTGAAATCCGTAAGGCGTGGGTCCGTGGGCCGTTGGGGAAACAGGTCGAAGCCTTCTACGGTATCTGTGGTGATGGG
>PKUD01000139.1 GCA_002869695.1 Desulfuromonas sp. | reverse complement strand
GCGTAGTCTCTATCGCCATCAATCTGCGCTCTAAAGGCTATGGTCACGTCGCTGGTGGGTGCGACAAAGTTTGTTGAGAAAGAGCCCCACGTGATTTGAGTGTTTGTGCAGCCAGGAGGGTCCAGCTTCACAAGGTTCTCGCCGTTTATATCGATAGCCAGTTGCCCGTAGCTACACGACCAATTGAAAGCATAAATCGCGTAATCTCCCGTCAATTCATATGTCGCGCCGACCGTTAGGCCTGGAACCGTCTGTTCGATCGTTGGCATTTGATTTGAGAAACCATTGAGATCAAAACAGCTACCCTCCTTACAATTAGTAGACACCCATCCATCTGAATCATAGGGCCCAATATCGTAGGATGTCCACCCCCCACCAGTGCCATTGCTGGGCACTTCTATTTCGAAATCACAGTTTTCCACTAGCCCGGCACAGGCGCTAGCGGATGAATATGCGTATACGGAGCCGTTGTTGGCATTTATCCCGAGTTCATCAGTCATCGCCCCAACCACTAAGTTATCTCCGCTCAGAGAGACAGATTGGCCGAAACGGGCATTTGTTGACCTATCACTCGCCAGTAATTTTTGAATTTGTTCCCAGACCCCAGTGCTGGAATTTCTTTCGAACACATAGACTGAGCCCGACCCGGTGTAATCATCATCGTCATAATGACTGCCAACAACAAGATTGTTTCCCTCCAGAGAGACGGAAAATCCAAAAAAATCAGAGCCCGCCGCATCGGGTGCGACCAGCTTTTGTTTCTGGTCCCAGTTTGCGGTCCCCGAATTCCATTCATAAAGGTAGACCGCTCCGGTATTTGTTGCACTTCCGTCATCTTCATCGGCACCGATAGCAATAAAATCTCCACTGATGGACACTGATGACCCGAACCGGTCGGAAGCGGCACCGTCGCTGGCAAGTAACTTCTGCTGTAGTTCCCAGTTGCCTGTCACTGAATTCTCAACGTAAACATAAGCTGCGCCAGCGTATTGACCCTTATCTGCATCGCCTGATGACCCAACTACCAGGGTATCGCCTTGTACCGCGACAGCGTCGCCGAATTGTTGGAGGAAAGCACTATTCGATTCCCAGAACTTTGCTTCCTGTGTCCATGACCCAGTAGACGCATCGCGCACAAAAATATAAACAGCACCGTTACTGCTGTCTGCGAGACGTCCTCCAACAGCGGCAAGGTCACCACTTAAGGAAACAGCTAATCCAATTTTGTCTCCAGCTTTGCCATCTGTCGGCAAGAGCTTTGCCTGCTCGGACCAGGTCCCGTCACCGGGGTTCCTGACAAACACATAGGCTGAGCCTGAGTCGGTACCATTATCATCGGTAAGGCCAGCACCGACCAATGCAGTGTCGCCACTTATCGAGACAAAGGATCCGAATGAATCACCTTGGGCTCCGTCTGAGGCTAAGAGTTTTACCTTTTCCGACCAATCTCCAGTGACAGAATCGCGCTCCAATATATACGCAGCACCAGAGTTGAGCCCGTTGTCATCTTTGCCGTTTGCGCCGGCTATTGCGATGTCGCCACTCACATCAACGGGCAGCCCAAAAGAGTCACTTGCCGCCCCATCTGAGGCGAGTACTTTTACCTCATTGGAAAAGTCCGCATGTGCTCCAAGCGGAAATACTAGAAAAAGGGTGAGCAAGAACATCCAAACTAACTTCTTCATAGCCATGGCAGACCTCCTCATTCGTAGAGCAACAAGAGTTATTCCCTGGGATATAACAGGATTTCGATCGTTCCCGACAGATTGATATCCTGCAAAATCATGAACAATCTTTGGGGCGGGGCAGAGAAGGCAAAACCGGGCGTGCCCGCATATGAAGAGGCAGCCCGGCTATCTTGAGGAAGATTCAGCCAAGAAAGATCCGTGGCTTTCCGTCCCTGCCTTTCGACAGGTTTGGCATTTACAAGTATTTACATCAAAAGACTAACAAACAATGTTTGTATGTAAAGTTATGGAGGGAATATCTCTCAAGCGTTCCTCGGGGGGCTCCTTTTTTGCCAACGCTCCAGAATAGCCCCGGAGTCATTTCCCCGGACCGGAGCCAGAAAACACAACAAAGAACGTCTCCCGAAAATGCCAATTTGAAGATCGTACGCCCCGGACATGAACCGGAGAGCAGAAACAGGAAGGCCCCACCTCAAAGTCNCCTCAAAGTCACTGAGTGGGGCCTTCCTATTATATATCTCATCTAGGGAATGGTCGGGATGACTGGATTCGAACCAGCGACCCCCTGCTCCCGAAGCAGGTGCGCTACCAGACTGCGCTACATCCCGATCATGTTTCCCTAAGTACGGCGGATACTTCTATCATTCCTGTATCGAAAAGGCAAGTTCTTTTGCCATACTTAAGGGGTGTTCTGTCGCGGCATGAAGATCAGTTCAAAGCGCCGATTCAATCTGCGCCCTTCTTCGGTTTCGTTGGTTGCCAGCGGCACTCGCTCACCGCAGCCGACCACAGAAAGCTGGTCAGCTTCGATCTTCTTTTCTTCTTTCAGGAAGCTCGCCACGGACTCGGCACGGCGTAACGAAAGCCAGTCGTTGTAGGTTTCACTGCCGATGCTGTCGGTATGTCCCTCGACCCTGAGGGAGAACTGTAGACCACGGTCCTGAATCTGCCGGAACAGCTTGCGAAGGACTTCTTTTGCTTCTGGTGAAAGAATTGCGGTGCCGAAGGCAAAAGAAGCAGCCGGAGCGTGAGCTTTTTTCTGATCGACGCTGTCAGCGGCGAGAGGTTCCTCCCGCTGCTGCTTGTCTCCCGGGGGCGAAATATTCAACGGCTGCTGTCCACTGCATTCCGCGATAACGACCGGCTCTCGCGCCTGTGTCATTGTTTCAGGAAGAACAATGGACTCCGGGAGTTCTTCCGTGATGGCAATCACCATCGGCTGGGCAACCACGACCGGAGCCGGAACAGATGGTTCAGGCATTTTAAGCTGCTTTGCCGGTTGCTCGGCCGGCGTTATCCCTTCGCCGAACAGGTCCAGCACGGAGGGTTGCTCAGGTTCAATGGCCGGCTCGGGTTCGGCCGGGGGTGCCACTTCTTCCACCACGGGAGTTGGTTCCGGGGCGGGAACCGGTTCCACAATGGGCTCAGGCTCCTCGATCACCTCTTCCACAATGACCGGAAGCTGGCCTTCTGTCAGTTCGGCGCAGCCTGTCGCGTCAACCTTGATACCGGCCGGGGTGCCGGGGCAGCGATCGACCGGGTTCTTGACCCCGTCTTCGTCATCATCATCCGAAATCTTCGGTTCCGGAGGTGGCTCTGTGGGGGCTTCCTGCTTGGGTGTCGCTTTCGGTTTGGGTTTTGGTTTCCGTTTGCCGAAGGTATAGCCAATACTGGCGGTATATTCGTAGTTGTCGATGTTGCCGTCGTCGCGGTTGAAGTAGAGCTCGTGGCGGGCATCGGCTCTGAGGGTCAGATATTCGGTCAGCAGGTATTTCAGGCCACCGCCGTAGGCGACAATATCTTCATCCTGGGGTCTGTTCTCGTCCCCGTCAAAAAACAGGCGGCCGATGCCGACGGTCAGGAAAGGGCGCCACTTGGTTTTCTTCAGCAGGGGATAGATGACATCAAGTCTGGTCACGGTCGCATCGGCGGTCGAATCGTCTATCTGGTTCACGGTGGTAAACTGATTGAAGGTTCCTTCCAGGCTGAAATCGAGTGCGGTTTTCGGATTTTCAAAATCAAGGCTGAGTTTGAATCCGGCGAGCGGGTCGGCATTCAAGTCCTGCTCATTGGCGAAGTTGTGTTCTCCGCCGGTCGCATACAGGGAAAGGAAGAGTTTGGCCTGCACCGAACCGACGGCCCCAGCCAACAACAACAGGCAGAGGAAGGAAATGCTCAGGAGTTTATGCACCGGAATCCTCCAGCGGGTCCATGGTAATGCGATGGTCGCTGTCTCATTCTCCCGGCGGCAGTGGGGTGAGGCTGCGGGAGAAAATCATGTTAGATGAATAGCACTGTTCCGCGGGGAAAAGAGCCAACTACCTTAAAACGTGGCATTATTGCATCGAAGCCGAGGGTTCGTAAAGTTGTTTTGTGGGATGGAGCACAATGCATCGGGAGTGGACGGGTGAAAGATGCTCTTACATGGCGAAATTCGAGATGCCGGAACACCGGTCCGGTTATCCCTGGCTGTCGGAGGTTTCCTCCCGGGTTTGGCGGATAAGGCGTTCTGTCCGCCAGCTGTCGAACAGCAGCAGGCCGACGCCGATACAGATGGCGCTGTCGGCGACATTGAATGCCGGCCAGTGGTGACTGTACCAGTGGACATCAATGAAGTCGACGACTTCGCCGAAGCGGACCCGGTCGATCAGGTTGCCGATGGCGCCGGAGAGGATCAGGCCCAGCGCCAGCTGAGACAGCTTCTGTCCGGCCTGCATCTGCCGCAGGTACCAGAGGATACCGACAATGGCGATCAGGGTGACGAAAATAAAAAATGGCAATCGCAGAGGGCTGTCCGAGAGGATGCCGAACGCCGCTCCGCGATTGCGGATATAGGTGATATGGAAGAAATTTTCCAGGACCGTTACCGCTTCGTACAGCTTGAAATGGCTGTCGATGTAGAGTTTGCTCAGCTGGTCCAGCACAACTCCGATGACAACAGTCAGAGAGACAAGACGGAGTTTTCCCATCGACTAGCCTATTTCGCTAAGAGCGGAGGCGCAGCGCTCGCAGACGGAAGGGTGCTCCGCGGTGTCCCCAACGCTGGAGGCAAAATTCCAGCAGCGCTCGCATTTTTCTCCGTCCGCTGCGTCGACCCGCAGTACCAGTCCGGCGATCCCTTCGGCAACGGTTCCGCCTTCCAATTCATCGACCAGCTCTACCTGAGAGACGATAAAGTAGCCGGGAAGCTGCTCCCGATAATCAACCAGAAGATCCCTGTACTCCTGCGGTGCCTTGAGCAATATCTTGGCTTCAAGGGACTGTCCGATCCGTTTTTCGGCCCGGGCGTGCTCGAGGATTTTCGAGACCTCTGAACGAATTTTCTGCAGCCGGTCGTAACGGGCTTCAAGTTCCAGGTCCAGGCTGGTTTCGGCAATTCTGGGGAAGGTCGCCAGGTGGACGCTCTCTTCCCGGTCGCCGGGGAGGTCGCGCCAGATTTCATCGGCAGTGAAAGAGAGCACCGGCGCCAGCAGCCGGGTCAGGGCATCGAGAATCCGGTAGATCGTGGTCCGGGCGCTGCGGTAGGCGATACTCTGCTGCGGGCTGGTGTAGATACGATCCTTGAGGATATCAAGGTAGAAGGCGCTCAGGTCGACAGCGCAGAAATTGTGAATCGCATGGTAGATGGTGTGGAATTCGTAGCGTTCATAGGCCTGTTCCACCCGCTTGACGAGGCCGTTCAGCCGGGACAGGGCCCAGCGGTCCAGTTCGAGCAGTTCCGCGTCTGTCACCTGGTCGGTTGCCGGATCAAATCCGGCCAGGTTACCGAGGATATAGCGGGCCGTATTGCGGATGCGCCGGTAAGCGTCGGAGAGTCGTTGCAGGGTCTCCTGGCCGAGGCGAATATCGTCACGGTAATCGGTGGCGGCAACCCACAGGCGCAGGATTTCCACGCCGAATTTGTTGATGATCTCTTCCGGGGCGATGACGTTGCCGAGCGATTTGGACATCGGCCGGCCGTCCTTGTCGAGGACAAAGCCGTGGGTGAGGACGGCCTTGTAGGGCGCGCGATCCCGGGTGCCGACCGATTCGAGCAGGCTGGAGTGGAACCAGCCGCGGTGCTGGTCGGACCCTTCCAGGTAGAGATCTGCCGGACTGACCAGCTCGTCGCGCTGTTCGCAGACGGCGGCATGGGAGACGCCGGAATCGAACCAGACATCGAGGATATCGCTTTCCTTGGTAAACTGGTCATGATTGCAGGCCGGGCAGACGGTCCCTTCCGGCAGCAGCTCAGAAGCTTCTTTTTCAAACCAGACATCGCTGCCGGTCGCTTCGAACTGGTCGGCGATATGGTGCATGATCTTGCCGTCGTTCAGTGCTTCACCGCATTTCTCGCAATAGACGATGGTGATCGGAACACCCCAGCTGCGCTGGCGGCTGATGCACCAGTCGGGGCGACCTTCAATCATGTTGTAGATGCGGTCCCGCCCCCAGCTGGGAATCCACTCGACCTGTTCGATCTCGGCCAGAGTCTTGTAGCGCAGCTCGGCATGTTCCATGGAGATGAACCACTGCTCGGTCGCGCGGAAGATGATCGGTTTTTTGCAGCGCCAGCAGTGGGGGTAGCTGTGACTGACCTCACCGGCGAAGAGCAGGGCACCGACTTCACGGAGTTTGTCGTTGACTGCCGGATTGGCATCTTTCAGTTTCATGCCGCCGAACAGTTCCAGATCCTGACGATAGCGACCGTAATCATCGACCGGATTGAAGATCTCCAGGCCGTACTGCAGGCCGACCAGGTAGTCGTCCTGACCGTGGCCGGGCGCCGTGTGAACACACCCGGTTCCCGCTTCCAGAGTGACGTGATCGCCGAGCATCAGCAGGGAGGCACGATCGTAGAAGGGGTGACGACATTGCTTTTTTTCGAACAGGTCGGCGGAAAAGGTTGCCGCAACCCGGTAGTCCTGGATGCCGAGGGCTTTCATCACCTGCTCGTGCAGCCCTTCAGCCAGAACCAGCAGCTCTTCGCCGGTATCGACCGCCACATAGGGCAGGTCCGGATTGAGACAGATCCCCAGGTTGGCCGGTATCGTCCAGGGGGTGGTGGTCCAGATGACGAACGAGAGCGGTTTGCCGGTCAGTTCACCCAGTTGGATCGGCAGCTCATCACGGTAGGGGAACTTGACGTAGATTGACGGCGAGCTGTGATCGGCGTACTCGACTTCCGCCTCTGCCAGCGCGGTGACACAGGAGGAGCACCAGTGGATCGGCTTCTTCCCTTTGAACAATGAACCCCGCTCGGCCAGTTTGGCCAGTTCGCGAGCGGTCGCAGCTTCGTAGCCGGTGGTCATGGTCAGGTAGGGATCTTTCCAGTTGCCGAAAATGCCCAGCCGCTGAAATTCTTCCGCCTGAATCTCAACCCAGGAGCTGGCGTAGGCGCGACACTCGCGGCGAAAATCGGCTTTGCTCATCTCCCGTTTCTTCTTGCCCAGTTTTTTGTCAACCATCAGCTCGATCGGCAGACCGTGACAGTCCCAGCCGGGAACGTAAGGCGTATAAAAACCTTGCATCCGTTTGCTCTTGATAATGATGTCCTTGAGGACTTTGTTGAGGGCATGCCCCATATGGATATGGCCGTTGGCGTAGGGGGGGCCGTCGTGCAGGATAAAGCTCTGGCTGCCCTTGTGTGCTGAATCGACCTTGTCGTTGAGGCCGATCTGCTGCCAGTATTTAAGCATTTCCGGCTCACGGTTGGGCAGGTTGGCCAGCATTGGGAAGTCGGTTTGCGGAAGATTGAGGGTCTCTTTGTAGTCCATGCAGCCATCTCCAGAAGGTCTATATGGTCCAGCCCCGGACAGGTGTATCAGGCGGACGAAAAATAGTAGTCAGGCAGGCTAGCAAAAGCGGCTGTCAAGTTCAAGGGGAAAGGTCGTGATTTTCGGTGCTTTTTGCGACCTGCAGGGTGCTATGGGGGAGGGAGGAGGGGGTGCGAACGTCCGGCAGGCAGATTCTGTTCGCACTTTCCCCTCTGGAGTGGAGCTGTTTGTGATGTGCAGTGCTGCTCGATTCAGGCGCTCAGTCGCGGTCCGTCGGTATCGCTCTGCAGCAGGACCAGGCTTTTGCGCAGCAGGGCAGAGATGCTGTCGCCCGATTCCTTGGCCAGGTTCTGTAGCTGGTCCATCTCCTGATTATTGACCCGGCAGGAGATAATAAATTTTTTCGCATTGTCGGCTCGTTTCCCCAT
>PKUD01000039.1 GCA_002869695.1 Desulfuromonas sp. | reverse complement strand
CCGAAGATGGTGTCGTTACCGCCGTCGCCGTCAATGGTGTCGGCCCCGGCGCCACCGTGGATCTCGTCATCGCCGGTGCTCACTCCGGTATCGTTGTCTTCGTCGCCGAAGATCAGATCACGGCCGGCTTCGCCATAGATGAAGTCTCCGGCAATGCTGCCGCTATCCTGGGTATCATACGGGCCAGAGACGGACGCGTCGCGCTCACCGTAGATGGTGTCGCCACCGTCACCACCGTAGATAGTGTCAACATCACTGCCACCGTAGATGGTGTCGAAACCTTCTTCACCATAAAGGGTGTCCTGCCCGTCGCCGCCATCAATAATATCGTTGCCGGTGCCACCATAAATGATGTCATTGCCGGCGCTGCCGATCAGGACATCGTTGCCGCCCTGAGGATCGAGCCGGTCACGCTGGGTACCGCTCACCTGATCCACATTCGCCACTGTTTTGGCAACCGAATCATTGGCGAACTCGACCTTGCCTCCATCACCGATGATCAGGTCATTGTCAGAGTCACCGGAGACGCTGACGTCGTCATCGCCGTAGATGGTATCGACGCCACCGCTGCCGAAGATGATATCGTTGCCCCCTCCGCCGTAGACCTTGTCATCTCCATCTTCCAGCGGGTTGAAGAAGCCGGTGATCGATTCACTGCCGATCCGGCCGTCATCGGCGAAGATGATGTCGTTGCCCCCTCCGCCGTAAATGGTGTCGTTCCCTTTCAGGCCGTAGATGATATCGTCTCCGGCGCCGCCATAAATCGTATCGTCCCCCTCACTGCCTTTGATGATTGCCGCTCCCGGAGCACCGGGTGATGAGCTGAGCTTGATGGTGTCGTTCCCTGTCATGCCATCGAGCTCAAACAGGAAGTTATGCGTGATAGCGGATCCATCAAAGGTATCGTCACCTTCCCCACCCTTGAAGATGATAGTACCGCCAGCATCCATATCGTAGGTCTGCCAATCATTCCAGAGGCCCGGGGCCCTGACCTGAACCTGGGTGCTCGATATGCTCTTGACTTCGAAGTTCTCACCAAAGTCAGACAGATCTCCGTTCAGTCGCTGGTCGGCGAACTCACCGGCATTGATCTGCAGGTCACCACCTTCAAGTTCGGTCGCCAGAATCGGTGGGCGGGTAAACGGGATATCGAACTCCAGGATGGTAATCGGCGGAGTGATTTCAAAACGCTCGTCGATTGTCAGGATAAACAGGTCGACCTTCAGGAAGGCAAACAGTTCCGCAGTAATTTCTCCATGAACATCAAAGATCGCCAATGGCGCAAGTGCCGGGTTGCCGTATTCCCACTCATTGACGATGTTGCCGGCGATTTCCTTCAACCGCACCCGCCCGTCACGATCCGGGTCAAAGAGGTCGAAATCGATCTCGATGAATACTCCTCCACCGACGCCAGCCCGCGCCACGCCGAGGTTCAGTTCGGCAGCCGCCCAAAGCCCGCCGGTCAGAACAAGTTCAGGCACGTCGGTACCGAAGTCACCGGTCGGCAGATCGGTATCACTGATATAGAAACCGTCGAACAGCAGCAGTGGGTTGCGGAAATCGCTCTCGACGAACTCCTGGATCCCGAGGGTGTCGTAGCCGAAGGCAAAATCAATCTCCGCGCCGAATTCAATATTGATCGAGACCCCCAGAGGGCCATAAATCGGGAAGAACTGGCTGTATTCAAACTCGAATTCAAGCGGGGCCATGTCATAAGTCACCAGCACCGCCGGCTTGCCCATCAACAGGCCAAAGACCTGCATCGGATCTTCCAGGATCGGGAACGCCCACGGGTTGGTCTCCGCAGCCTCCTCGGTCAAACCGCCCATGATGTCGGCGGCTTTGCCTGCCAAAGAGCTCAAGGCACCTGAGAACCAGTTGTCACCGAAAAGATCAGGGATATCATTAAGATAGCCGGCGAGATCTAAACTTGGATTGGTGAGATCAATGCCCTCAAAGTTTTCATCTTCAAACAGGGTCAGATCTCCAAAGTTAATCTGCAACGAGCCGACATCGTCAGGATCAGGAATGCTGTTCACCAGGGTAATAATATCGGCGATGGCGTAGATCAGACCCGGATCGAAGCTGCCGTACATGGCCGCCAGATCGAGTGGCGTGATATTGAGACCGAAGTCGCTGAGAACCGGGAACGGGGTGGTGATAAAGTCGATCAGCGGCTGGATCGGTTCGGTGTAGTCCTGGACGCTGCCGACGATCGGGCCGAGCACGTCACTGACAAACGAGCCGAGGTCGAGGGTAATGTCCCGGAACTCGACAACTTCAAGCCCGTCAGCCATCGCGCTGCCGATACCAGACAAAGGCACAAAGGTACTGGTTTCGGTCTCGTTGACCAGTGGCGTTGAAGGATTATCCGAAACATAGGTACCGATGCCCCAGTCGAGGATAAAATCGGCGCCCAGTTTGGGGAACCCGGAGGCGTTGGAACCGACGATGTCTGTGCTGAACTCCAGCGCCAGGTCGAGATCGATATCGGCGGCCGCGGCGATCCCGGTGCTGAAGTCGATCTGGCCCAGTTCGGTGAACTGCAGCTTCTTGGCGTCATCACCACTGGCGCCCTCTTCCTGGATGTCGATGGCAAAGGCAAGACCCAGGTCTGTGACCGGGTCAACCGTGGCGCTCAGTTCCAGGAACCCCAGCGTTCCGGCCAGGGTCGAGTCACCCAGATCGATATCGATGTAGGCGGTCAGTTCATTGCCGTCAGAAATGTCAATGTAGAAGCCATCCTGGAAGCTGATACCGAAACCAAAGTCGAGATCCCAACCGATATCGATACTGACATCACCATCCGCCTCAAGACCCAAACCAGGTAGACCAACATCAAAGCCGAAATCGGTACCAAACGTATAGGTATCGCCGATCGCCAGGTTCCACTGAATATAGGTGTCCTTGAGTTCGGTACTGCCGCCGTTCAGGTAATCGTCCAGGTTGGTGGTCAGGGCGATCTTCTTGTCCGCGTCATTGCCGTAGTAGCCCTGGAACTCATCAACCGCCGGGGCGTCTGTGGAATCGTATTCCGTGGCCTGGATGAGGCTGCCCAGAGTATCGTTAAGAAACTTGGAAATGAGGTTTTTGTCCGCATCAGCAAAATCATCGGCGGCATCCTCGACGGCTTCGATCAGGGCCCGCAGAGGCTCGATGAAATCCTTACGGACATCCTCGATAAAGTCGACTCCATAGCTGAAGGCGTCGCCAACGATCGGCACATTGAGATTGCTGAAGACATCCGTATCCAGAACATACTGGACACCTTCAAAGAACATATCGATACCGTCAACCGCGAGCAGAATATTGTCGAAAAGGTTGAACTGGTTAGCGAAATCGAAGTTCTTGATTTTATCGATCACTTCTCCGGCATCGATCACGATATGATCGGCCAGGGTGGCCGTTGAGGTATCCGTAATGAACTGGATATCTGGAATATCCTCAAGATCGCCATCAACGGTAATATTGCCGATATACTTGGAATCGGTCGGGAAGTACGTCGGCAGCGTGCCATCGATCGTACCGGTAATTGAGGTATCGAAATCGTTACCATCAAAGCTGATGTCACCGATCGACTGGGTGCTCTTGAGCCCAGCGGAGAATCCACCGCTGATTGCCAGCTGGCTGAGATAGTCATCATGGTTCTGAATCGTCAACCCTAGCGGACCGAGCCCGGCGCTGAAACTGAGGTTTTGCCCGCTGACAGACAGGTTGGCAGCAATTCCAGTGGTGTCATAGATCTGGATATCGATGGCCGTCGGATCGGTCGGCAGCGCACTCAGATCAATGCCGAAATCAAAATCGGCGACCAGCGACCCGGACGCATTCAGGTCGGCGGAACCGCTCAGGCCGACCGAGCCTTCGAGACCCGGAATACCCAAACCAGCAAGATTCAGGAACTCCGGGATTTCCACGCCGATCGACTCATTAAAAGACACACCCAAATCGAGTTCAAACTTCAGCATATCGCCGATAAGATTCAAATTGATCCCGTAGGGTCCGCTGCCATCGGCGGGCAGGCCAAAGGCATTCTCGATTTTATCTTCGAGAGTCTGGATCGTCGCGGCCGCGTCATTCTCGATCTCGGTCAGGGCCGTGGCGAGTTCATCCGCCATGCCGAGGAAATCGTTGACGCTCTTGTTGATCAGTGGGATCTCCGTGTCAAACAGCTCGAACCCTTCCATCCCCTGCAGCAGGGACAGAAGTTGCTGCAGGGCAGCCAGTACCGTGTCAAAGTCGAGGTCTTCAAACTTGATCAGATCTCCAAGATCCAGCTTGGTCACGCTGATATCGGGAGGATCAGGGGCAAACACCTTGGCCAGGCTTCCTCCTGACAGCACATCATTGACCAGGGTTACCGTCGTGGTATTGCTGCCATCGTAACTGCTGCTGAGAATCTCGGCGGGGATGACCGGCGAGCCCAGCTCAATATCGATGACCGACCCCTTGGTAAAGAGACCGGTCAGGTCAGTCGCTGTGGCGTCGATGCTGAAGCTGTTATCGGCGACCCAGGTCGGACTCGAATATTCAGTAACCGCAAAGGGATTGCCGATATTGGCAATGTCGATCTGGATCTGAGGTGTACCGCCAAGGACGATATCGGTGAAGTCCGGTTCAAGCTCCACATCGAGCGTCAGAGTTCCGGAATCATTGCTGATGGTGGGATTATTGACCAGTGAACCGAGATCTCCCAGACCATCGACCAGATCGTTAAGAGTTTTAGGAGTCGGAGCCTTCAACCCGGTCTGAACCTTGCCGGAGAGGCTGCCGTCACCGATCAGGGTAACCCCGACAAAGCCGAACGAGGCCGTGGCCTGGGCTTTGATTTCCGCTGTCCCGCCTGTCGCCCCTGTGTTTCCGACGTCCGCATCGAGCGTCGCCGCCCCGGTAGTGGCATCGACGCTGACAATCTTATAACGACCGGCAGTAAAACCAGTTCCGCTGAGAATATCGATGTACTGGCCGACATGCTCCAGATCGAAATCCTCATGGATGAGAATATGGTCGTCACTCCCGTCAATGGTCAGGCCGCTGAACGGTTCGGCCGCGCTGAGAGAGAAGTCGGCTGAGAGGTCGAAGTTTTCGACAAAGAAGCGGTCCATCAGGTCGACACCGGTCAGCGGTGCGCCGGTAATGAAGCCATCGCCATCAGCGGCATTGATATAGCCGTCACCGTTATCGTCACCGATGGGGTCGATGGCCAGGATGCCGAGCATGATCGCCGCCGGTGAGGTATTAATCGGTGCGACTCTGAACACCGGGTCACTCGAAGATCCCGGTGCGGTGAAAGAGGTGTCGGTCAGGCGCAGCCCGGTTTCGCTATCGGGATTGATTTCCGCCAACACATCGTTGGAGGTCTGGGTATTGATCCTGGATGTGATACCGTCAATATCCGTTGCCCCATCCAGGCTGACATCGTAATAGCCCAGCCCGCCGTTGACCGTGCTATCGGTCAGGTAAATCCTCATATCGTCGTTATTGGCGGACTGAGATGAAGCGAAACCGAGATCGCTATAACCGGTCCCCGAACCGCTGACCGAGAATGTAGTAATTCCGGAGCCATCCGCAGCCCGGAGAACCAGACTGTTGCCCTGTGACAGAACATCAATTTTGTCCTGCAGGTCGGCATACAGTGTCGTTCCGGTCGGCAGGAACAGGTCGGTTGCGGCCGGGTTCGTACCGTTGACCGTCAGTGCAAACGATGCGACAGACGCATCGATGGCCTTCAGTCGGATATAATCGTTCGAGTTCCATGCATAGGCTTCCGCGCGCAGTTTGCCCTCAAGGGCGGTCCCGATGAAAGCGCGGT
>PKUD01000212.1 GCA_002869695.1 Desulfuromonas sp. | reverse complement strand
GCGGCCATCTTCTCCACCGCTTCGCCGAGGATCGGGAAGTTGCTCGGCCAGGTCATCGCCAGCCGCCAGGTGATCACCTTCTTCTCCGCCGCATCGGCCGCCAGAGCCGAACCGGCTGCGAACAGCAGTCCCGCTGCCAGAAGTGCGGCCATCAGTTTGACTTTAAAAGATTTGTTGCTCATCGGTTTCCTCCTTCTCAAGGTCGAAAGTATGGTAATCGTTGTACTTATTGATAAAGATACGGCATCATAAACTGAAATTTTGCGATACGGAAGCAAAAACATACTGTTTTAGTCAGTTATTTTTCAGAACCGCAGGGAGAAAACATGTCAGCCGCTCAACAATTGCTTGAATTTCTTGCTCCCCGGCTCGGCCGCGAAGTCCATGTCGGCCCCTGGCTGCAGATCGACCAGGACCGGATCGACAAGTTCGCCGAGGTCACCGGCGACGTCCAGTGGATTCACACCGACCCGCAACGCGCCGCCAAGGACTCCCCCTACGGCAGCACAGTCGCCCACGGCTACCTGACCCTGGCGCTGCTCCCCTACCTCACCGAGAGCAACCACCCCGACTTTTTCCAGAAGAACTATCCTGGGATGAAATACCGGGTCAACTACGGGCTCAACAAGCTGCGCTTCCCCGCGCCGGTCAAGGCCGGTTCGACCATCCGTGCCCGGACCGTGATTCAGGATGCGGAAGCGGTCGGCGAAGGGGTGCAGATCAATTACCGGATTACCGTGGAGATCGACGGGGTGGTCAAGCCGGGCTGCGTGGCCGAATTCGTGGCGCGGGTTTATCCGTAAAGAGGATTCCGCCAAGGTGCACAGACTCACTTCAATCGAGTGAACCGATCACCCCATAGTGAACGGCCAGAGGTTCGCAAGTGTTTGATTTTATGGTTTGACAGGCCGGGACTTGTTTGTCAGGATAGCTGGGTTGGTTGGCATCGAGAGCGGAACATGCAAACCGAAAAAAGCCGACTATTGAAACCGCCCAAAGCGACCCATCAAGGATCACATTGGGCGGTTTTTGGTTCTGGTTGGGTGCGAACGCCAGAAGGGCATCAGAGCATAGCCCCCCGGAATTCAACCCAGCAGGGTTATAACAAGAGTGCTGGAACCTGAACGGCAGATGCTCGAATGAAACACGCGATACTCCTGATCATCATCCTCGCCGTGCTTTTCCTCCCCACCCCCAGCTATGCTGAGGACAAGGAGCCAGAAACCGTTGCGGTCGAGGCGACTGAAAAAGGCTGGCGTTACTTCGGGATCGGGGATAAGGCGACCGCGCTGAAAAGGTTTCGCCAGGCGACAATCCTCGACCCGGGTTACGCGCCCGCCTATTATGGGGTGGCTTACATTTACAGCCTTCAGGACCGGCTGAGCCTGGCCATTCAATACTACCGGAAAGCCATCGAGTTGGCCGATTCTCCCGACACTCATGCCTACGGCAACCTGGGCCTGGCCCTGATAAAATTAGGTAAGAGAGCGGAAGGCCTGCAGATGGTGCAGAAGGCCTTGGCCATTGACCCAGATAACAGCGAAGCCCACATCGGTCTTGCCAGCTTCTACTGTGCTGAAAAAAACGGTAAACTTGCTAGGGAGCATCTGGAACGGGGTAAGTCACTCGGCGCTCAGCCCGGTCCGGAGCTTATCGGTCTGTTGAAGACAACATGCCCCTGACCGGAGACATGCAACCTGCAGGAACCTTTGCAATAATCCGGCTGTAACCATCCCAGCTTCTGGAGCTTATGATGCGACACCTCGCAAACCGACTGCTTTTCCTCTGTTTCGCCCTGGCTCTTGCGGGTTGCGGCGCCGACGACCCCACCAGGAGCAACGATTTCCTCGAACTGACTTCGATCAGCATTACCTCCGAATATGACGGGATCGCCAACCTGACCGACAACCAGTTCAGCGCCACCGGAGATTATTCCGGTGAACTCAGCAAAGACATTACCACCGCAGTCAGCTGGAGGTCCTCCGATGAAAACGTTCTGAAAATCGACTCGGCCGGCCTGGCGACGGCGGTAGCTCCCGGCCCGGTCACGCTCACCGCAGCGCTCGGGGAGGTCGAAAGCTCGCTTATCTTCAGCGTCAGCGCCGCCGGGATTGTCTCGCTGAACGTCACGCCGGCGAGCCAGAGTGCGCCGGTCGGTGTGGAGCGCGCCTACGACGTCAGCGGAACATTTGATGATGACTCAGTGCAGAACCTCGCCCGGATCGCCTCATGGTCCTCCCTCGACCCCGCTGTCGCCAGCGTCACCGACACGGGCGCCGCGACCGGGATTGCCGTCGGCATGGCCCGCATCCAGGCCGAGTGGCAGGGTGTCACCGACGTGGCTGTGCTGGCTGTCACCGAAGCCGAGTTGGTCGCGCTGACCATCGAACCCGCCGAGGCGGAATATCCAGCCGGGCTGACGGTTCAATACACCCTGACCGGAAGCTACTCCGACGGCACCAGTATTGACCTGACCGACCAGGCCTACTGGGCGTCGGACGATGAGACGAACGCGACGGTGGACAATACCGCCGGAGAAGAAGGTACGGTCAAAACTCTCGCCAGCGGCTTCACCGATATCATGGTCAACTACACGGATGCCGAGACCGGCGAGTGGGACGTCTCGACCAGTCTCGAGGTCAACTATGCCGCCCTGAGAGACATCCTGCTCTTCGCGACCATTTTCGACGCGGGTGGCGGGGTTGTCAGTGAGGACCTAGAGATCGACGCGGGAGAGACGCTCGACATCTTCAACGATCAAACGGTTCAATTCACCGCCATCGGTGAATATACCGACAATGCAGAGTACGACATCACCACGCAGGCGACCTGGTCTTCCAACGACACGGCCATCGTCACGATCAGCAACAGCGCAGGGTTCGAAGGAACCGCCACTCCGGGTGACGAGACCGGAGAGACGGATATCAATCTCTCTTTCGATGACCTTGAGATCACATTCACGCTCGACGTGAATCAACAGTGAGGGCATTGACCTATGGATAAGCGACTGGCAAGGCTCCTGACCTTTCTGCTGTTTGCCCTGCTCCCCCTGAGCGCACCCGCAGCGGACGAAGGACCGTACCTTTCAGCCAGCTTCGGCGGCAGCTACCTGCCGGAGATCGAGAATGACAATTCTGCCGGATCCTTCAATCTCGATCTCGATTACGGCTATGCGACCTCTCTGGCGCTCGGCTACGATCTCGGCACCAAGCATTCCGAACTGGGCACTGGCCGGGTGGAGATCGAATTCGGCTATCGGACCCATGAACTGAAAGAGGTCGCATTTCTGGAAGGAACAGTCGATGGCGCTGGCGATTTGAACGTCTTGAGTATTATGCTGAGCACATATGCGGAACCGGAGGATCGCAAAGACGACTGGACTCCCTATGTCGGCCTGGGGATAGGGGCCGCCAGAATCATCCTGGACAGGACATCGATCAGCGGTGACCCGCTGATCGATGATACAGATTGGGTGTTCGCCGGCCAGGTCGGCCTGGGATCCGGGTACAGGATCAGCGACCACCTGACCCTTGACCTGGGTTACCGCTTTTTCGCCACAACAACACCCGAGTTCAAGGATGCGACCGGAGCAAAAGTCGATTCGGAGTATCAGAATCATCTTGTGCAGGCTGCCATCCGCCTGACTTTTTAAGAACGCCCGTTTGCCGGCGTCCTGAGAGGGCATCCGGCAACATTCTCAGTCAGGAAACTTTCGCCCGGGCTGCCTTTCTGAGGCAGACCAACCCCCTTCATCAGCAGAATATGTTACCATTCTCCAGAGAGGGGCCTTTCAATCAGCCAGATTTGCCATGCAGCCGTGAGTAAAGAATTCAACATGAAAACACCTGAAAACCACTTTGACGTCATCGTGATAGGCAGTGGTCCAGCCGGCGAGGGGACCGCGATCACGCTGGCGAAGGCTGGCAAATCGGTTGCCATTGTTGAACGCTATGCAATGGTGGGTGGCGGCTGCACCCACTGGGGCACGATCCCGAGTAAGACCTTCATCCATATGGTCAGGCAGTTCTCGGACGCGATGAGCAGCCGCCTGTTCAAGCGGGGACGTCCGCTGGTAAAAATCTCCGCCGATGAACTGATGGCTGCAGTGGCGGATGTGGTCGATCAGCAGGTGCGCGACCGCGAAGGGTTTTATCAGCGCAACGGGATTGAGGTTCTCGAGGGTTTTGCCCGTTTCATCGATCCGCACAGCATCGAGGTAACCGACCAGTCAGAGGCGTCGCAACGCTTCACGGCAGAGCATTTCGTGATCGCCACCGGCACCCACCCTTACCGTCCCGAGGATGTCGATTTCGACAACCCCTTTGTCGTCGATAGCGACACGATCCTGCAGATGCGCAAGCTTCCCGGGACGCTGACAGTCTATGGTGCCGGGGTTGTCGGCTGCGAGTACGCTTCGGCTTTTAAAGGGCTGGGCATAAAGGTCAACCTGGTCGATACGCGTGAGCGCATCCTGGAATTTCTGGATGATGAGATCAGCAATGCGCTCAGTTATCACATGAGCGACGAACAGGGGATCATGCTGCGCCAGAAGGAGGAGTATCAGCAGGTGGAGGTCAGGGAGAACGGTGTGGTGCTGCACCTGAAGACCGGCAAGACGATCAAGTCCGATATGCTGCTCTGGGCCAACGGCCGCACCGGTAGTTCCGCCGGGATGGGGCTCGAAGAGCTTGGTATCAAAATCGACCAGCGCGGCAATATTGCCATCAACGAGTCGTACCAGACGGTCCATCCCCACATCTACGCGGTCGGCGATATCGTTGGCTATCCCAACCTGGCGAGCGCCGCTTACGACCAGGGTCGCTTCGTCGGCTGCCACATTGCCGACACCGGGGAATACTGCATTGCCTCTGTGGCGAAAAAAATCCCCACCGGCATCTATACCGACCCGGAAGTCAGCTGCATCGGTGGCACCGAGCGCGAGTTGACCGAGCAGCGCATCCCCTACGAAGTGGGCCGCGCCTTTTTCCGGAACCTGGCCCGTGGCCAGATCTCCGACCACAAGGTCGGCATGCTCAAGCTGCTTTTTCACCGTGAAACGCTGGAAATCCTCGGCGTCCACTGCTTCGGCCACAACGCTGCGGAACTGCTGCATCTCGGCCAGACGATCATGGCCCAGCCGAAACCGTATAACAATCTAAAGTATTTTATCGACACCACCTTCAACTATCCGACCATGGCGGAAGCCTACCGGGTCGCTGCACTGAACGGCTATAATCGCCTCTGAATTGCGACTGACCGCGGAGGCAGCAGCCGTCAACTCGACAGTCCAGTCAACGGCAGGGTAAAGCTGACCGTGGTTCCTCTGTCGGGTTCGCTGTTCACCCGGATATGTCCCCCGTGAGCATCAATGATGTTCTTGACGATGGCCATCCCCAGCCCCATCCCCGGAACCGACGTGTCCGATACGTCCACCCGGTAGAAGCGTTCAAAAACCCTGTTGACCTGCTCCGGGGTCATGCCGACCCCCTCGTCCCGAACGAATATATTTATGTCACGGGCGGACACTTCCCCCCCGACGAGAATCTTCCCTGCGTCATGGGAATATTTAACGGCATTGCTGAGCAGGTTATTCATGACCTGGGCGATTTTTCCTGGATCGAGTGAAATGACCTGGGGCCAGGACTCGGGCCACTCCAGGGTGATCTGCCGCCCCGGGAATTCCTTCTGATAAGCATGAACCGATGCGGCAATGACCTCGTAGATGTTGCAGTTTTCGGTTTCCAGACGGATACCTCGCCCGGATTCCACCCGCCCGATGTTGAGCAGGTCTTCGATCAGCCTGTTGAGGACTTCGGTCTTGTCATAGATGATGGACAGATATTCTTTGCGCTGCTGCCAATCGAAGTGTTCCCCTTCGAGAAGGATTTCGGTAAATCCGGCAATCGTCGTCAGCGGGGTGTTCAGCTCATGGGCGGCAATCGCAATGAACTCACTCTTCATGCGATCGACGGTTCTCTCACGGGTCATATCGTTGAACACAACGAGATTCTGGCCACCGATCGTGGAGACCATGAACAGGATGTCCCGGACCGATCCATCCTTGCAGGTAACCCTGAATTCCTGTGGTTCGAACTCGTCATGGTCCTTGCTGGTCCCTTCGGCGGCCACCTGCCACGCCTGTTTGACGCTCTCACGGTAGTCTTCATCCGGATAGGCCAGGAGCCACCAATGGTCAAGGGTGGGAATTTCCTCCAGGGTATAACCGAACATCTCGACAA
>PKUD01000137.1 GCA_002869695.1 Desulfuromonas sp. | reverse complement strand
TTTTCCACATTGCGGGCAGCTGCAACCGATTGCATTTCTGCAGGTTCCGTCAATGCCTCTAAGGACGTTTCGAGCGGTTCATTTTTTTTAAAGAAATCTTTCAGCATGGTCCCTCCTAGATTGCCTTACCGAACGTTCCCTTGAGTCCCCGGTAATTACCGCAGGCACTCGGATTCTGCATCTTGTCCACGAATTCATTAATGTTCTTTGACAGGACCGCCCCTGGCTGAAAGTTGACCAGGGGAGTGCCGCGGTTGATCGAGGAAACAACATTGATAAAATCGTTGGGAAACAACCAGAAAATTTTTTTCTTCAGCGTCGACTCAACCTCTTCAATGGAAAGCGCACTCCCCTTGATATAGCGATTGATAACAAACTCGATCCGCGACGGATCGAACCCTATTTTTTCGATCAAATCTCTGTATCTGCTGGCATTGCGAACCGCCGTGACCGACAGGTCCGTAACAATAAAAATTCTATCCGAGGCCTGCAGGGCAGTCAGCGTACACGGGTCGAGTGACATCGCTGGGCAATCGACAACAACATGTTCGTAAAGTTTGTTGGAAAGATCAAAAATCTGTGCCGCATGATCAGCATTCACATCGGAACTGTCTTCCGGGTCCGGCGGGGCCGCAAGAAAATCGATCCCTGCCTTGTGCCGGGTCACAGCACCACGAAACAGCGACACATCGAAGCGGTGGATATTCCGGGAGAGATCGACGATGGTGCGGCCGGCGGGCACATCGAGCAGGACAGAGGCATCACCCGACTGCAGGCTCATATCGCACAGCAACACCGATTGTCGGCTCTTCGCTGCGAGAGAGACCGCGGCATTCACCGCCAATACCGTAGAACCCAGTCCCCCTTTACTGCCGACAAAACTATATGTGGTCCCCTGTACAACCTGTCCGGCATTGGCACGCTTGATCCGAATCTCTTCAATGGCGGTGATCAGTTCATGAATATCCGGAGGGTTCCCCAAGTACTCACTTACACCGGATTTCATCAGATTAACGATATGCTGCGGGCGCTGATCGGTTGAGACAACAAAGACTTCCGCCCCGGAAAACTTCCGCTTCAAAGTCCGGACGCGGCTGACCGTATCGATCTCTTCGGGACGATCATCAATCATGATGATCGTTGGATCATCCGCCAGTTTCTCCCGGGTCAGATCCGCACAAAGGGTCAGCTTAGTCTGATCAAGAGATTCCAGTGCTTTGAGCGCCTTGTTGTCAAATGCATCCCGCTCCATTTCAAGCGCTATATATAATGTTTCCTGGGGCATATTTACCCTCTTCTCTCGGGCCAGAAACCCATAAAATCATTAGATAATTGCTTCGGATTCCCAACAAATTCTCTACTGCACCAAACCCGGAATACTACCGATGGTTCCATACTCTCCCCCGCCTCCCCTGGTCGGTTCTCCGGAGACATAACCGCAATCAACCTTCCCGACAATCGTGTTATCCGGCGGGAGCAGGACGTCCGTAATTGAAACCCGTGCAAATCCAACTACTCCACGTGTCTGGTTCGGGTTGTCACAGCCGGAATCCTCATAGACAACCACCGACGTCTGCCAGACATGTTCATTGCGTGCCACCAGTGGATCGTGAGGGCCTGTATCCGGTTCTGGTGTGTAATAAAGTGGGGTCACGCCATCATCTTCATACATAGGAACCGTTCCTAACGTTCCCACAGGCAAAGCGCCCGTTACAGGTTCGCCAGAGTCTGTAGTCTGCACCGGATCCCCATTAATATCGACATCGTAACCATCATGCTTGAACCGCAACTGCAGATCGTCAAACAGGTTGGCAATATCACCACCGGTAAACTCAAACTCGGAGTCACCGGCAGTAACTTCAGGATTTTCCTGTACTCCTGTGACCAGGTCTAACATATTAGGTTTATTTGAAATCAGATTCCACGAGGTCCAACCGGCACAGGATAGATTTGTCGGTGAAAAATAGATTTCATCATGACAATAGCCATCAGGATTCTCGTTGAAAAAAGATTCATCGATCCCGACCGGCAGTTGCAGTTCGCCCGGCTCAGCGGTGGCCTGCCCGCTCAAGGATGCCGTAGCGACCGCCGACACGGCCATAGTATCGATACCCAGAACCCCGGCCAGAAACGTGGTGACAGGATTATTCGCAGCGTCATCACGCCGCGCGATCACCCGCACCGCTCTTGGCTGGGCGGCCTGGACAGTAAACGGGTCATTGGACGGATCAAACGGCAGCGGCACAGAAAAATCCCAACGGCCGAGAAATACATCGTCAGAATTAATCACAATGTCGACCTGCCCGGCCCGGTTTTCCAAACCGACATCCTGGGCAACTTTCACAATCTCAGAGCACGGCATAGACCACTCGACTGAACCGCACTCGTAGCTTAATTGCTCTTCATGGGTCATATTCTGGTAGTTGCTTCCCAGCTGTCTTGTCGCCGCCAATGCAGCGGCGTCGGCCACGTTCTGCAACTCATTGCGGGTCACCAGCAGGTAACCGATATCGATAGCCAACGCAGAGAAGCCAACCATCACGATCATCAGAACGGCAACTGTCACGGCGACGGCACCTGCCTGATCTTTTACTATTGACGCCAAATGCATGATTGTGCCCCCATGAACTCCAATTATTCGTACCGCATAGTTGTTGTTCCGACAAGAGTCACCCCCGAGGAAGGTTCTCCACCGAACAGTTTTCGCAGATCGGGCAACAACAGGAACCTGTAGCTGTAGCTCACCGTCACAGTCAGCGGATTGGGGAAATCCTGGCCACTCGGATGACTGATCGCAACTGTCGCACCGGAAGTGTCCGGATCAAACGTCACCAGATAATCTTGACAGTAACTGAGAGCGATCCCTTCAATTGCTGCATCGTCCGGGCCGGATTCCACAATTCCGGCGCGGGCTGCTTCACGGCTGGCATTGGTCAAGACCTGCTTATTGAACATCAGCAGACCGAATTCAATCCCACCGAATACCAACAACAGTAGAAAGGGAAGGATCAGCGCAAACTCTACAGCCGCCGCCCCTCTCTCATTATTATGTCGTGTTGGCATTTTCATAATTACCCCTCAGAACTTAAGTACTTGAGTACTCAATTAATCTTTAACTATTTACCACCAGGAAGACCGAATGAGAGGACATTCTGCTGCATCGGTTCTTCAGCGAATGTTCCATTGTAAACGCCCATGATCTCCTCGGCAGTGATGCCGTCAATACCCGTCGGCACAACGGGTACCATTCCCGCGTCGGGAAATGCGATCTGCTGCTGCCAGGACTGGCCACTGGCCCTACCAAATTCCTGGTCCAACGTATAGGATTCCTGCATAGAGGCGCACCCCGTCAGCATCAGACCAACAATAATCAGCATTAGATATTTCATCCTTTTTCTCCTTCCTCAGCGCTGCACAACCGGTTCATAGCCGAACGTCCCTTCCAGACCCGTCTGTTCTCCCCCTGACGAAACGGGTGCAGAACCTGAACTGCGTGACGCGGGCCTGCGTCCTTCCATGCGTCCCTCGAGATAATATTCGAACCAATTCGGCGGCTGCATATCTTCGCCGGGAAATGTCAATGACCCTGCCGGTACTGGTTTAACCAGGTGCGGCGTTACGGCAATCAGCAGATCGGTCTTCTCTTCCAGGTAATTGGTACTGCGAAACAGCGATCCCAGAATCGGCAGATCTCCCAGTCCAGGGATTTTCTGTACGTTCTCACGCAACTTCTCCTGGAGGAGACCTCCAAGCGCCAGGGTCTGTCCGTCATTCAACTGGACAGTCGTCTCCAGTTTACGGGTGGAAAGACTGGGGACGATAAATTCGGTCCCGACGATTCCAACGGGGAAAGCCTGGGACCCGGCGATATCACTGACACTCGGCGCCACCCGCAAACTGATACGGCCATCGCTGAGGACCACCGGGGTGAAGACCAGTGAAACGCCGAAATCCTTGTACTGGATGGTGATCTCCCCGTCCCCCTGGGGGACCGGGATCGGGAATTCTCCACCGGCCAGAAAACTTGCTTCCTGGCCACTCTGAGTCACCAGGCGCGGTTCAGCAAGAGTGCGTGCAAGACCCTCGTTTTCGAGCAGGGTCAGCGCTGCACTGAAATCATCCATATTGACAAACATATTCGCTGCATTGCCGGCAAAGTTCATGAACACGGTCCCCGGATTCTGCAACAGACCGTCTATGGTCCCATCAATCAGGTTGCCCACAGACCCGTCCGGAAGCATCGCCGGTCCCGGGTATTTTTCAGTGAACTTAAGCGGACTCAGAACAGAGCCACCGGCACTGGCCGCACCTGTGAAGTTACTGCTGGCATCATTGTAGGCGAGACCGGCCTGCCACTCTTTCCCCTTGGTCCGATTGACCTCGGCGAACTTGACTTCGAGCATCACCTGGTGGATGCCACCCACCTTGAGCAGATTGGTAATATTGGTCCCGGATCGACCGGTCCCCTGTTGAGATGCATCCCCCTCGGATTGTTTCGGCAGGTAAGTCTTGGTCAGGCGAAGAACCTGCTCAATGATGTCCGGACCTGACACCGTTCCGGACAACACCACACCGGTTTCCGAGCCGTAGACTTCGATCTTTTCATCGGGATAGAGCTCATGAAGCTTCTTCTTGAGTCCGGTCAGGTCCAGCGAGATCACCACGTCGAGAAGGGTTTGACCCTTCCCCTCTTCCCAGAGGATCACACTGGTGTAACCAACCCTCTTGCCGAAGACATAGAGCGTACGTGGCGACAGCACCACGACGTCGGCAATTTCGGGGTCAGCGATCGAGATCCGCTTGAAGGGAACCGCGGTATTAACCAGGTCGGAGCCCCCGAGTTTGATATCCAGGTTATACCTGTCGATCCCGACGGCGAACACCGATGAGACCAGCAGCAAACTGGTGATGAGAACGACAAATCCTGCAAAAACTGTGGAGTGGAAACGACACATATGCCCTCCTATGTCTAATTTATTAATTTCAATGTGACCATCCTAAAAGCGAACCTTGTCACGCTCGGCCCCTCTTATGACCTCTACTTCGTAGGACGTCGGCTTCGGGGAATAAACGCGCGACTTCAAAGTGCGCACGGGCGCAGCCTTGGCCACCACCTCCGGTTCCGGTTCCGGCTTGACCACTTCAACTTCCTCCAGGGGATTGCGCAGAATCAGGTGAATACTCCCTTTATAGGTCTGCAGCGCCAGAATTTCAGCCTCAGGTGGCTTGACTTCCAGAGTGACAGTCCGCACCACCTTGGCCTTACCCTCTTCGGTATAGGTTTCCTGGGCGATTGCCAGCACCTTGATCCGCCTGAGGATGGTTTCCGCTTTCCTCCTGTCCCCCTCGAGTTTCTCTACGCCAATGATGTCGACATAGGTGCTGGGCAGAATAAAGCCGCCGACCCCGGTGACTTCGTCGACCTTGATCGACATTGCCCTCTTCCCGGGCTCGATCATCGCTACCAGACCGGCCCCGGACCCAGGTGCCGCTAGTTCCGCTGCCAGTAGCGGTTGACCGGCAAACAGCTTGGAAACAGCAATCCGGTCGGCCAGGGCAGTCATATCGGTGAAGGCGCCCTTGGGCACATTCCCTTCAGGCCACTCCGCCAGAACCAGATTGTTCTCACTCAGGCGACTGCCGACCGGAATATCAACGGCAGCGACAACGATCTGTACAGACGGTGCCGCTTCCTTGACCACGACCTGGGTATCGCTCGCCTTGGCCGACAACCACTTGTTACTCAGAAACACTGCGGCAAGGCCAAAAAAGACCGCCAGCACCAACGCTAAAACCGCCCCGTATTTTTTCATAAGACATCTCCCATCCGGTGGTTCACTACACCTATGCTAAGTCTGCATCATTTGTCTGTAAAAAATTCATCTATACCAAGTTTCCCCAGCAGGTATGGGCGAAGAAACCGAACGCAATTGCGGCAGCGTAGGGGAAACGGATCGACTGAGTTTGGGCGACAGGCTTAAACAGTCTCCAGTCGCGTGTATA
>PKUD01000079.1 GCA_002869695.1 Desulfuromonas sp. | reverse complement strand
GCTGAACTCAAAGAAATTGAATTGGGGGCAGTTTGGAGGCGTATGTATTCAAAAGCAATGCGGGACTTAGTGATTCGGAAAGTGTCCGCTGATAATGGTATTACACCAAGTGCCCTGGAAAGAGAGTTCGGAGTTTCACGCGCATCTGTTTATCGATGGTTGAAAGCTGCTAGAGTAGAACCTCAACTAGAAGAAACAGATGATCAACCTGTTCCACTGCCGGGGCCAACCAAGATGAAACGACCGCAGGACTGGAGTGCCGAAGAAAAACTCGCCGCTGTTCTTGAAGCAGCGACATTGTCAGGTGAAGAGCTAGGCGCATTCTTACGTCGCAAAGGGTTACATGAAGCCCACCTCAAGCAGTGGCGGGAACAGATGCTTTCCGGGCTGAATCCAACTCCTGTTCAAGCCAAAAAAAAAGAACCTGAGAGCAAACGAGTTCGGACTTTGGAGCGAGAGCTTCGGCGCAAGGAAAAGGCTTTGGCAGAAACCGCCGCCTTGCTGGTTCTCAAAAAAAAAGCGCAGGAGATATGGGGGGACGAGGACGACGACACGAGCAGTTAGTCCGGCAGCAAGTGCTCGATTTGATCAATGACGCTACTGCTCAAGGAGCGAGTCTGAAGCTTGCGTCTAAGACACTGGGGTTGGCTGCTCGCACCGTGCAAAGATGGCGGGAGCAAAATGGAGGCGAAGACGGGCGGCAAGGCCCGTTGAGCCCTCCGGCCAACAAACTGAGTCCAGAAGAACGACAGCAGGTTTTATCGGTCGCTAATTCTCCAACATATCGGGATCTGTCTCCGAAGCAGATCGTTCCACGTTTGGCTGACGAAGGCTGCTATCTGGCCTCAGAGTCAACCTTCTACCGCATTCTAAGGGAAGAGAATCAACTGGCGCACCGGCAGCGTTCTCGACCGGCAACCCATCGGCGTCCCAAAGAAAAAACAGCTACCGGCCCATGCCAGGTATGGTCTTGGGACATTACTTACTTGCGCTCAACGATCCGGGGAAAGTTTTTCTATCTCTACACGATCCTGGATGTCTGGAGCCGCAAAATCGTTGCCGCCAAAGTTTTTCCCGCAGAGTGCGCTCGGCATAGTGCTGAGCTATTTGTGGAAGCGTTTCAGGAGTACGACGTTGACCCGAAGGCTTTGACACTCCATTCCGATAATGGGAGCCCGATGAAAGGTTCAACGATGCTGGCGACCCTGCAGCGTCTGGGAGTGGTTCCATCCTTCAGCCGCCCTGGGGTGAGTAACGATAACCCATACTCCGAGGCGTTATTCAGAACCATGAAATATCGGCCAGAATATCCCTCTCGGCCATTCGATACAGACCAGGAAGCCCAGCAATGGGTTGACGTTTTCGTCCATTGGTACAACACCGAGCACCTGCACAGCGAGATTCGTTTCGTGACACCCGATGATCGGCACCATGGGCGAGACATAGACAAGCTGAAGAACAGAAAGAGTGTTTATGAGCAAGCTCGGAAGAAGAAACCAGAGCGTTGGGCAAATCAAGTCCGTAACTGGACACCAATAGAAATCGTTCGGCTCAACCCTGAACGAATAAGGGCCTCCGAAGAGGCCCCAAGTTCAAAAGCAGCTTGACCAATTGTGGCGACAACTACCTTGACACCCGCCGCGTTGGTGTAGCAACGCTATTGTGAACTACCGATTTATTCTTAGGTAAAGTAGAATGACGCTACACAATAACTTATAGGAAGGCCTCGGTCCGGATAAATAGACTAGGGCTTTTTTGCGTGACAAATAGGAATGGCCAGCCCGATTTAACGAGCCGGCCATTTTCCCATCCGATATGAATTCAGTATCAGTAATTACAAGCGTCACACTCTTCTGCATATGCCTCGCTTTTGTCGTCAAGAAGCCAGTGTATGTATCCGCAATATCTCTCTCTTTCACTCATGTCGTTGTTGTTGACGGCAATACAAGCGTTTGTGCAATCACCGTTTATTTCATCTATATCTTGTTGATCAAAGGACATACCACCATTATTCCAACTAATATATCTACCTGTCCAGGGTTCAGAGTTCGAAACGTCACAGGCTGAGCCTGAACCTGACCCACCATCAGTACCGCCAGTGCCGCCGTCAGTAGGGGGTGGATTATATTTGTCTTGATAAGGTGTGGTGTTTTTACCGTCAGTTGTAATCTCGTATTGGCCGGTCTTAGAATTATACAATTCACAAGCCCGATACCCTTCATACTTATAATTACCTTGAGTGCTGCTTGTTGGTGTTAGAGAATAAACTTCATAAAGATCATAGTCGACATAATCAACTGTAATTTCCTTGGTGTTGCCGTCAAGATCTTTTAGTGAATATTCTGTAGTTGCCATCATTAGGTTATCGCTTGATCCTTCTCCCAGATGATCACTAGTGTAAGCATCGACTTGGATTTGGTTGTCCCCAAAAACAAGAGACCAAACTGTGTCAAAGCCTGTTACGGTTTCTCCGTCATCTACTATTTCAAAATCACTATCAGACAAGCCCGCTAGTTGGACTTCATAATAATCTAAGTTTGTTCCCCAAACGTATGACAACGCATCAGAGGTACTAGATCCACCACCACAACCAACTAAAACAATTAACCCACAAATCAATACAGCCAATGCCCGTACCTTCATCACTACCTCCAAAATAGTTTATAGCAAAAAAAACGCCCTTGTTCACAATTAAGCAAATGCCAACAATCTCGATTGACTATCCCCACAAAATGGCCACAGCTAACATTTTAAAGCCACCCACCCCACAAAGCAGTCTTCGTATTAGTGGACATCTCTGTCTGATAATTACGATAAACTTATTAATCATTGCTAACTATACACAACAATATCCAGAATATCAAATATATTATTTTACGCATAAGGGGAACGCCAATAACCCACCGTAAACGTCTCTCCTTACACTACCTCGTATGCACTCCTGTACGACTACGAAAGACGTGTGCTTCGTTGCCTTCTATTTAAAGTATCTGAAAGGTAGTGTGATTGGTCCGGAGGTTAGAATCTGAGAATTTCTTCCGGTGGTCCGTAAACCCTGATTTTTCTGAATGTCAGAGCTTAGTCAAATGTTAGGAGTCATGGAACACGAGAGCCGCTGGAATTGTCCCGACGGCTTTCTTCTTATGTCACGATATTTGAGACAGCGGGAAAGCGAACAAATGCGTGTTAGTTCGGCTGTTTAAATGATATAAAGAAATAACTATTCGGTGATATGGCGGAATGTGGCGGGGAAAGTCACAAGGGGAGGACGGGGCCGCTGTCAAAATGTGGCGGGATTGGCAAATCCAATAATTTTGCTGTTTCGCTCCAACTTTCTGAAATCAATCAGAAAAAGTCTTATTCCCCAGTGTTTCTCTCTTAATACTATATGGAAAATTTCCGTATATTAACAAGTTAGGTATCAAATGTCAGAATATGTGCGATTCGATAGAGCTTCAGATGTTAGATCATCACTAGAAGAGTTGTCTTCGTGCTTGACTCGTTGCCTAGATACAGACAATGCATTGAAGTATGCAATAATTTCCGTGCATTGTGCGTTGCAAGGATGCCTATGCATCGCTTTAAGAGATGGCAATAGTTTCCAAACTTGGAAGAAAAAGCAATATATAAAATGGCAAAAGCATTATGATGCGAATCTCCAAGGGTTGCAGGCGCCTGAAATACCTCAATTAGATTTTTTCATGTCGCTCTATGAAAGAGTATTTAGTGCCGACAAAGATCTAAACAGTGACTTAATTATTTTTTTAAATGAAACTAGAAATGGGTTGGTTCACTTCAACACTGATTCGTACTCCATTGAAAGAGCCTCAATAATTGAATCAATAATAGAAGCAGTAAAAGCTATCAAAAAGACACCTGATCAAGCTCAAGGTATTTTCTTTTACAAAGAATACGAATCCCAGCATTTCATAAGTCTAATCAATCAAATTGAGGGTCAATTAGAATTAATGCCTAACCCTAGGGTGAACACGGACTGAATATTCAGAGGTGCTTCCCGAACAAGATTCTACTAAATTGGTCCGGCACATCGCAGCCGGTTACCCTTATCCGTTGTAACCAAAGGAACACGGATGAACACCTCGGTGCAAAACAAGTTCGATCTCGACACCCCTTGCCTGGTGTTGGATATGGATGTCCTGGAACACAACCTTCAGAAGATGCAGGCCGTTGCCAACCGCACAGGCAAGAACTTGCGCCCACATGCCAAGACCCACAAATGTTCAGAACTGGCGAAAAGACAAATTGAAGTCGGGGCAAGCGGCGTTTGCGCCGCAAAGGTTTCTGAAGCTGAGGCGTTACAGAAGGCCGGTCTAAGCGGAATTCTTATCACCGGACCGGTGGCAACGCCGAAGAAAATCAAGAGGCTTGTTGACATATTGGTCAAGGATCCTTCCTTAATGACCGTCGTAGATCACCGAAAAAGCATTGCGTTGCTTGATGCTGAATTGAGGGAAAGAGGGCAGTCTATGGACGTACTCCTTGATGTGGATGTCGGTCTGCATCGGACTGGAGTAAGACCCTCTAATGCGTTGGAACTGGCCGACGATATCCTTTCCCGCCCTTCACTACGCCTTAGGGGAATCCAGGCATACGCTGGCCAGGTTCAACACATACGTTCGTATGATGCCAGAAGGACCGCTTCACTCAAATGCCTCGGGGAAGCTGTTTCTGTGATTCGCGAACTGCGGGCCACCGTGGAGTCCTGTAGCATCTTCAGCTCTTCCGGCACAGGAACGTTTGACATGGATCTCGCTATTCCGGAAGTAACGGAACTCCAGGTTGGATCTTACACATGCATGGATATGGAGTATCTCGCCATCGGATCGGCTGAGGACTCAACGCGATTTGCGTCGTTTGGTCCGGCCTTACGATTACTCACGACTGTCGTCAGTAGAAACCAAAAGGGCTTTGTTACGGTGGACGCTGGGTTGAAATCACTCTACAAGCATGGGGGCGTACCGGCGATCATTGGATCAGAACACTCCGGCATGGTATACGACTGGTTCGGTGATGAGTACGGAAAAGTTATCTGTTCCGACAAAGTCGAGTTACCCTCAATTGGAACAGTCTTGGAGCTTGTGACTTCCCATTGCGATCCGACCATCAATTTGTTTGATTGTTATTATCTCACGAGGGGTGCTGAAGTCATTGACGTCTGGCCAATCGACCTCAGGGGATGCAGTCAATAAGGCTACAGGCTCCAACAAAGCAATCAAGCCGACTCACAAGACTCGCGGCTTATTTCTACGTTCAACCGACCTGAGATCCTTCCCAGTGGGCTATCTCAAATCTTAGAGAATTAGCAATACAATTCCTTATTCAGCTATATATTAATCGAACACCTAACAGAACATACGAAGTTCCTCTTAAAAATTAGGGGCTTTGGACTCAAGCAGCCCTTCGCCAAATCCCCTCCAAAGCCTTCTCATATGTTGCAACAAAACAGGTTGCAAATGTCCTTAGGAGTTCCTGGCCGGGTGGTGGGTTTCGATCATAGTGACTGGCAGGTTTCATAGAATTAACAGGTAGCGGTCTGAGGGCATAACAGCTGGCGGATTACACCAGAATATACAATTGGCTCTTTCAACGGCTTGATGACAGGCAATTTGAGGTGCGGATTTAAAAACAAAAGAAAGCCCCGTTCAGATGACCGGGGCTTTCTCAACACTGAATTGGGCCGGATTCCCCTTAAAGGTTATCCGACTCCTCCGCCAGGTATTTGGCAACTCCGGTACCATCAGGGACCATCCCCTTGTCCCCCTTATTCCAGCCCGCCGGACAGACTTCCCCATATTTTTCGGTAAACTGAAGAGCATCAATCATCCGCAGCATTTCATCAATATTGCGGCCGAGCGGAAGGTCATTGACGACCTGATGACGGACCGTTCCCTGCTGATCGATCAGGAAGGAGCCGCGAAAAGCCACCCCGGCGGACTCAAATTCGACATCATACGCCTGACAGATTTCATGTTTGACGTCCGCTACCAGCGGGTAGTGAACGGCCCCGATGCCGCCTTCGTCGACAGGGGTGTTGCGCCACGCGGAATGGGTAAACTGCGAATCAATAGAACAACCGATGACCTGGACGTTGCGATCCTCAAACTCCTTGATTCGATGGCTGAAGGCGATAAGCTCGGTCGGACAGACGAAAGTGAAGTCGAGCGGATAGAAGAACAGGACGATATATTTACCGGCATAGTCAGACAGCTTGAACTCACCATTGATGGATCCATCCGCCATGACAGCTGCCGCAGTGAAATCAGGGGCCTTTTTACCAACCAGAACACTCATTCGTACACTCCTTTCAACAATGTTGATGTCGATGTTATTTCCAATATTCCGGACAGTGTACTTGCTTCGCTGTCACTGTCAAGCCATTTATTACCATTACGGTTATCATTCGTCCCGATCAGGGTCCTTTCTGTTTTTCCTGCTCCTCGGATGTGCACGGTCATAAACATCGGTCAGATGGCTGAGGCTGACCTTGGTATATTTCTGGGTTGTCGAGAGGGACGCGTGGCCGAGCATTTCCTGGATTGCCCTCAGATCGGCACCGGCATCGAGCAGGTGGGTCGCGAAGGTATGCCGTAGCGCATGGGGAGAAGCATCGGTCGGCAGCCCCGCGGTCAGCAGGTATTTTTTCAGGTTGCGCTGAACGCTACGCGGAGTCAGGCGGCCGCCGCGCTGATTGAGAAACAGCGGGGTGTCCAAGGGGGGCTGGCTACGGGCCTCGAGGTACTCGCGCAATGCCGTCAACGCCTCTCCGCCCACCGGGACCAGGCGTTCCTTGGCGCCCTTGCCCAGCACCCGCACCAGCCGTTCACGCAGATCCACGGATCCGACATCCAGACCGGTCAATTCACTGACTCGCAGACCACAGGAGTAGAACAGCTCCAGGATCGCGCGATCGCGCACCGCCAGGAGCGGTTGGCCGCCGGTCTGCTGATCGAGCAGGGCCCGGGTCTGGTCAACGCTGAAGGTTTTCGGCAGATATTCTTCCATGCGCGGAGTCGCCAGAGTGTCCGCCGGTGAAACGCTCAGCAGCCCC
>PKUD01000130.1 GCA_002869695.1 Desulfuromonas sp. | reverse complement strand
GCCGATGCCGCCAGTGATACGATACGAGTCCGGGTCCAAGTTTCCAACCCGTCTCGACGCCCAGCCGGTGAACGGGTCAGGGTTTTGTTCTAGCTGACAGGAGGTTTTATGACGACCTGCTTGAATAGATATGGTTGGTTGTTTCCCGGGGTAATGATTCTGCTGGGCGTGCTGATGCCCGGATCGGCCTTGGCGGCCACCGTAGAGGTGCAGCCGCTCGGCAATTTTCTCTACATGGCAGGGACGGACTCGGCTTCGCCGCAAATCAATATTGACCCGCTGCAGGGAAAGTCCGCCGGGACCAATGGCATGGGTGAGATCCTGTCTCTGCCTGAGGTGCTTCGCTATGCGCTAGAGAGAAACCGGAATATTGAGATTGCCGCGTATCAACCACTTCAGGCTGAGCAGGATCTCAGGCGCTACCGGTCGGTTTATGACCCGGTTGCCTTTGCCGCGGGGTCGACAAGTCAGGTTGACCGGCCGGTCCAGAGCCAGCTGGATACAGGGTCCATCCTTGACGATGCGCTGACCGAGGATCGCTGGCTGGTGCGCGCCGGAGTCAAATCTCTGGTGCCGAGTGGTGCGACAGTGTCTCTTTATCAGGAAATCGATTACCTCGATAGTAGCAGTTCGCTGATATTCCCCAATCCCCAGGGGACCTCACGTGTGACAGCGCAATTGAATCAGCCCCTGCTGAAAGGGATTGGCGATTTGGAAAATCGCACGGCAATCAAGGTGGCACGCCTGAACGTCAACATCAGCAATGAAGACTTCAGGCAGACGGTTATGGATGTTGTTGCCAACGCAGCTTTGACCTATTGGCAACTGGCTCAGGATCAGCAGGTGATCGATATTGCGCGACGTTACCTGGATAAGACCAAAGATATCTACCAGCGGGAACATTATCGGCTGGGCAGGGGCCTGGCGAAAGAACTCGATGTCGCCCGGATTGCGGCAAACCTCGACAGTCGTCTCAGCGAGCTTATTCTGTTGCAGAAACAGGCAAAAACCACGGAGAAGAGGTTGCAGTTGCTTATCAATGCTCCCGGGTTGTTTGTTGTCCCCCGGCAGTTGAAAGTGGATATGCGCAAAGAGGCGATCCTCAACGGTGTCAACCTCGATCATGCCATGGCAGAAAGTGATGCACTGCAATATCGACCTGAGCTCGAGCGGGTCCGCAGAGAGCTCCAGGTGGCGGAACTGAACAAAGGTTTGGCAAAACTGGATCGCTTGCCGACGCTGGATTTCCAGGCCAGTTACTCGAAAAATGCTCTGGATGATGAAGTGCGGGATGTGGGGGGGGATGCCTACGAAAGTGACAAGGACAGTTGGACGCTGGGCCTGAATTTTGAAATTCCGCTGGGAAACCGGGCAGCAAATTCGCAGTACCGGCGGACAGAGTTCGATTACCGTCGCAAGCTTGCCGAATATGAGCAGGTGAAAGAAACGATCATCTTCGAGGTCAACCAGGCCTTGACCGATCTTGAACTGGCACAGGCTGAAGTGGAGGCCGCTGAGCGGGCCCGGGAGACGGCGCTGAAGGTTGTCGAAGGGGAAAATGCGCTTTTCGAGCTGGCGCGGGCTGACACATCTGACCTGCTTCAGGCGCAGAATCAACTGGATCTGGCTGAGCGCAAGCTGACGCAAGGACTGGTCGCATTCAGCCGGGCCAGGATTGTTCTGAATCGGGCCAAGGGAACCTTGCTCAACGAATTTGGCGTTCAGCTGCAATAAACGTCTGTCGCTCTACCGGTTGTTCCGCCGCTCCCGATTGAGAGGCCTCCCTGTGACAGCAGGGGGGCTTTTTCGTTCCGCGTGCATATCTTCAATGGATACCCTGAGAAAGCATCGTGATTAATGTGTCATTTGCCCCATTCTTTTCTCCAGCCGGGGTCAAGGGTATGGTAAATCGGTTTTTTGCCCCACTCACAAGAACCTATCCGGCTGATATTATTAGCTATTAATTTTGGCATATTGCATGCTTACACTTACAGTAGGGACTGCTTGTTTGCTTATGTTATTGCGTATGAAACGGATGATTGATGCGGCCGTGCTTCTGAGTCCGCTTGGTTGAGGGGTTCTACGCGAGGTCGCTCCGTCCTTGGAGGGAGCTATGTCGGAAAAATACTGCTGTGACCGCTTATTGATCTGCCCTTTTTTCAAAGCGGTGAAAGAAGCTGAACAGCCGCTCGATGTTTTGAATGAATATGTTCATGTCTACTGCTGTGGCCCGTTCAAGGACAAGTGTTACCGGGTTCAGTATTTACACCGCCACGGTGAACCGCCAGGGGACAACATTGCCCCTTCCGGTTTGGATTTCCGCCAATATACCAGTCTGTGAAGATACGCTCTACCGTGCTTTGTCGACCTGCTGCGCAGTCGCTGCCGGTGTCTGAGTGCGGTTGAATCTCAATTCCCATAAAAGGGCCCCTGGAGCATTTTTCTTTCAGGGGCCCTTGCTGTTTGTTTCGTCGACAGCTGGTTCGCTGATGAGATCAAGGTGACGTATTGTGATTTTCTTTTTTTGGAATAAACGCTAAAATCACTTCAGGTGTTGTTCCGGTTCTTCTTGCCTTCCGGAGTGTCCAGATTGTCAAGCAAATCCAGCCCCGGCCAGTTCGCTGGTCCTGACTCCAGATACCCAGTCCCCGATCCATATTTCAGGAGACTCTGTTCTCAGCTCCTTTGCTGGTGCGCTGTTGTCTTTTTCCTGCTGGCCGGTTCAGGGTGCACCACCGGGCTCTCCGGGTCGAGTTCGCAGATCGAACTCCCGGCGCGGTTTTCCAGCGAAGGTGGAGCCCCTCTTCCCGACCAATGGTGGCAGGCCCTGGGTGACGAGGTCCTTGACGACCTGATGGATCGGGCTCTGACGGGCAATTTGAATCTGAAGATCGCCTGGGCTCGCCTCAACCAGGCCCAGGCTCAGGCGCGCATTTCCGGTGCCGGGATTTTCCCGTCGCTCGAAGGGCAGGCCGGTCTCTCCCGAAGCTGGCTGCATGAAAGCGGCCGAACTGATGAGAACGGCAGTTACCGTCTTGCCCTGCTGGCCAGCTATGAGGTTGATCTCTGGGGGCGCATCCGCTCACAGCGTGATGCGGCGCTGCTTGATGCGACCGCGGGACAGCAAGAATTGCAGGCCGCAGCGCTGACCCTGTCTGCCCAGGTGGCCACGACCTGGTACCAGTTGATCGAACAAAATGGGCAGGCCAGGATTCTCGAACAACAGATTCAGACCAATACGCAGCTGCTTGAGTTGATCCGGCTAAAGGTTCGCACCGGTCAGGCCGGTATCGCCGATCTTCTGCAGCAGCAGCAGTTGATTCAAACCAGCCGGGGAGAGCTGGCCAGACTCCGTTCTCGCGCTCAGGTGCTGGGGCATCAGCTGGCGGTTCTGCTTGGATTGCCTCCGGATCGCCCGGTTGCCCCGGGTGTGGACTCTTTGCCCGCTTTACCTCTATTGCCGGAGACCGGTTTGCCGGCGGAACTGGTTCAGCGTCGCCCCGATATCAGGGCGGCCTGGGCTCGGCTGCAGGCGGCGGACCAGCGGCTGTCAGTCGCAGCTGCCGAACGGTTTCCCCGGCTGAGTCTGAGCGGCCAGCTGGGGTCAGAGGCGGAGAATATCGGTGACCTGTTCGATAATTGGCTGGCTACGCTGGCCGGCAACCTGATCGGCCCGATCATCGACGGCGGTCGGCGGCGAGCTGAAATGGCAAGAACCCAGGCGGTCGTCGCCGAAGAGTTGCACAGCTACGGGCAGATCGTCCTGAACGCCCTGACGGAAGTGGAGGATGCGCTGGTCAGGGAGCGCCAGCAGTTGCTCTATATCGAAAAGCTCGAACGCCAGCAGTTGCTCGCGGAACAGGCCATTGAGCGAATTCGCGACCGCTATATAAACGGCGGGGAAGATTATCAGCGGGTGCTGACAGCCCAGCTCTCCCTGCAGGGGGTGCAGCGCAACCGTTTAACCGCACAGCGGGAACTCTACGAGTTTCGCATCCAGTTGTGCCGGGCGCTGGCCGGAAGCTGGGAGCTGGAGCCATCCGCGAGTTTGAATAGAGTTGGCCTGCGGAGCTGACGTTTAGATTGTTCGTTTTGATCCCGGCCGAGGCCAGGACGTAGGAGATGAGCATGTCACATGACCCTGATACACCTCAGCCAGGGCCTGACTCACAGGAGACAGGGCGGCAGGAGCCGCTTGGCAAAGGGGTGGTTCTACTGCGCATTGTGCTGCCGGTGCTGGTTCTCGGAATCGGCTTGTTTGCGGCTTTCTGGATGATGAAAACCGGACCTGAAGCTAAGCCGAGAACGAAAAGCCGGAATGCCGCCCTGGTCAATGTCGTGCCGATTGAGTTCAAGTCACACCAGGTCCTTATCGACGCAATGGGGACGGTCCGTCCAGAACAGGAGGTTTTGCTGAAGCCACAACTCAGTGGTGAGATTGTCGAAATAAACGATGAATTCCTGCCTGGAGGATATCTCCCCGCAGGCGAAGTCTTGCTGAAGATAGACGAGACCGATTATCGACTGGCTGCAGAGCAGATACAGGATGAGGTGTCACGGGCTGAAACGGAACTGCAGTTGGAGCGCGGCAGGCAGTTGGTGGCGATAAAGGAATTTGAACTGCTGGGCGAAGCGCTCAGCGAAGAGGAACAGGCTCTGATGCTGAGACAGCCGCAGCTGGACAGTCTCCGCGCGGCCTTGTCCGCAGCAAACTCGAGACTGCGGCAGGCGGAAATCAACCTGCAGCGCACCGAAATCCGTGCGCCGTTCAATGCCGTCATTTTGTCGCGCCAAGTTAATCTCGGCACCCGGGTCACCACTGGCAGTGACCTGGCCCGGTTGATCGGGACCGACGCCTACTGGGTCGAGGCGTCGGTCCCAGTGAGTCGCTTGCGCTGGATCGATATCCCCCAATCCCGGACAGATCGTGGTGCGGCGGCCAGAATCTATGACCAGGCGGCCTGGGGTTCAGGGGTGTCCCGCAAGGGCCGGGTTGTCCGGCTATCAGCGGCGCTGGAGGAGAAGGGCAGGATGGCCCGCCTGCTGATCGAGGTCCCCGACCCGCTGTCCCTGACTCCGGTAAATTACCGCAACCCCGTATTGTTGCTCAACTCCTACGTTCGGGTTGAGATTGCAGGGCGGCAACTGGATTCGACAGTTGCGCTCAGCAGGAATCTGCTGCGGGACAATGAAACCGTCTGGATCATGGATGCGGATGATCGTCTCGATATCCGCAAGGTCGAGATCGCCTACCGTGGGGAAAAGGAGGTATTTGTCGCGACCGGTCTTAATCCCGGAGAGCGGCTGGTGACCAGTCTGCTGCCGGCACCGGTCCAGGGCATGCCTTTGCGGGTTCCCGATGATTCCGGGGAGCGACAGGATTCCGGGGCAGACCCCCGAGCCGACAATACAGGGGAAAAATGAAAAGCTCTCGGGGCAAAGCATGGCAGCGCGGGCCGCTTTACTGGATGGTCCACAACCGGGTGACACCCAATCTGCTGATGATCTTTCTGCTGCTGGGTGGCTTTTTCATGTCTGGTCAGATCAAAAAGGAGGTTTTCCCGTCCTTTGAACTCGACATGGTCTCGGTCAGGGTGGCGTATCCGGGGGCCAGTCCTGAAGAGGTTGAGCAGGGAATCATCCTGGCGATCGAAGAGGCGATTCGCGGTCTTGACGGGATCAAGGAGTTGACCGCAACCGCCGCTGAAGGGAGTGCTTCGGTCAACGCCGAGCTGCTGGCTGATGCCGATCAACAGAAAGCGTACCAGGAAATCAAGCAGCAGGTCGACCGGATCACGACCTTCCCCGATGATGCGGAAGAACCCCAGGTGACTTTGCGCTCGCGGCGGCGCGAAGTGCTCAATCTGCAGATCTATGGCAACGTTTCGGAAACTGTGCTGCGGGAGACGGTCGAACAGGTCCGCGACCGACTGCTGCAGGTGGGCGGCATCACCCAGATCGATCTTGCCGGAGCCCGGGATGTCGAAATTCATGTCGACGTCCCGCAGCAGCGGCTGAGGACCTATGGCCTGACCCTGGCGGAGATCGCCAACAAGATCGACAGCGCGTCGAAGGAGAT
>PKUD01000064.1 GCA_002869695.1 Desulfuromonas sp. | reverse complement strand
ATCTGAAAGCTTATACCCTTCAGCAATGCGGATCTGCGCCTGCACCAGATTACGCATCGTCACCAGTTCAGTCACCGTGTGCTCAACCTGGATCCGCGGATTGACCTCTATAAAATAGAATTTCTGATCTTTATCCATCAGAAACTCGACGGTTCCCGCATTACGATAATTCACTGACCTGGCGATCATCAACGCATAATTGCAAAGCTCTTCGCGTTTCTTTTTGGTCAGATAAAGAGAGGGAGCGATCTCGATGACTTTTTGATGACGACGCTGAATGGAACAATCTCGCTCATAAAAGTGAACCAGATTGCCATGGCTGTCACCAAGGATCTGGACCTCAACATGCTTGGGATTCTCAATATATTTCTCAAGGAAAACCGTAGCATCGCCGAAAGCTGCTTGTGCTTCAGAGGCCGCGCTGCGTATCCCTTCTAGCAGTTCTTTCTTGTTGTTGACCACGCGCATGCCGCGGCCACCACCACCAGAACTGGCCTTGACGATAATCGGATAGCCACAATCTTTGGCGAAAATCAATGCTTCTTCTTCGGTTCGCACCGGATTTTCAGTTCCTGGAACGATCGGCACTCCGGCTTCTATAGCAACCATACGGCCGGAAATCTTATCGCCCAGGCGACGCTGAATGTCAGGGGTCGGACCGATAAAAGCAATCCCGGCACGTTCACAGGCTTCGGCAAACTCAGCATTTTCTGAAAGGAAACCATAGCCGGGATGAATTGCATCGACATCCTTTTTACGCGCCAGATCGATAATTTCATCGATGGATAAATACGCGTCAATCGGTCCCTTTCCCTTACCGATCTGATAAGCTTCGTCCGCCTTGTAGCGATGTAAAGACAATCGATCCTGTTCCGAATAAATTGCGACGGTGGCAATGCCCAATTCGGTACAAGCCCGAAAAATTCGGATGGCGATCTCGCCACGGTTGGCCGCCATAACTTTTTTGAACCCTGTTACATTCACAATTAAAACCTCCCACTACTGATTCATGAATTCCAAATTTAGTATTTTTTGAGATAACTAAATTTATTTATCAATACTAAATTATTGCGTTATTTCAGTTATTTACAGATTTAAACACAGTCATAAGAACAGAATATTGAGGAAATTGTCAACACTAGAATTGCGTTTTATTTTTATCATATCTATCACGCAAGGCTGACATCAGGATCGTCCGCGAATGAATAGATATGAAAAAACATGCATTTATCAATGAAATGATATCTTCACAGATATGGTTTCCAGGGTGGTCATTATTTTACAGAGTTAAGCATCACTGCTCCTTGTCAGACTGCATATGTTTTTTGATAAATGGCTTGAAAAGATCAATCGGCATCGGAAAAAGAATTGTCGAGTTCTTTTCCGATGCGATTTCTGTCAGAGTCTGCAAGAAACGAAGCTGCAAAGCTCCCGATTCTGCTGAAATATTGGCGGCAGCATTGGCAAGTGTCTGGGAGGCCTGCAATTCCCCTTCGGCATGGATGACTTTCGAGCGCCTTTCCCGCTCAGCTTCGGCCTGGCGAGCCATCGCCCGTTGCATTTCAGCAGGCAGGTCAACATGCTTGATTTCCACATTGGAAATTTTAACCCCCCAGGGATCGGTCTGACGGTCGAGAAGTTCCTGCAGTTGAAGGTTGATCTTGTCTCGACGCGAAAGAAGGTCGTCGAGTTCCACCTGTCCAAGAATACTCCGCAGAGAGGTTTGCGCCAGTTGGCTGGTCGCATAAAGAAAATCCTCAACCTCGATCAATGCCTTGTCCGGATGGACGACGCGAAAGTAAAGCACTGCATTGACCTTGATGGAGACGTTATCACGGGTAATGATGTCCTGTGGCGGCACGTCCATTGCGACCGTGCGCATGCTGACCTTGACCATCCGATCAACAATCGGAATGAGGAATCTCAGGCCCGGCCCCTTGATCCCGGAATAGCGGCCCAGACGAAAAACCACGCCACGCTCATACTCGATGAGAATTCTGATCGCCGAACCAACCAGCACAACAACGATCGCAAAAACAACAATCCAGAAGAAATATTCACCAAGTCCGAACATTTAATCCTCCCCTTCGCGATGACGTTCCAACAGATCCGGTTTGTTTAGCCGGCGCACCTTCAATACCAGGCCATCTGTGACAGCCGTTATCTCAATCTGGCTCCCGGCTGCAATTTCATCTTGTGATGTGGCCTGCCAGTATTCACCATGAACAAAGACCTTTCCGTCTTCTCCAATATCGCTGACCGCCATACCGGTCTCGCCGATCATTCCTTCGACACCGGAAAAAAAAGTGCGCCGCTGCGTTCTGACGACCATCCACGTTGCCAGCAGGAAGAAAGCTGCACTACAAGTTACAGTTGCTGCAATAACGGCCCGGGAGATCTGCATATATGGGTCACTGCTGTCGATCAGCATCAATGAGCCGATAGACATCGCGACAATTCCACCGACACTGAGCATGCCATATGATACGACCTTGACTTCCAGCACAAACAGGACCAGAGACAGCAGAATGAGCAGGACCCCGACAAAATTGACCGGCAGCGTCTGCAGGGCGAAAAATGCGAGCAGCAGAGCAATTGCGCCGATCACGCCGGGCAGGATGACGCCTGGCTGGGAGAGTTCAAAAAAGATACCGAGCATGCCGAGCATCATCAGCAGGTAAGCGACGTTGGGATGGCTGATGGCATTGAGAATCTTCTGGCGCCAGTTCATCTCCACCGGCAAGAGGACGGCAGATGCGATGTCAAGTGACCTCACCTGCCCCTGGCGCAGATATTTCCGACCATGCAAGCCATCCAGCAAGGCGGGCACGTCATCTGCAACCATGTCGATCACCTGCAGTTCCAGTGCTTCCTGCGCCGGCGTCGACAGACTGTCACGAACAATCCGCTCCGCCCAATCCTGGTTGCGGCCTTTTTGTTGCGCCAGACTCCGAGCATAGGCGACCGCATCGTTGACAACCTTTTCAGCCATGGTTGGATCGCTGCCAAGGCCGCCGGCGCCGATGGAAACAGGGTGTGCCGCTCCGATGTTGGAGCCGGGCGCCATCACGGCAAAATCAGCTGCCAGGGTAATCAGGGCTCCGGCTGAAGCGGCCCGCGCTCCGGATGGCGCCACATAAACAATCACGGGAATCAGCGACTGCAGTTGGGCCTGGATAATCTCGCGCATCGCAGTATCCAGCCCACCCGGCGTGTCGATCTGCAGCAGCACAGCAGAATCAGCCTGCTCATTGGCAAGGAATATCTGCTCGCGAACAAATTCAGCAACAACCGGGTTGATCGAAGATTGCACTGTCAGCAAGCGAACCTGACCCTCCTGCAGTCCGCACACAGAAACCGCAGACAGCAAGGATAAAGCACAGACCAAAAGGCTGATGGCAAGCGATCGGACAGTCATACTGTTAGCTTAGCCTGCTATCTCTGCCTGTCAATTCATGGTGAATCGGACAGATCGAAAAAGACAAAGACCTTGCTCTCTTTATCGGGCACATGTTAATGTTGCGTCAGTAATCTGACGCAACATTTCGAGGGGAGAGCCATGGCTGCCGCAAACAGGATCCTGATCATCGATGACGAGGAGTCGAGTTGCAAAGCGCTGTCACTGCTGTTAAATAATGAAGGCTACCAGGTTGACTCCGCACGCTCTGGCGAGGAGGCGCTCAAACTTCTCGGCCAACAGGTTTTCGACCTGATTATCAGCGATCTCTTTCTTCCCGGCATCAATGGCATCGAAGTTCTCAAGAAAACCAGGGAGACCACTCCGCACAGCTGCTTTATCATGATCACCGGCAATGCTTCCGCTGAAACCGCTGTCGAATCGATGAAGGAAGGGGCCTTCGATTACATCACCAAGCCGTTCAATTTTGAGAAATTGAAGCTGCAGGTTGCCAAGGCTCTGGAAAAGAGCCTGCTGATGGCAGAGAACCTCTATCTGCGCCAGCAGCTGCACGGTAAATACAGGTTTGAAAAAATTATCGGCAACAGCCTGCCCATGCAGCAGGTCTTCTCGCGCATGGAAAAGGTCATTAATACCGATTCAACCATTCTTATCCTGGGGGCTTCCGGAACCGGTAAGGAACTGGTTGCCAAGGCCATCCACTACAACAGCCCGCGCAAGAATAAACCTTTCATTGCCATAAATTGCGGCGCGATCCCCGCCGACCTGCTCGAGTCGGAGCTGTTTGGACATATCAAGGGGGCCTTCACCAGTGCGGTGGCTGACAAACCAGGCAAGTTTGAGGTCGCCAACGGTGGGACCATCTTTCTCGATGAGATCGGCAACATGCCGTTGCAGCTGCAGATGAAACTGCTCCGGGTTCTGCAGGAGCATGAGTTTGAACGGGTCGGTTCAAGCAAACGGATCAAGCTGGACGTGCGTCTGATCTCGGCGACCAACACCGATCTCGCCGAAGAGATCCGCAAAGGCACCTTTCGCGAGGACCTCTATTATCGCCTCAATGTCATCCCGATCCTGCTCCCCCCGCTGAGGGAAAGACGTGGTGACATTACGCTGCTGGCCAATTTTTTTCTGCAGAAAATCTGTCGCGAACTGGAGCGGCCGACGATGTCCTTCACCCCCGAGGCCATGGCTGCCATAGAAGCGTATGAGTGGCCGGGTAACGTCCGAGAGGTGGAGAATTTGATTGAGCGGACCGTCACCCTGAGCGAAGGGGAACAGATCAGCCTTCAGGATCTGCCGCCTGATGTCAGCAGAAACATGACCAGCACCCCCCTCCTTGCACCGGGTATTCCACCGGAAGGGACAGACATGAACCGGGTGATGACCGGGATTGAACGACAGATGATCGAGCAGGCGCTGAAAATGGGAAATGGAGTGAAAGCGCGGGCGGCGGCTCTGCTGGGAATCAACCGGACAACGCTGGTAGAAAAGATCAAGCGGCTGGGGATGGAGAATTGACCAGCCGAGCGAAACTGAGACCGGAGAGCTGCTGAAAAAACGTGACAACGTCTGCCTCAAGTATTGAGGCAAATAGTGTCCAGGTGCCTTTCCCGGCAGCCCTCCCTCTCTGTATTAAATTACCTTGGGATGCTACTTTCTGTTCTTCTCGGACTTCTTCCGCTCGTTGGCATCGAGCACCTTCTTGCGCAGGCGAATCGACGCCGGGGTGACCTCCACTAGCTCATCATCATTGATGTATTCCAGCGCCTGTTCCAGGGTCAGATTTCTTGCAGGAGTCAGGCGGATTGCATCATCGCTGCCGGAAGCGCGCACATTGGTCAGCTTCTTCCCCCTGCTCGAATTGACAACCAGGTCATTCTCCTTGGCGTGCTGGCCGAGGATCATCCCTTCGTAGACCTGGACGCCGGGAGCTACAAACAGGATGCCCCGCTCCTGTAGATTGAACAGCGAGTAGGCAACGGTCTCCCCCGCCTCCATGGCGATCAGAACGCCATTTTTCCGCCCTTCAATCTCGCCCTTGTACGGGGCATAGTCCTCGAAGGTATGATTCATCACCCCGGTCCCGCGGGTGTCGGTGAGGAATTCACTGCGGAAGCCGATCAGCCCGCGGGCGGGAATCAGAAATTCCAGCCGATTGGTCCCATCCATACTCTGCATCGACACCATCTCGGCCTTGCGCGTTCCCAGTTTTTCTATCACCGTCCCCTGGAATTCCTCGGGTACGTCGATAGTCAGGTATTCAATCGGTTCACAGATCTCACCGTCGATCTCGCGCAGGATAACCTCTGGCTTGGAAACCGCAACTTCAAACCCTTCCCGGCGCATGTTTTCGATCAGAATCGAAAGGTGCAGTTCGCCTCGACCGGAGACCTTGAAGGTGTCGGTACTGCTTGTATCCTCTACCCGCAACGAAACGTTGGTGCGCAGCTCCTTCATCAGCCGGTCGCGAATATTGCGCGAGGTCACGTACTTTCCTTCACGTCCGGCAAAAGGAGAAGAGTTGACAATGAAGTTCATCGACAGGGTCGGCTCGTCGATCGCGACGTAGGGCAAAGCCACGGGGTGCTCGGTATCCGCCAGGGTTTCACTGATCCCCAGCTCTTCAAAGCCGGCAATCGTGACGATATCCCCGGCAGTCGCCTGCTCCAGT
>PKUD01000077.1 GCA_002869695.1 Desulfuromonas sp. | reverse complement strand
TTCGCCCGGATTCCGATTATCACGACGCCGGATGGCAGTGTGGTGCTGCTGCAGGATATCGCAGAGGTTCGCGAAGGCTTTGAGGATAGCGACCGCTTTGCGACTTACAACGGCGATCGTACGATCGGACTGGATGTGTTCCGGATCGGCGATCAGACGCCGATCGGCGTCTCCGCGGCGGTGCGCGAAGCAATGGCTGAAATCGAAGCGGATCTGCCACCGGGGATCAGTTGGGATATCAATCGCGATCGCTCGGAAATCTACCAGCAGCGGCTGCAGCTGCTGCTGAAAAATGCGTTCATCGGACTGGTGCTGGTGCTGCTGCTGCTCGGCCTGTTTCTCGAGTTCAAGCTGGCCTTCTGGGTCACCTTGGGGATTCCGATCTCCTTTCTCGGCGGCCTGCTGTTTCTACCTCCGCTGGGGGTGTCGATCAATGTCATTTCCATGTTCGCATTTATCGTTGCGCTGGGGATTGTCGTCGATGACGCCATTGTTGCCGGGGAGAACATCTACGAGTACCGGCAGCGCGGAGAAGGGCCGCTCAAGGCCGCCGTTCTCGGGGCCCGTGATGTCGCCGTGCCGATCACCTTTGCGATTCTCACCAACATCGCCGCCTTTATGCCACTCTATTTTGTTCCCGGTTACATGGGCAAGATATGGAAAGCCATCCCCGTGGTGGTGGTCACTGTCTTTATTATCTCCTGGGTCGAATCATTACTGATCCTGCCTGCCCACCTCGCCCATACCCGCAGTAAACCGACCAGCAGGTTGACCGCCCGTCTGCATGAGATTCAGCAGCGCTTCAGCCGGGGGGTGATAGCCTTCATCGACAGGTATTACCGGCCGGTTCTTGATTACTGTATTCGCTGGCGGGGGGTGACTGTTGCGGTCGGTATTGCGGTCCTGATGGTCGTGCTCAGTTATGCGCTCAGCGGGCGGATCGGGATCATCCTGATGCCGAGGGTCGAATCAGACCGGGCCGTGGTGACGGCAGTGCTGCCCTCCGGCACGCCGGCCGGCGAGGCGCTGCTGGTTCAGGAACGGCTGGTGTCAGGGATGGAGCGGGTCGCCGCAGAACATGGTGGAGACCTTCTGCTGAGCGGGATCTATGCTGAAATTGAAGAAAATCAGATCGGCGTGACCGCCTACCTGACTCCACCGGGTGTTCGGCCATTGACTACCGGGACAGTGACCAGGCTCTGGCGCGAAGAAGTCGGTTCAATCGCCGGTCTCAAGTCACTGCGTTACGAGTCAGACCGCGGGGGGCCCGGACGGGGGGCCGCCCTGACCGTGGAGATGTCGCACCGGGATATCCCGACCCTGGAAGCTGCTGCCGCTGCCCTGTCGGAACGCCTGGAGGAGTTCCCCAACGTCAAGGACATCGATGACGGGACCTCCTCGGGGAAGCGACAATACGATTTTCGGATCAGCGCGGCCGGGCAGAGCCTCGGTTTGTCCTCCAGTGAAGTGGCCCGCCAGGTTCGCAACGCATTCTCCGGTGCGGTTGCTCTGCGCCAACAGCGCAACCGGAATGAGGTGACCGTCCGGATCCGGTTGCCCGAAGAGGAGCGCCGCAGTGAATATGATATTGAAAATATGCTGATCCGGACCGCGGATGGTTCTTTCGTCCGCTTGCAGGAAGTCGTAGAATTCTCCCAGGGGAGGGCGTACAACACGATCAGCCGTCGTGACGCCCGGCGAACCGTTTCGGTGAGTGCAGCGGTTGAGCCGATGGATGAGACCGGCCAGGTCATGGCCACACTGAACAAATCGGTGCTGCCACAACTGGTCGAGGATTTCCCCGGGTTGACCTATGGTTACCAGGGGCGGCAAGCGAGCATGAAAGAGAGTACCACAGGTCTTTTTTCCGGCTTCGGGGTGGCCCTGCTGGTTATCTATTTTTTGCTGGCAATTCCGTTTCGCAGCTATATCCAGCCGCTGGTCGTTATGCTGGCGATCCCGTTCGGGGTCGTCGGGGCGGTGCTCGGTCATCTGCTGATGGGTTACAGTCTCAGCCTGATGAGCATGATGGGGATCGTCGCCCTGTCCGGTGTGGTGGTAAACGATTCGCTGATCCTGATCAATTACGCCAACCAGCGGCGCCTTGAAGGGGAACCTCCCATCACGGCGATCCTGGCTGCCGGAGTACGCCGTTTCCGGCCGATTATTTTGACGACATTAACCACCTTCGGCGGTTTGGCGCCGATGATTTTTGAGACCTCGCGGCAGGCCCGGTTTCTGATCCCCATGGCACTCTCCCTCGGCTTCGGCATTCTGTTTGCGACCGTTATCACCCTTATTCTGGTTCCCTGTCTTTACCTGTTGATCGAAGATGTCATGTGGTTTTTCGGCCAGGGGGAAGGGATTTCGGGTTCGCGGCGGCGCTAGCCCCGGGCCTAGACCTTTCACTTCAGGCCGCTCTTTCAATCTGCCAACCTTTGCTCTCTTCGCCCGGCTCGCGATGATCCCATGCGCGGAAAAGTGCGCCCCTTCCACGCCGGCCGGCTAATTATAACCAGACAAGTCATATATAGAAAAAAATAACTTGACAGGTATAGTCAAGAACTATATTTTGATAACGGTTTTCAATATCGAATCGAAAAGATGGTTCCGATTCGCACTCAGGAGAATGGTTATGCAGGTCAATCTTGGACAATTGTCAGTCGGTGATAAAGCAATCGTCAGCGGGTTTGCCGCCGGTGAAAAAAAATATCGGGCCAAGCTTCTCGCCATGGGGCTGACCAAGGGGATAGAACTCGAACTGACCCGGGTCGCCCCGTTGGGGGATCCACTGGAGATCAGTGTCAGGGGTTTTTCGTTGAGCCTGCGCAAAGCGGAGGCGGCAGCAGTGTTAGTGGAAAGGAACGGATAGATGCAGAAGCAACGTCTCAGAATCGCCGTCGCCGGAAATCCAAACTGCGGCAAGACAACCCTGTTCAATGAACTGACCGGTTCCCGCCAGATGGTCGGAAACTGGCCAGGGGTCACGGTTGATCGCAAGACCGGCATCTACTCTTTTGAAGGGCACGATTTCGAGCTGGTTGACATCCCCGGAATCTACGCCCTGTCCGCCCATTCTACCGACGAAAAGGTGGCACGCGACTATCTGCTTTCGGATGACTATGACCTGATCGTCAATATCGTCGACGCCGCCAACATCGAACGCAATCTCTACCTGACCACTCAGTTGCTGGAAATGCGCGTGCCGATGATTGTTGTCCTGAACAAGATGTATGTCGCCAAGTCCAGACAGATCCGGATCAACATAGAAGAACTCTCCGATCGCCTGGGCGTACCGGTGGTCCCGGTCGCAGCCTCCAAACGTACCGGACTGACCCTGTTGAAGAAAACTGTTCATCAGTATGCAGAACAGAATCCGGTCGCCAAGGCCGATGTCATCTACCCGGTGGAGATCCAGGAGGCTGCGACCGCTCTGGCCGGACAGGTTGGCACGCTGGCTCTGGCCAATGGTCTCAAGGCCGACTGGCTGGCGATGAAGCTGCTTGAGGATGATGCTGAATTCGTCGACTTGCTCGATGCGGAACAGGCGGCGAAGCTGGAGAAGATGCAGCAGCGACTCGTCGCCCAGCTCGACGAGGATGCCGACATCGCGATTGCCGATGCCCGCTACGGCTTCATCAACTGGCTGACGGAAAATTCCGTGTCGCATACCACCAAGCTGGCCAAGACGGTGACTGACAAGATCGACAGGGTCGTTCTCAACCGGGTCCTCGGGCTGCCGATTTTTCTCTTGATGATGTACCTGACCTTCATGTTTACGATCAATGTCGGCGGGGCCTTTATCGACTTTTTCGATATTGCCGCCGGAGCCATCTTTGTCGATGGTCTGGCTGAGTTGCTGACGGGCTTCGGTGCCCCGGCATGGCTGATCGGCGTCTTGGCGACCGGTGTCGGCGGCGGGATCCAGACGGTCGCAACCTTTATCCCGCCGATCGGTTTCATGTTCCTGGCCCTCGCCGTCCTGGAAGGCTCCGGTTACATGGCGCGAGCGGCTTTCGTCATGGACCGCTTCATGCGCATGCTCGGCCTGCCCGGCAAGTCCTTTGTCCCGCTGCTGGTCGGTTTCGGTTGCAACGTGCCGGCCATCATGGCGACCCGGACCCTGGAGAACCAGCGTGACCGGACCCTGACCATCATGATGAACCCGTTCATGAGCTGCGGTGCCCGCTTGCCCGTCTACGCCCTGTTTGCCGCCGCGTTCTTTCCGGTCGGCGGTCAGAACGTGGTCTTCCTGCTCTATCTGGCGGGGATCGGGTTCGCCGTGCTCACCGGCTTGGTCCTTAAGCATACCCTGCTCAAGGGGAGCATCACCCCCTTCGTCATGGAGCTGCCCCCCTACCATGTGCCGACGGTCAAATCGGTGCTGCTGCGCACCTGGGACCGGCTCAAGTCATTCCTGCTCAAGGCCAGCCGGATCCTGATCCCGATGGTGGCCTGCCTGGCATTACTCAATACCATGTCGGTGGACGGCACGATCGGTCACGACGACAGCAAGGATTCGCTACTCTCCACGGTCAGCCGTACGGTGACGCCGATCTTTGCGCCGATGGGCATCTCCCAGGACAACTGGCCGGCGACGGTCGGTATCTTTACCGGGGTTTTCGCCAAGGAAGCGGTGGTCGGTACCCTTGACGCCATCTACCTGCAGAACGAAACCCAGCAAGAACTTGCCGCCGGAGGTGAGGAAGCAGCATTCAGCCTCAGTGCCGCGCTGCAGGAAGCGGCTGAGACTATTCCCGCGAACCTGGTCGGTGTGGCGGATACCCTGACCGATCCGCTGGGCCTCAGCATCGGTGATACCAGTTCCGTTGACAGCGCAGCCGCAGAACTGGCGGTCGGCGCAGGGACCTTCGGTGCCATGGGCAAGCTGTTCGACGGCAAGGTCGGCGCAATCGCCTACATGCTGTTCATCCTCATGTACTTCCCCTGCGTTGCCGCGATGGCGGCAGTCTACCGCGAGACCAACATGCGCTGGACGGTGTTTATCGCGGCCTGGACCACCGGCCTTGCCTACGTGTCGGCGACCAGCTTCTACCAGCTGGCGACGTTCGCCCGGCATCCGGCCTTTTCGGGGGCCTGGCTGGCAGGGTGCGCCCTGCTCTTCATCACCATTGTGCTGGTCATGCGTGGCATGGGCAAAGAACCAAAACCGGCCGGGATTGCAATCCCGGTCAAAGGTTAAACAGATCAGAACGCGGGGTGTCGAGCCCCGCTGGATAAGGAGAGAAAGAATGACCCCCAGTGAAGTAAAGCGTTATTTGACCGAGCGCAAGATTGCGACCCTGAGCGATATCTCGATGCATTTCGATATGGAACCGGATGCGGTGCGCGGCATGCTCGACCTGTGGATCACCAAGGGCCGGGTCCGGCTCCATCAGGACAACGGCTGCGAAGGCGGCTGCTGCGGCAGCGGCTGCGGCGATCATGGCAACAAGGATGTCTACGAATGGCTGAATTAATACTCAAGCGGTGAATGACCGTAAGGTCCGGATCAACCCAATCATACGACGGATGAGATAGCAGATGCATATCCACAAACTTGATCAATGGCGGCACGGACATAACTTTTTTATCCACCGTGAGCAGAATGAAAAAAACACCCAGAAGGTGATGGTCCTGACGGCGGTGACCATGGTGGTGGAGATCGCCGCCGGAATCATCTTCGGTTCGATGGCCCTGCTGGCCGACGGCTGGCATATGGGCACCCATGTCGCCGCCTTCCTGATCACCCTGTTCGCGTACCGCTATTCACGCAAAAACGCCGATAACCCCGATTTCAGCTTTGGACCGGGCAAGATCAATGTTCTCGGTGGCTTTGCCAGTGCCGTGGCGCTGGCAGTGGTGGCGCTGATGATGGCGGTGGAGTCGGTCGGGCGCTTCTTTGATCCGGTGGAGATTCATTACAGCCAGTCGATACTGGTCGCAGCCGTTGGCCTGACCGTCAATGTGGCCTGCGCCTTTCTGCTGCACGGCAGCCACGGGCATGACCACCATCATGGCCATAGCCACGGTGGTGCTGACGATCATCATCACGAAGACCACAATCTCAAGGCCGCCTACTTCCATGTGCTGGCCGATGCGCTGACTTCGGTGCTGGCGATTGTCGCGCTGCTGTTCGGCAGCCTGTTCGGCTGGTGGGCGCTCGATCCGTTAATGGGGATCGTCGGGGCGCTGGTGATCACCCGCTGGGCCTGGAGCTTGCTCAGGCAGAGCAGCACTATCCTGCTTGATGCTGGAGTTGGCAGGGATGTCCGGGAGACGATCAGGGCGG
>PKUD01000086.1 GCA_002869695.1 Desulfuromonas sp. | reverse complement strand
TCAAAACCTTTCCACACTCCGGACAATAGGTGTTCTCCGCTAGGTGTCCAGGGACATTGCCAACGTAGACATAGTGCAGGCCCTCACTTAGACCGATCTCCCGTGCCCGTTCCAGGGTCAAGATGGGCGTTGCCGGTTCAGTCATTTTATAGCAGGGGTAATAGCGGGTCACATGCCAGGGGACATCCGCACTCAGGTTCTCAAAGATCCAGCTCGCAAGCCCATGCAGCTGCTCGTCTGAATCGTTCCAGTTCGGAATAAGATTGGTTACGACTTCAACATGAGCTCCCGAATTATAGGCTGTTTTTGCATTTTCCAGGACCTGGTTCAGGACCCGAGCCCCGGTCAGCCGCTGATAAAAGTCCTCGCTGAACCCCTTGATGTCAATGCGATAGGCGTCGGTCCACTTGAGCAGCTCCTGCAAGGGGTCGGGGTTGATCATCCCGGAGGTAACCAGCACCGTCTGCAAACCCGCCTGTTTGGCTAATTTTGCGCTGTCGAGGACGTATTCAATCCAGATCGAAGGTTCGTTGTAGGTCCAGACCAGGGCACGGCAGTTATGAGCCTTCGCCTTGAAAACGGCCTCCTCGGGGGAGAGATCGGTTAATTGGCCGTTCACGCCGATGGCGCTGACATGCGAGATCTGCCAGTTCTGACAGTGAAGACAGCGCATGTTGCAGCCAATAGAACCAAGCGAATAGGTCTTGCTGCCGGGGTAGAAATGGTTAAGCGGCTTTTTCTCGATAGGGTCAAAAGCGGCCGAAACAATTTTACCGTACGTCAGGGCGTAAAGGACGCCTCCACGGTTACCCCGTACGCCACAGAGCCCTTCATGTCCCTCCGCAATAATACATCCACGCGGACAGAGTTGGCACAATACCTTGCCATCGTGACGTTTTTCATAATAAAGCGCTTCCTTCATCCCTCTCTCCAGCTGAATGAGCAGACATTACTCTTTTCTCAATAATAGCCGGTCAGTCATCATTCCGCAGAAGACAAATCGCTCCTCTAAAAAAAATCCATAACCCAAACGAAGGGATTTATAGACAGGCCCATTTAGCGAGTCTTGTTGATTCTTGCGTCCAAAAATTCTTTACACAAGTGAGATTGTACTCCCCCCTGTGTCAGCATAGTTGTCGCCTCTAACTGAACTCAAAGAAAAAAATTGGGGGCATCCAGGAGGCGTATGCGACAACGGCCTTGATACCCGCCGGAAGCTAAGCTTTCCATTCAAGTTCAGAGAACTCGGTTGCTATTGCCGGCTTTGCTCTTGACTCTCCCAATCCAGTTCTTTTGGATCAAAGCCGGCTTCGATCTGCGGTTTGATGATCTGAAAATAAGGTGAAACGTCAAAATCACGCGGGACAAAGAGACTGTGATGGCGGATTTTCAGTATCTGCTTGCAGAAAATTTGTCCGTTGCGATCCATAGACTTCTGGTATCGGATATTCGGCAGAATCGGATAGTGAACAGATTGAAACGCCTGAGCAATCAGAGATGAGCATATTGCGCGGGTAGGATCGCCACTCCCGAACGCCAGCAAGCTTCGCCGCCATTTAGCAGGCACCGGTGTGGGCAGGACCAAGTAGCGAGCCAGATCAAAGATGTTTTTCAGATCATAGCTGTGACCGAGACGATCCATGGCGGAGTCGATCACTTGGTCGATAGAGGCCGCCGATAGTCCGATCGGACGACAGATGCGGGTATGGCTTTGGGCATATTCGCTCAGAGGGACCAAGCGCACCCCTTCGACCACATCCGCTTCCAACAGGACTTTTGCCTCATCCCCATTGCTTGTCAGAGTTTTTTCTAGGCCGAGATAGAGCGCAGCGTGTGACCACCCGGATTGCGTCAGATATTTAATGGCACCGCCGACCCGTGAATTACTATCGATAAGCAACACATCCCCAGGTCGCAAACAGCTTGCCAGCAGGTCAGGATCACTGGTCGCCAATTGTGCTGGCCCGCTGCGCGGTTTGGTCAGGTAAATGGAAAGGTGATAACCAATTTTTTCTAGCATGCTTCGTGCTATATTCAAAAGCAGAGCCCTTTCTCCAGAAAATTATTCCATAATAGCTCAGTTTTTCTCTGATTGGCAGCAGGATTCATTGGCGCCAAGTGAAAATAGTCGTTGCGCAACAACAGAAACCTAATCGCTGGTTCACTATAATAACCGTCACGTTAGTCATAAATTGATAACCTTGCGATGACCTGGGATTCCTATAGATCTAAGTTTCAAGTGTAGTGACATAAGAAAAACATCCGTCGGTACAATTCCGGGAGCTTTGGTGTTCGATGACTGCAAAGTTTTGAGATACCTATTGGGTAAGAAAAAGCGGAGCCATTCCTGACCCCGCTTTGTTATGACTGTATTTGTTGAAAGTTATGCTTTCTATACCTGCTAAAGTTTTACCCGTTGGAGAACGTCTGTTGAAGTAACCGGCTATGGTGCTCTGCCGAATTGCGTTTTGCCGACTTTTCCTGTTGCCAGAGTTTAGGGGGAAGCCGATCGGTCAGACAGATCTGCTCGCCCGATGAGAGGCTCTGGAATATGGAGCTTTGCTTGATCGCCTGCCAGCTTTCCCAATCGATCTTCGGATGAAACAGAATCTTCATGGCATCCTCCTGTGACAACCCTGCCTAAAATTAACATCTCCTAATTATATGTGCAAGAATTTTCACCTTCATTAATATTTAGAGCTACAGGAGCATTATCAGGTTGACCGCCGGGAGCAATGTGCCTAGAGTCCTGTTCCATGTCCGACATACAATCCACACAGAAAATTCGTGGCGTGCTGCTGGTCGCCAGCGGAGTCCTGATCATCAGTTTTGATGCCCTGCTGGTACGACTTGCGGCAGTTGATGGCTGGAATGTTTCATTCTGGAGAGGGACCTTCATGGCCCTGTCGATGTTGCCGTTATGCTGGCGGAATTCAGTTAAAGATAAAAAAGTTCAGCAGGATTATCGTGGATTGTGGCCCGCAGCCCTCTTGATGGCAACAAGCACGGTGGCGCTGGTTCTTGCATTCACCCTGACAAAGGCTTCGAATGCGGTGGTGATTCTCAGTGCTTCACCACTTTTTGCTGCCGTTTTCAGCCAGTTGTTTCTGCGGGAGAAATGCCCGCTGAAAACCTGGCTGGCAATCCTGAGCTGCCTCTGCGGTGTCACCTGGGTCATGTCCGGCTCTATGGGTAACGGTAAACTCATCGGTGATCTGTTGGCGTTGGTTTCTGCTCTGTGTATCGGCGGTTACTTTACTGTTTATCGAAGTAACGCGAACCTCCCTCCGCCATCGGTCATCATTCGGGCCGGGCTGCTTATGGCGTTGGCGACCCTACTGCTGGCGACCCCGCTTGCTTTGCCGCTGCCCAGTTACGGCTGGTTGATGCTCGCCGGAATGGTACAAATGCCGGCTGCGTCACTGCTGATGGCACACAGTACCCGTTATCTGCCGGCCGCAGAGGTCAGCCTGTTCCTTTTACTGGAAACAATTCTCGCCCCAATCTGGGTCTGGATGGTCTTCAGCGAGTTGCCGCCTGAAGCAACCCTTGCCGGTGGAGTGCTGATTCTGCTGACCCTCACCCTGCACACCTTGAGCGGTATTCACTGGAAGGTCAGCGGATGGAATAACCTGCTTTAACAAGGGCAGTTGTTGCAGCTGACAGCGTCTGCGAACGGACCAGCAGATAATCTGTGTCGAACGTGGAGATCACGAAGAGACTGATACCAGCTTGGGACAGGCTTTTGGAAATTCCTGCGATTATCCCGGTCAGGCTGAAATCGAGTGGACCTTCAACTTTCAGACAGCGCCAGTCCCGTTCCGCCCGGTCACTGGCAATCTCGACATCCTGGGAACAGACAATCGATAATTCTTCTGCGGTGCGGGTTACAGCAAAAAAACCTTGCCGAAGAAGTAGTTGCGGAAGCTGTGCCTCCGGCGCAAGACGGTGAACGGCAAACAGGCCCTCAAGTAGCGTCAGCTGCAAACCACTCATCTCTGAGTCCCTCCCCCGAACGGTCGAAAATCGGCAATCTGCAACTGGAGTGACTGCTTGCCGCGCCAACTGTTGATTCCCGGTCGATAGATGATATCGGCAACATCAGTGAGTTCGTTACATCGTTCGGCCATGCCAAATGCGATGCAGCCGATACGGATGCCCTGCTGCTCGACCATAAAGCGCAGATGTTTCGTACCGACAATCTGGGGGGAAATTATCCGGACATTGCGGCTGACAAAAGCCGGTTGCGGGTTTCCCGCGCCAAACGGAGCCAGCCGCTCGAGTTCTTCGACCTGAGCGATACTCAGCTCTGGCAGGTTAAGCTCACCATCATGCAGTAAAACCGGGCAAAGGTCATCGGGACCAAGACAGCTCCTGGCCTGTTCGTCAAAGCGGCGACGGAAATCATCAAGGCGCGCTTGGGCGATACTCAGACCAGCGGCCATAGCGTGACCACCGTAGCCGAGCAGACTTTCACTACAGGCCCGCAGTCCTTCGAACAGATGAAAATTGCGGATCGAGCGGGCTGAACCCTTCCCCTCCCCATCCACAAGGGCAATCATCACCACCGGGCAGTGATACCGTTCCACCAGGCGACTGGCGACGATACCGATAACCCCGGAATGCCACCTATCATCCGCCAGAACCAGGCTGTAATGCTGGCCGGTGCCAAGATGCTCGACCTGTTCAACCGCCTGTTCGAGGGTCTGCTGTTCAATGACCTGTCGCTCCCGGTTGAACCCGTCGAGCAGAGCAGCCAGTTGTTCGGCTTCGTCGTTGTGTCCGGTCAACAGCAATTTGACCCCCAGGGCCGCATCTTCCAGACGACCGGCCGCATTCAGCCGTGGAGCAAGGCGGAAACCGACTGATCCGCAGCTGACAGATTTGACATCAGCAACCGACTTCAACGCCCGAATCCCCGGACGCCTGGAATGTTCCAGCCGGTCCAGCCCGGCGCGCACCAGGATCCGGTTACTCCCGCCGAGCGGGACAATGTCAGCAATCGTACCAAGCGCGACAAGATCCAGACCATCGCGCAGGTCAGGCTCGACCCGATTCTCAAAGTAGCCGCTCTCCCTCAGCTTGCGCCGCAGTGCGGCGAGCAGGAAACAAGCAACCCCGACCCCTGAGAGATCCTTCCACGGGAAGCTGCTCCCGGGCAAGTGCGGATTGACCAAGGCGAGACAATCGGGGAGTTTTTCAGGGGGTTGATGATGATCGGTGACGATGAGGTCAAGGCCGAGCGCTGCGGCAAGTTCCGCTTCGGCAACCGCTGAGACACCACAGTCGACCGAAACCAGCAGCTGACAGCCATTTGCAACGGCACTTCTGATCGCATCCGCTGATAGACCGTATCCGTCCCTGAGGCGTAACGGGATATGGTAATCCACCTGCCCGCCCAACAGTCGCAGGGTCTCAACCAGCAGAGTGCAGCCGGTGATCCCATCGACATCATAATCTCCATGGACAGCAATCCGTTCCCCGGCATTTAGAGCCTGCACCAATCGGGCGGTGGCGGTCGGCATGTCAGACAGCAGATCGGGGTCGGGCAGATTCTGCAGACGGGCATCAAGAAAATTACGCGCGGCAGTGACCGAATCGATGCCTCGAAACAGAAGTGCCCTGGCGGTCAATTGAGTGACATTGAGCCCCAGGGCAAGTTGTTGTAACTCTATTTCTGCGGCGGGCGCTTTCCGCAACTCCCACCTGTTAGGAACCGTGTTGTTCATTCCATGCCAGACAATATGACCGGTTCTGCGCGCATCGGCAGGTAATTGATCTCGCCTTTCCAGAGGGAACTGCGACCATCAAAAAGTTTCAATTCCAGGCTCTGGGCACTACCCGCCCCCCAGTAGTTTTTACGCAGATCAACCTTTCGCCTGACCCGCTCACCGAGACCGACATTGTAAGAACGATTATCGATAAAGCTGTTGTCCTTGATCAGGTACTCCTGCGAAGCATCGGCGATCACCAGTCCATTATCATTGTCGGCAATACGGTTTTGCGAGATCACCGGCTCTCCTGAGAGGTAATATATCCCGGTCACGTTGTTGCGCACCAGGTTCCTCTCGATAAACAGCCGTGCGTTGTGAAACAGAATCCCCACCTGGTTCTCTTCGAACTTGCAATACTCGATGGCGACCCAAGAACGGCAGGAATGAATGGCATTCATGGCCTGTCGGAACACGCAATTGTAAAAGTAGACCTCTTCAGCATCCTGGACCTTGATCCCTCCCCAGCTCCCGGCCGGGGCGTTCGGGTCATAATAACTGAAGGTGATCGGCTCATACGCGGTCCCGCGTGCGATCAGTTGACCGTGGACCATCAGTTTGCTGCCGCGCAGCTCGTGGGGCCCACGTTTGCGGTCCGGATCGGGGTCCGTATAGGGCATAAACAGCACCCGCGTCCCAGGGGCAATTGTCAGCACTGCACCCTTTTCGATCACAACCTTGCCCTGAATCCGGACTTCTCCCTCCCAGTAGACATTCCCAGTGATGACGTTATTATCC
>PKUD01000096.1 GCA_002869695.1 Desulfuromonas sp. | reverse complement strand
TGGCGGAGGTAGATGGGAATCGAACCCACCGGGGACGTGAACGCCCCCCATCGGTTTTGAAGACCGTGAGCGCCACCAGGCTACTAACTACCTCCGTATATTATTTTGATGCTCAGGGTTTGATGATCCGGCCCGCTTGCTGATGAGCCTCGGCGACCTCCAGCATATTTGTTATGCGGCCGACCTGCAAGTCTTCTTTTAGCTCGAAATATTCGAGGCAGATTCCGCAGGTGGCGATATCGACGCCGTTGCAGGCCAGGGTGTTGAGGGCTTCCAGTACATCCGACCCGTTACATACCAGCTTGGCACCGTTGTTGACGAAAATCATCTGGTCGGGAAGCGTCGTCAGTTCGGTCAGGGTGAACAGGTAGTTCTTCATCAGCACCCGGCCAAGTTCCTCGTTGCCTTGCCCCATCTGGTCGCTGTCGATGTAGATGACCGTTTTGCCTTGCACCGGGGCCTGCTCCGTCGCTTCGGCAGGGGAGGCACCTGGAGACAAGGTCAGGGAAAAGCCCCCTTCGACAATCTCATCCAGAGTCATATAGCCCATGCTTGCGGCCATGCGGGTGACATTTTCCCGGGCGACTTCATCACCGACCAGAATCTTCAGAGGTTGGCCAGGTGCGTCAAGCAGTTGCTTGCGCGCTTCGACAACCGGATGGGGGCATTTCAGCTCTCGACAGTCGAGGGTGTTCATCTGTTTCTCCTGTCCCTTGCGGCGATTTTAGCCGCAGGGGACTATAGCAAAAGGGGGGCGATGATGACCAGAAAAAATTCTCTGTGTGCTTGTCGCTGACGCCGTGTAATAAATCCAAATTTATTCGTCGCTATTGTCGATCCGGGTCAGCAGAACCACCGTCTCAACGTGAGCCGTCTGCGGGAACATGTCGACCGGCTGGACTTTTTCGACCCGGTAATGCCTGTGGGTCAGCAGGGCCAGGTCGCGGGCCAGACTGTCCGGATCGCAGGAGACGTAGATCAGGCGCTGCGGGCCGAATTCGATCAGGGTTTCCAGCACTTCGGCATCACACCCCTTGCGCGGCGGATTGATCACCGCAACAGCCAGTGATGCGATCTGCTGGGAAAGTCTATTCAACTCTACCGCCGCATCCCCCGCCTGAAAATGACAATTTTCCAGATTGTTCAATCGGGCATTGTCCGCAGCGTTGCGCACAGCCTCGGGCACGACTTCGATGCCGAATACCCGACCTGCGTCCTTGGCCAGGTGCAGCGCGATACCACCGATGCCGCAGTAGAGGTCAAGGGCTTTTTCATTGGTCTTCAGTTGTGCCCATTCCCGGACCAGAGCGTAGATGCGACTCGCCTGCCTGGTGTTCACCTGGAAGAAGGCACCGGGGGCGATGCGCAACCGAATGTCGCCGACCCGGTCAATCAGGTCAGGAGTTCCGTGCAGTTTAAGGGTTTCCTGGCCGAAGATGACATTGCCGCTGGAGCTGTTAACGTTCTGATGGACCGAGATTACTTCCGGCACCTTGCGCATCAGCCACTTGCCCAGTTTCGGCAGTTGCTGGAGATCGCGGAAATTGCTCACCAGGGTAACCATTGCTCTGTCGTTTAGCGGGCTGATCCGGATCAGCAGATAGCGGAGCAGGCCGTTCATGTGCCTGGGGCTGTAGACCGATATGCCCTGTCGCTGAACTTCGTCACGCACCACGGCGACAATCCGATTGATCAGCGGGTGATGGACCGGACAGTCGGGGCAGTCGACCACGTCATGGGAGCCGCGCCGGTAAAGGCCGATCAGTACCTTTTCCCGCTTGCGGGCGAAGACCAGTTTGGCACTGGCGCGGTAAGCGGTCGGCGGCTCCGCAGCCAGGGTCGGCAGAACGCTGCTGTCATGCGCGACCCCATTTGCGGACAGCGCCGCGGCGACCCGCTGCTGTTTGTAGTCAAGCTGGGCCTGGTACTTCATGCCGATCAGCGGGCATCCCAGGCACTCCAGCTCTTTTTTGCAGATGATATTTGTGGTGCGCTGCGGTGAATTGCGCAGCACTTTGCGCAACCGGGTATAGATATGGGTGCGGCCGATGTGCTCCACTTCTGCGAGGACCGTCTCTCCCGGCAGGGCTCCCTGGACCAGGGCGGTTTTCCCCTCGTGCCCGGCCAGGCCGATCCCCTCGTTGTCAAGGGCGTCGATGGTCAGTTTGATGGATTCGCGCGGCGGCGAAGATCGTCGTGTGTTTTTTTTCACGATAGTATTAAGAACTCCCTGATATGGCCGTGATAGGGAGCGCAGAGTACTCCGGGTTCAGGGCGTAAGTCAACATGTGCGCGGGCTGCTGTTATTCATGAGGTGCCACAGGTGGAAAAGAACCGCTGCCCGTTAAGGAACCTTTCTCCCGTTTACTGCACAAAGTCGAGCTGAAAATGCAGATTCAGGAATTGTTGCAGAGTGTCAACCGTCTCGAAGGCAAGTCGCAAGCGTCCCTGTTCCATGTGGTTCAACTCCGCGAGGTCGATGTAATTACTCGGTACTTCTCCTGCCCTGATCGCTGCCGCCTGACCACGTAAGCGGAGGGTGACCAGAAAGTTGAAACTTGCTTCGAGATTTTCCGCCATGGCGGGTTTCAGGATCCCTTTCTCGGTCAAATCCTTTATATGCTCGAGGGTCCCGTCATCCAGCTCACCGGACTCCAGGGCGAGAACTTTGATTCCCTCAGTTATGGCGAAAATTCCCGCCTTCTTAATATCCATCTTCCCCTTGTGCGGTCCATCTTTTTCCAGTTTGAAGCGGCCGAACCAGCCGATAGGGGTCTTGAAACCGGTGACGTTTTTGGCCGTGCGCGCCAGGAAGTTACTGTCACGGCTCAAATATGCTGCGATGTGCCGTTTGAGTTCGCTCTCGAGCTCCTGGTTTCCGTAGAGGGTGCGCAGGTCAAAGAACATACTGCCGTTCATGATGTTCTGCGGTCCGGAATCTCTCAGCCAGCTGTTGAGGACGTTTTTCCAGCCGCTGAGGCTGCGGCGCCAGTGATCATTTTTTGCCATGATGCCGCCCGGGCAGGGGGGGACACCGATCGAAATCAGGGTGTCGATCAGCGCTTCAGAGAACTCCCTGATTCTTTCAATCTGTGCAGTGGTCAGGTTGTCGGAATATATGATCGCGTTATCCTGGTCGGTGGTCAGCGTCTGCTCCCGTCGGCCCTCGCTGCCGAGAACGATGAACGCGAAGTCGTCCGAAATATCCTGATAGTAGTCATTGCGCAACAGCGTGATCAGACGGATCAGAATTCTGTCGTTCAGATGGGAGATCGTTCGGACCAGTTCAGGGGTACTCACCCCGGTTCCTATCAGATGCACTACCAATCCTTCAACCTGCTCATGATGATGCTTCAGTTCCCCGACCGTCTGGGCCTCTTCAATTTCATACAGCAACTGCTGCGGAGAACGCGCCTGTAGACTCAAGATGTCTGTGTGGCTGATGATTCCGGTCAGTTGACCCCGGTTGTCAACGACAACAACACGATGAATAGAGTGCCGGGACATCAGGTAGAGTGCTTCGAAAACAAAATCATCCTCACTTAACGTAATCAGGGGGGCAGTCATGATGTCACCGACGATGATTTTGTTTGGGTCGATTCCGCGACTTACGACCTTGTTGCGCAGATCATGGTCGCTCATGATTCCGGTCGGAAGGCTGTTTTCCGAGACGACGATGCTGCTGACTTTTCTCTGCTGCATCAGCCCGGCTGCCGTGACAATGCTTGCATCATGCGTGCATGTCAGGACCTCTCGTTGACAAACAGCACTGACCGGCAGAAAGAAGATATTGTCCTGCTGCAAAGGGTCTCTCCACTTAAAAGAAGATGGATTTGGTTCTCAATCTTTTCTCAGAGTGTAGTTGATTTTCAAAGCATTACCAGCTGAACGGGTCAACTTAAAATCGTGTGGTGTTGCTTTCTGATCAACGAGCTGCTTGACTTCCCACAACCCGACTCGCTAAGCTCACACTTCGTCTCCTCCCATTGTTTTAGGATGATTATAAAAATGCGCCATAAAACCCGCCAGATCAAGCTCGGGGATGTCGTTATTGGCGGCGATGCTCCGGTCACTGTCCAGTCCATGTGCAATACCGATACCCGTGACGTGAAGGCGACGCTGACTCAGATCGAGCAGTTGCAGGAGGCCGGGTGTGAAATCATCCGCTGTGCGGTTCCCGATCGGCAGGCTGCCGAAGCGCTCAAGGAGATTCGCCACGGGATAGCTATTCCGCTGGTCGCGGATATCCATTTTGATTATCGGCTGGCACTGATCGCACTGGAAGGCGGGGTCGACGGGCTGCGTCTCAACCCCGGCAACATCGGCGAGCGCTGGAAAATCGAGGAAGTGGTGCAGGCCTGTCGCGAGCGGGCGGTACCGATCCGGATCGGGGTCAACGGCGGATCGCTGGAAAAGGATCTGCTGGTGAAGTACGGCCGCCCCACGGCCGAGGCGATGGCGGAAAGTGCCCTGGGCCATATCCGCATCCTCGAAGAGCTCAACTATCCGGAAATCAAGGTCAGCCTCAAGGCGTCCGATATTCATCGGACGGTAGAGGCCTACCGTCTGCTGGCCGGTCAGGTTGATTACCCGTTGCATATCGGTGTCACCGAGGCGGGCACGACCTGGAGTGGGACGATCAAGAGTGCCGTCGGGCTGGGGGCACTGCTCTACGATGGTATCGGTGACACCCTGCGGGTGTCGTTGACCGGGGACCCGGTGGAGGAGGTCAAGGTTGGCTGGGAGATACTCAAGAGCCTGGGCCTGCGCGAGCGCGGCCCGGTGTTTGTCAGTTGCCCCACCTGCGGACGCTGCGAGGTTGAACTGATCGCAATTGCCGAAGAGGTGGAGCGGCGGCTGCACGATCTGCCCCGGGCGCTGACGATTGCTGTAATGGGTTGCGTGGTTAACGGGCCCGGCGAGGCACGAGAAGCTGATCTGGGGATCGCCGGGGGTAAGGGGCAGGGTTTGCTGTTCAGCAGGGGCGAGGTGGTGCGTAAGGTGCCGCAGGCCGAATTGGCGGACGCCCTGGTCGAGGAAGCCTGGAAAATGGTTAAGGCCACAGATCGCACCGGATCATGACTTGCCGAAAATAGTTCCGTTCCCGGAAGTTGTTTCCGGGTTTCGGCCGATCATCCACTCTGCACGACTTCCCCTGGTGATGGGGACCGGAAAGGTATCCTTTGAAAAAGTTTTTCATTCTACTGGCCTGTTGGTTTGCCACGATTGTTGCGGTTATTGTTGGTTCCTACATTTACAGTTATTATCAGGCCGCAGAGTACGATGACAGGGCGCTGCCTTATATCATGAACGTGGTTCCGGAGATTTCGAAATGGAACCCGGATATCACCAGGTCGCTGATGGCCGCCGAAGTTCTGGAGACCGTTTCGGAAGAGCAGCTTGTGCGGATCATGACCCTCTTTTCCCGGATGGGGGGGCTACTGAGCATGGAATCCCCCGAATTTCAGAAGGTTCTTTCGGAGGAGGATTCCGGCAGCGGAAAGAAAGCTGTGATCGCCTATGAAATGGCGGCCAGGTACGAAAACGGGGATGCTTTGATCAGCATCAATCTGCTTGAGCGAGACGGCTCTTTTGAGGTTTATCGCTTCAACGTGAGTTCGGAGGCTCTGGCAGAATCTCCCTGAGGGGTGAGCTGATAGGCGATCCTCTTCACAGTCGTGGTGCCGGATAATGCCGACCGTGGGACCTTCTGCCGCTTGCTTTTAAGTCGAAAATACGTATAATTTCCCCCTTTGTCCGTGGTGTCGGGTCCTTGTCCGGCATCGGTTATAATGACGTCAAACACAGGAACTGAAATCCATGCGCTACAGCCAATATTTTTTGCCGACTCTCAAAGAGACTCCTGCTGACGCCGAAGTTGTCAGCCACCAGCTGATGATGCGGGCGGGGATGATCCGTAAGGTCGCCGCCGGGGTCTACAGCTATCTGCCTTTCGGCCTGCGGGCGATTCGCAAGGTGGAAGAGATCGTGCGCGAGGAGATGAACCGCGCCGGGGCGATCGAACTGCTGATGCCGATGGCCAACCCTGCGGAACTCTGGCAGGAATCGGGTCGCTGGGAGTTTTATGGCAAGGAACTGCTGCGCTTCAAGGATCGTCATCAGCGCGATTTCTGTATGGGCCCGACTCACGAAGAGGTCATCACCGACGTGGTGCGCGGTCATGTGAAGTCTTACCGGCAGCTGCCGATCAATCTGTACCAGATCCAGACCAAGTTCCGTGACGAGGTCCGTCCCCGTTTCGGTCTGATGCGCGGCCGGGAATTCATTATGAAGGATGCCTACTCCTTTGACACCAGCGAGGAGGGCGCCAATGCCAGCTACCAGAAGATGCGCGAGGCATACTGTCGGATTTTCGAGCGCTGCGGGCTGAAGTACCGTATGGTGGAAGCGGATTCCGGCGCCATCGGCGGTTCGTTCAGCCACGAATTCATGGTGCTGGCTGATACCGGTGAGGACGTGGTGATCAGTTGCGAGTCCTGCGAGTATTCAGCGAATATTGAAAAG
>PKUD01000180.1 GCA_002869695.1 Desulfuromonas sp. | reverse complement strand
GGGAGCAACACCATGGTTGAGCAGTTGATAGGTGTCGGTGGTCACCCACTCATAAGCTTCGTTGGTCGGGTAGCCCATGTTGGCCAGACCGGACTCGATCGCTTCGACGGCATCGCCAGTCTGACCAATGTAGACCAGGGTGTCGAGCATCAGCAGTTCTTTGGATCCGGAGACCATCGGCTGGTCAGCAGTCTTGTACTTGAAGGGGTACAGCTTGCCGTCGTTCAGGTCGCCCAGAGGCCGGGACGTCGGGTAGAAACCAGTGGCCGGGTCGATAACGGCAGCATCGCCCATCAGGTAGTTGTCGCTGGTGCGGTTCCAGAACTTAAACTCGGGCTGCAGGTTGGCAGCCTTCTCAACATGCGGGTGGCCTGGGCCGGAGACGCCGTCTGCCGGGGTGCCGTCATGGTGGAAACGCCAGTCGCGATGCATTTCGGTAGCAACCTTGGCGAACTCATCAACGTGGCAGGACTGGCAGGCAACGTGGAGGACGTGGTCGTCAGCGTCGGTGCGGTTGGCTCCGGCTGCTGCGTGACCACCTTGTGCTTCGAAACCGGTGTGGCAGGTGTAGCACTTGACTTCGCTGCCGCGAGCAACATCGTCAGTCGGGCGCAGGTCGGAACCGCGACCGATGGTCTTGTGGTTGGTGAAGACGTGGCATTCCTGGCACTGGACGTTAGAAGCAGATTTGTTCATGTGGACGTCAAAGTCAGCATTGGTGTTGCTGATGGTTTCCATCGACAGGTCACCACGCTTGACTGCGTTACCGCCACCGGCGTTGGCGTGGCACTTCAGGCAGTTTTGGGTGGTCGGCTTGGCGATAGTCTGGGTGTAGCCGTCGAGGATCGCCAGATCGGCAGCATCGGGGTTGTCGGCGATGGCGGGAGCCATGGTGCCGTCGGCGATACGGGTACGGCCGAGTGCGTAGTCTTCGTTGTGGCACATCAGGCAGTCGATGTTCTCAAGACCGGCAGCCTGATCGTCGGGGCGCAGGCCGCGACCGGCGTGACACTTGCCGCAGATCTTCCAGTCGCCGAGGATGTTGATACAGTAGCTGTTGACCGCGTTGGTCAGCTTGCCCTGCAGGGTGCCGTTGGCGTTGGCCATTTCGGTGGTCTCACCAACCCACTTGTAATGGGTGGAGTCAGCCATCTCGTTGAACTGGGTGTTGTGGCAGCCCATGCAGTCCGCCGGATAGTTGTTCCAGGTGTTACCGGCGTGGGGGTTGGTGCCGCAAGCAGGATCAGCGGAGTCAACCAGACCGTTACAGTCATCGTCAATACCGTTGTCGCAGACTTCCGAAGCGCCGGGGTTTACAGCGGCGAGAACGTCATTACAGTCGAGGTCGGGATAGGTGCAGTCAGCGCTGGCGGGATCGCCGTAGCCGTCACCGTCGTTGTCGGTGCAGGTGCCGGGTGTGCAACCTTCGTCGATAACGCCATCGCAGTTCTGGTCGATACCGTCAAAGCAGATTTCCACTGCGCCGGGATTGATGCTGGCGTCAGCGTCGTTGCAGTCTTGCTTGTCGTTGTAGCCGTCACCGTCAGCGTCAACTGGCTTGGCTGCAAACGCAGGAGCTGTACTCAGCGCGCACAGCAGAAAGAGGATCCCGAAAATTGCCAAAAACTTTTTCATGCTTCCCATCTCCTATTCTAGGGTTGCCGAGGTCACCCTGACCTCTCATATAAAACTAAGGCGGAGCCCCCAGCCTTCTCCGCGGTGATTGGTTTGAGCAATGGGATTGACATACTGCAAGAGGGTTGCCTAGTTGCAGGGTAGAGAATAATAAAATAAATTAAATTTGTAAGTATCTGAAAATTCTTGAGAAAAATTTATCAAATATGATAAATGTAATATGCAGAACTTTTAATGGGTGTGCTTTTTATCTGGGGCAAAACCCCCAAAGGCAAGTTCGAAGGTAGGGTATATGCCCCTATGTCTTAGTTGTATGGTCAGGTATTGATTTGAGAACTTATGGAATAGTGTCGAGTAGGTTCTGTTTTAATGAGAAGGAATGTTGACAGGTTGACTTGCCCCTGGTGAGGGGGGCTTTAGTTGGATGGTCAGTTGTGCGGGCGTCCCGTGGACAGCTACCAGAAATATTTCAGTAGGGTGCCAACCCGCTTTTTGTCGCCGGGTCTGCGGTCGATGACCATGTTATTGACCAGCATCTGGTGATCTTCCGGGTCACTGTTTTCGTAAAAGATATTCCATTCGAGGTTTTTGCTGATCCGGTAGCGACCGTAGACTTTGTAGCCGGGCATGTCATGCTGTTCGATGATCGCCTGTGACCCGTTCGATGCATTATACTGGCGGCTGGTGGAGATGTAGCGGTAGAGGATCAGGTCGAATCCGACGTTGTTCCAGAAGCGGGACTTGAAGCCGAGCCCGAGGTAGAGGTCATTGGCAGGATCTACTTTGAGTCCATCACTCCTGGTTGAGCCGGTGTCGGTATAGATCGCCATCAGGTAGGGGAAGCCCCAAGCGGTTTTACGGCTGAGCACGGAACGCAGGCTGACATCCCAGGTTTCAGAGCCGAGCCCGCGATCATTGTTGCCGGTGGGGGCTTTCAGTTCAACCCCGGTGATAAGGCCAAAGCCACCCTTTCTTGAGTCGCGGGCCTGCCAGGTGAGTTGAATACCGGCATCGCTGAAACCTTCGGAATCGAATTGCGTCTGGGTAACACCGGCCGGGTTGGTGCGCTCCTGTTCCCGGCTTAGAAGATAGGGAACCTCAAGCGCCAGTTCCAGATTGTCGGCGATGGAGAAGCGTGCGACTGTCCTGATTGCCAGGTTGTCGTTGTCAACCTGGCTCTGCAGGTTGCCGTTGGGCAGATATTGACGGGTCGTCATTTCAGTGTCGACCAAGACCAGATGGAGAGCATTGGTCTTGGGCGGAACAATATGAATAAAGGTCCGTTTGTCGAGGGCACAGGCATCAGTGCCCAGGGTAAGAGTCACTAAAAAAAGGGAAATGATGCTGCCACTGAGCAGGGTTTTTAGATATGCGTGGAACGAAACCATCGATTGAGCCTAATCTTTAACGCTGAGTGCCCCTCCCCATAAGCAATGTTAGATTATTGTAATTAATAAATATGAACTTTTCAACCTTTTTCAATTCTTTAACGAAAAAAGAGCCCGACGGAAAATCCCCCGGGCTCTTCGCATCAATAGATGGATGGCTTGTGCTCAGAACCCGCAGCCGCCCGGCTCGCTCTCTTCGTAGCTGATCGCGCTGTAAGGGCAGGCAGGAATACATATACCGTCATGATCACAGAGTGATTCGTCCAGCACGGCGACCCCATCGACCAGGCTGATCGCTTTCTCCGGGCAGACCTTGACACACTCTCCGCTGCCGCAACATTTGCTCTTGTCGATGATGATCCTGATCACTTATTTGCCCCACTTCTCCTGAATGCGGTTGACGGCGGTTTCGACATTCTTCCGGTCACCAAACGCGCTGAGGCGGAAGTAGCCTTCGCCGCTGGGGCCAAAGCCGCTGCCGGGAGTGCCGACCACGTGACATTCCCCCAACAGTTTGTCAAAAAAATCCCAACTGCTCATCCCTTCGGGAGTCTTCAGCCAGATATAGGGTGCGTTGATGCCCCCGAAACATTCGATGCCGGCAGCGGTCAACCCTTCACGAATGATCCTTGCGTTCTCCATGTAGTAGTCGATGATCTGCTTGACCTGGGCCCAGCCATCGTCGCTGTAGACCGCCGCCGCCGCTTTCTGGACGGGGTAGGAGACGCCGTTAAATTTGGTGCTTTGCCGCCGGTTCCAGAGCTTGTTGAAGCTGTATTTTTCGCCGCCGGCAGTGGTCCCCAGCAATTCCTCGGGGACAATGGTCAGGCCGCAGCGCACGCCGGTAAAACCCGCAGTCTTGGAGAAGGAGCGGAACTCGATGGCGCACTGTTTGGCCCCTTCGATCTCGTAGATCGAGTGGGGGATGCCAGGTTCAGTGATGAATGCCTCGTAGGCGGCATCGAAAAGAATCACCGCATCGTTGGCGATGGCATAATCGACCCAGTTTTTCAACTGGTCTTTGGTGGCAACAGTGCCGGTCGGGTTGTTCGGGCAGCAGAGGTAGATGATGTCAACCTTTTCCACAGGGAACTGGGGCATGAAGCCGTTCTCCTCGGTGCAGGGCATGTAGACCAGCCCTTCATAATAGCCCTGGTCATTAACCTGGCCGCTGCGACCAACCATGACGTTGGTGTCGTTATAGACCGGGTAGACCGGGTCTCCGATGGCAACTTTGTTGCCGAGATCGAAAATGTCGAGAATGTTTGCACTGTCGCACTTGGATCCGTCGGAGATAAACATTTCACTGGCTTTCAGATCGACTCCGAGCGGCCGGTACGATTTGTCGATGATGACCTCGCAGAGCCAGTCGTAGCCCTGCTCAGGGCCGTAACCATGAAAGCTTTCCCGTTTTGCCAGGTCGTCCACACCTTCGTGGAAGGCCTTGAGCACTGCCGGAACCAGCGGTTTGGTGACATCGCCGATGCCGAGACGGATCACCTGGGCAGAGGGGTTGGCAGAGGTGAATTCGTTGACCCGGCGGCCGATTTCGGGAAACAGGTAGCCGGCTTGTAGTTTCAGATAATTGTCATTGATGCGCGCCATAGGGATTCTCCTTCCGGGGGCAGCGGTTGTTTCGCTGACTTAGTGTCGGGTGCGTTGAACGCTTGGGCGAGCGATCGGGGTCCCTGCTTCACCCTCAACGTTCCTTGCCTGATCAGCCGCAAAGTTCGCTACCCAAAACAGATGTGTGTGTTAAAGGTTTTAATTGTCAATCGGGAATATTATTTCAGGTTCAAAACATCCTGCATGTCATACAGGCCGGGGCCCTTGTCGGCGATCCACTGGCAAGCTCGGGCGGCACCCCGGGCGAACATGTCACGGCTCATGGCACGGTGGGAAATTTCGATCCGTTCGCCCATGCCGATAAAGTAGACGGTGTGTTCTCCAACGATATCGCCGCCGCGCACCGTCTGCATGCCGATCTCCTGCTTGGTCCGTTCGCCGCACATCCCTTCGCGATGATAGTTGGCGACCTGGTTGTAGTCGCGACCGAGGGTCTCCGCTACCACCTCTCCCATCCGTACTGCAGTTCCGGAAGGAGAATCCTTCTTTTTGTTGTGGTGCAGTTCGACCACCTCGACATCGAAGTCGTCACCGAGAATCTTCGCCGCTTCCTTCAGCAATTTGAAGCAGGCATTAACGCCGACGCTCATGTTGGGGGCCAGCACCACCGGAATCCTCCGGGCAAAGGCCTCCGCTTCGGCCCGTTGTTCGGGGCTGAACCCGGTAGAGCCACTCACCACCATCTTGCCCAGTTCGGCGCAGACCGCCAGGTTGTTCAGCGTCACATCGGGAAAGGTAAAGTCGATCAACACATCAGCGCCGGACATGGTGGTCGCGAGATCATCGGAAATTTTAACTCCAAGTTCACCCACTCCGGCGAGCAATCCGGCATCAGTCCCGACTTGTTCGTGTCCGGGCCGCTCGATAGCTCCGCTCAGCTCCAGCCCTTCAGCTTCAACAACGGCCTGAATCAGGCGCAGGCCCATTCGGCCGGCAGCACCCACGACAGCAACTTTCATCATTGTTTATCCTCTGTTTCTGATACAGGGAGGCACAGGGAAGGGCCGCAGTACTGCCGACTCCCTGTGCCTCGGTGGTCTGGTTGTGCTGTCCTGTCAGCTCAGATCAGCTGGTATTGCTTGAGAATCGTCTGCAGCTTGTCCAGCGTGGCTGTCTGCATCTCGACCAGGGGCAGTCGGACATCGGCACGGCATTTCCCCATCAGTGACAAGGTTTTCTTCACCGGGACCGGGTTGCTCTCGATAAACATGGCGGTATGGAATGCCAACAGTTCGAGGTGCAGCTGGCGAGCGGTGACATAGTTTTCGTCCTGGACAGCCTGGACCATCGCTTTGACCTGGGCTGGAATCGCATTGGCGGAGACCGAAATCACCCCTTTGGCTCCACAGGCCATCATCGGAAAGGTCAGAAAGTCGTCACCGGAGACGACGTCGATCTTGTCGCCGGCCCGGGCAATGATTTCACTGACCTGAGTCAGTGAGCCGGCAGCTTCCTTGATGGCGACAATGTTGTCAATTTCCGCCAGGCGGCAGGTGGTCTCGGCGGTCACGTTCGTGCCGGTGCGGCCCGGGACATTATAGAGCACCTGGGGCAGGGCGACGGATTCGGCCAGCTTTTTGTAGTGCTGATAAATCCCTTCCTGGGAAGGTTTGTTGTAGTAGGGGCAGACCAGCAACAGGCCGTCAGCCCCCATGTCCTTGGCCCGTTGAGACAGGTGTAATGCTTCTGCGGTGGAGTTGGCGCCGGTTCCGGCAACGACCGGAACCCGTTTATTGACCTGCTCGATACAGGTTTTGATGACGTGGCCATGTTCGTCAAAATCGAGCGTGGCCGATTCGCCTGTGGTTCCGCAGGGAACGATGACATCGGTGCCGTTTTCGATCTGAAATTCGATCAGTTGGCGGTAGCTCTCTTCATCAAAGCGTCCTTGTTCATCGAACGGGGTGATGATGGCAACCATGGATCCCTGGATCATGTTGTCCTCCATTCAGGCTCGTCACCGGCGTGGAGCCGGCCATTTCTTGTCAGACATTACACGTAGGTGAAAAACGGATTTCACACCGAACGCTTCTGATTTAAACCGTAATAGCTATCATACCGGCTCTGGATTGTAAAGAACCGCTGGCGGCTATAAATCCTTTCGTGGAGTTACCCCGACCGGGGTAGACGCAAGGCTTTCCAGCATCCGTTCTCCCTGTTTCAGCACCGCGCTGATCTGGTAGCGATATTCGGTGTCGTTGACCAGATTGATATCGGTATATTCGGTAACCGTCAGCAGGCGTTGATTGAGCAGCGTTGCAGGGGACGTCACACCCTCTTCACGGCGGTAAACGCGGTAGCCGAGGAGGTCCGTTCCGTTTGTCGGAGTCAGCGGCGACCAGCTCAGGGTTGCCCCCTGATCGAGTCCTGTCCCCTGGAGCCCGCTTGGGGCCTCGTGTGGAGGGACGACAACAATCCGCACACTCAGCGATCGTCCCTCTAGATTGTGTTGATTTTTCGGTACCAGGCGATACTGGTAGCCCTGCCCGGCAGTCACCTGCCGATCATGCAGGGTGTAGCGGGCGTCGCTGAATTGTGCCGGCTCAGGCAGCTCGGGATTGATGGAGGCGTACAGGGTTGAGCGATCCTTGCATTCCGGGCAGTAGTCGGCCGGGTCGTACAGCAGCCGGTAGATATCGACAACCGGGGCTGCCTCCAGCGGCGAGTCGTTCTGATTGCGGGTTGGTAATCGCCAGCTGAGCAGCAGATCATCACCACGCTGAACCAGTTCGGCAGCAGAGACCGCATCCGGCAGGTTTGCCAGCAATGGTCGGACCGGACCTTTCTTGCCGCAGGCGGCGATAATGAGCAGCAGGGCGATGAGTGCAAGCGCACGAAATAACTTCATTTGACAGCCGCGTTGAGCGCAGCATGTGCAGTCACCCAGAGTGCGTTCTCTGCGTTATCCGCACATGTTGCGGTGAGTGATTTGTTTACTTCTTCAGCCGCGCCAGTTCACGTTCGACCGCTTCACGGGCAGTGCCGCCGGTGGCTTTTCGGGCATTGACCGAGGCCTCCAGGGTGACACAGTCGTAGATGTCCTGCTCGATCAGTGGGGAAAACTGACGAAATTCATCAAGGGTTAACTCCGGGATGTCTTTCCCGGTTTCAACGCAGTAACGAACCGTTTTGCCCACGACTTCGTGAGCCTGACGGAATGGCAGGCCTTTACGGACACAGTAGTCAGCAACGTCGGTGGCGGTGGAAAACCCGCGGGCGGCGGCAATCCGCATGTTGTCCCCTTTGACCTGCATTTCGGCGATCATGTCGGCGAAAACTTTCAAAGAGCCTTTGACCGTGTCGATAGTATCAAAGAGCGGTTCCTTGTCCTCCTGCATGTCTTTGTTGTAGGCCAGCGGCAGGGACTTCATCAGGGTCAGCAGGCTGATCAGGTTGCCGTAAACCCGACCGGTTTTGCCACGCACCAGTTCCGGGACATCCGGATTCTTTTTCTGCGGCATGATGGAGCTGCCGGTGCAGAAGGCGTCGCTCAGCTCAATAAAATTGAAGTCGGCGCTCGACCAGAGAATCAGTTCTTCAGATAACCGCGACAGGTGCATCATCAGGATGCCGGCAAAACTGCAGAACTCGATGGCGAAGTCGCGGTCGGAGACCGAATCCAGGCTGTTGCTGGTCACTCCGTCGAAGCCGAGCTGCTCGGCGACCCACTCGCGGTCGATGTTGAAGGTGGTGCCGGCCAGCGCTCCGGCGCCGAGCGGCATCAGGTTAAAGCGTGCCCGCAGGTCCTGTAGCCGGGAGTGATCCCGGGCGATCATCTCGCGATAAGCGAGCATGTGGTGACTGTAGAGCACCGGCTGGGCGGTCTGCAGGTGGGTATAGCCGGGCATAATGACATCGAGGTTCGCTTCGGCCTGTTTGATCAGGGAGGCTTCCAGCTGCTGCAGGTAGCCGAGAATGGTGTCGATCTCGTCGCGCAGGTAGAGGCGGATATCCACCGCCACCTGGTCGTTGCGGCTGCGACCGGTGTGCAGTTTGCCGCCGACCGCTCCGATCCGCTCGATCAGGCGGGCCTCGATGTTCATGTGAATATCTTCCAGTTCCACCGAAAATACCACCTTGCCAGTTTCGATATCCTCCATGATGGTATTCAGTCCGCTAATGATTTGTTCCGCTTCCTCATCGCTAATAATCCCCTGGCGACCGAGCATTTCAGCGTGGGCCTTGGAGCCACGGATGTCGTAGCGGTAGAGGCGTTGATCAAACTCGATCGATGCGGTGAATTCTTCGACGAACTTGTCGGTCGGCTGGGTGAAGCGACCGCCCCAGAGTTTGCCCTGTGTCATGTTTGCTCCGTCATTCAATTGAAAAATGGGTTTCGG
>PKUD01000205.1 GCA_002869695.1 Desulfuromonas sp. | reverse complement strand
GTGGCATGGCCTCTGCAAATATCTCCATTAAAGAGCCGAACATAATGACTGTATGCCTTGAAGCGAATTGAGATGAAGAGATCAGGCACTGAGAATTATTGCCCAACCCGAATCAAGGAGGTTTCCATGCAAAGAACCAGATTTCTGCTAACAGCTTTAGTGCTGACTCTTGCGACGGCATCACCTGCACTCGCTGTCGACACCAGCAAAGCCTACAACAGCGGTATCCTGATCCTGCTGTTTATCGGATTCTGCGCCCTGATCATTGTCGCGCAGCTCGTGCCGGCCGTCCTTGCCCTATTGGGTATGACCAAGGAGGCAGGCAAAAGGGCGTCATCAAAAAAGGTTGCCGCCCCGGCAAAGAGCCGCTGAATTCATTTTTTCGTGAGGTGTTGAGATGATTGATTTTTTTCTAAATGTTGGTCAGGTGGAACAAATCTATACGGTTGTGGATTTCTATACCTACATTAAGGGGCTGGAGTACCTGCTCTGCTTACTGTTTTTCTCCATTTTCCCGATATTTTATCGCTATATCAATAACCCGGATAAAGATTGAGCAGCATTCAGGCCATTCTTCAGATCAAAAAACGGGGTCTTTTATGTACATGAAATCAAGCACTAAGGAGAAATGATTATGGCAATAAACGGGAAACAACTTATTACATGGATGGGAGCGATCTTACTCTCCTGCTTCCTTGCTGTGAGTTGTTATGCAATGGATTATCCAGATGAAGTAGAGATTGACAGTCTGGCAAATCTGTACGAAGGAGTTGTTTTTGACCATGCCATGCACGTAGAGGCCACCGAGGACTGTTCAGACTGCCATCACCACACGACAGGCACTCAGGTGGCAAACGAATACTGTGCGAAATGCCATGATGGCGCACAGGAAATGGACATTGTCTCTTGTCAGGAATGTCACTCGGCCAACCCGCTATCCCCGGAAAACCTCCATATCCCCAGAGATGACTACAACTATCATCTCGACAAGCCCAACCTCAAAGCAGCCTACCACCTGAACTGTATGGGTTGCCATCAACAGGTCGGCGGGCCGACGGGTTGCGAAGACTGTCATGCAAAGACTGATGACGGAGAGAGATTCTATTATTCTGGGAAGTATGCCCCTGAGGAGCCAGCCCACAAGTCAGGTCATTGATTCTGGCTTTAGAGTCCAGGGGAACATTACAAGGAGAGAATGTCATGAGTAAGATATCACGCAGAAAATTTTTAGCCGGGAGCATGGCAGGTGGGGCCGCAGTCATGATGAGCCCAGCGAAAAAAGCTCTCGCTTCCGGATCTTTCGACGGGTTTCCTGATGGGATGGGGGTTTTGGTTGATCTGACCCGCTGCGTAGGCTGCCGAACCTGTGAAGCCGCCTGCAATAAAGAACAGAAGTTGCCGGACCCTGCGCTGCCGTTTGATGATTATTCTGTTTTCGATGAACTCCATCTTGGTCAGAAGCGACGAACAACAGACAAGGCATATACCGTCGTCAACCGATATGAAACAGAATCATCAACCGCACCGGTTTATCGGAAGATTCAGTGTAACCACTGTAATGAGCCGACCTGCCTGACCTCATGCTTTGTCAATGCCTACACAAAGACCCCGGAAGGGGCGGTTATATATAACCCGAAAGTCTGTGTGGGCTGCAGGAATTGTATGATCGCCTGCCCGTTCCACATCCCGGCGTACTCATATGATTCCGTCCTTAATCCGGTCATCAAGAAATGCGTCTTCTGCTATGACACCCGACTGAAAAACGGCAAACCACCTGCATGTGTTGAGAGCTGCCCGCAGCAGGTCATGACCTTCGGTAAGCGTAAAGAGTTACTGAAGATCGCCCATGAGCGGATCAGAAAAAATCCCGACAAATATGTCGATCAGATATACGGAGAAAAAGAAGTCGGAGGTACCGGCTGGTTCTACATCTCCAACGTGCCTTTTGAAGAGGCCGGCTTTGACCAGGATCTTCCAAAAGAACCAATCATCAACAATGTCAAAGGCTTTCTGGCGATTGTTCCAATGGTGTTGACCATCTGGCCGGCCCTGTTTACAGGTTTCCACCTGCTTTCAACTAAGGGGAAATCTCATAGCCATGGAGATGAGAACGGCCACGATGGGCAGGAGGGTCAATAGACATGAATAAATTAGCATCCTACGGGGTAAAACCGCATGATTCAGCTTTGAAAGAGGATGGCAAAAAGTGGAGCTTGATGGAAAAGTTGCTGCTTGGCCTGACTCTGGACCAGTACTTAAGTCAACTGATCCGCAACAAGTTCAACTGGGTGCTGGCAATTATCTTCGCCATCGGCATCCCGCTGATCATCTATCGTTTTTTCTTCGGGCTGGCCTCGGTCACCCATAGCTCTTACGATTATCCATGGGGACTGTTTCTCGGTTTCGGATTGTTCTGCATGGTGCCCCTCTCTGCATCCGGGTTCATGCTGGGAACTGCAGTCGAAATTTTCGGACGTCATGATTTCGAACCAATCGAGCGACTGGCTCTGCTGAATGGTCTCCTCGGCTACTTCTTTGCAGTCGTCTTTCTGCTGGTCGACCTCGGTCAACCGTGGCGGCTCTCGTACCCGATGGTCTACTCCTTCGGACCGGCGGCGGTTCTCTTTCTGGTAGGCTGGCACGTTGCGACCTATCTCTCGGTTCAGGTCGCAGAAGTGTCCGCGTCCTTTTTCGAATGGATCGGCTTCCGCCGCGGCTATGAATTTATCCGCAAAGGGGTCATCGGTCTGACTGTTTCCGGGATCATTCTGTCAACTCTTCACCAGGGTGCACTGGGGGCACTGTTTGTCTATGCGCCGGGCAAAGTTCATCCGCTCTGGTACTCGGCGGAATTTCAGTGGATCCATTTCTTCGTCTCTTCGATCCCGGCCGGTCTCTGCATGGTGATCAGCGTAAGCACGATTGTTATTCTGACGATGAAATGGCGCTGTGACAAAAGATTTGTTAAGAACCTCGACCGACTCACAATTGCCCTGGCAAAAGGTGCGGCCATGGGATTAGCCACTTACCTGATCATCAAGCTCATTGCGGTGGCCCATGATAACGAATGGGCTTACTTTGCAACCGGGTGGGGCACGTGGTGGCTGGTTGAAATCATCGGGTTCGTTTGCATGCCGCTGATCATCCTGGCTTACGGTATCCGCAACAAGCTTGTCAACGTCTGCCGTATCGGGGCATTCCTGACAGTCGCGGGGATTCTGTTGAATCGTCTCAATACGGCGTTGATCACCTTCAACTGGAAGCTCTATCAGGAAATCCCCCACATCTTCGAGGTGATTATTGCGATCACGATCTTCGCCATCTATGTGGGCACCTATCGCTTTATCCTGAACAGGCTGCCGATACTCTATCAGTTCAAAGAGCAGGAGGTTATGGCTGAAGCGACGGTTCCCGCTGAAGAGGATCTGGCAGCAGAACAACAGCACATTCCCGTGAATGCTTAACAGAACGACCCGTCCGGCAGGGAGTGCCTTGCCGGACGGGGTATTGCACAACAATATTTAGAGGAACTGGAGACAATCGTATGTTTGATAATCTGATCGCCAGAGCAATCGTTCCGGTCACGATCGCGGTCACGGGATTCGTCATCTTCGGTTGCCTCCTGTTGTATTCCTTCATAAAAGCTGACATGACGGCCGAGGCACTGCGCAACCTGGATAGCTGCGCAAATACTGTTGTAAAATCAGCCCATTATGCCATGATGGAAGACGATCGCCGCTCACTCCGGAACATTGTGGCAAACATCGGGACAAGATCTGATGTTGAATTGATTCATGTCTATGACCAAGATGGAAACGTCCAGTATTCCGGGCAGGATGAATCGGCAAAAGGAATCGGCAGCAGCGACACCCGTATTGCAAATTTCACTCAGAACCATAACTCTCTCGGCAGCGAAATTCAGCATGCTGTCGATCATGCCGGGAGACATATCTCGGTCTCGTTACCGATTCTGAACGAAACAAAATGCTCGACTTCAGACTGCCATTTCCATCCGCAAGACAAACAGATTCTAGGGCATTTATTTATATCCGTATCCAGTGAACAGCTGGAAAAAACGCTTGCTCTGCTCAAAAGTCGAATGGTAGTTTTCAGCGTAATGGTACTATTCTTGACGGTCGGTGGCGTCACTGCCTTGTTGAGAATTAACCTTTTTCTCCCTATTCTCAGGCTCGCTCACAACGTCGATCGAGCGGTTCACGGTGTTCTGGAACACGAGTTGCCCAAGCATAATAAAAAGCTTGGAAAATTGGATCACCATGTATACCAACTCGTCAAACAGCGAGACGTGGCACGACAGAATTTTAAGGGTACGCGGACCCCAGACGGCACTATTGATGAACGATCAAACTGATCATGACGCAGAAATTCCTCTGCCAGACATAACACCACTTCGTGAGCAAGTTTTATCCAAGATTAAAAAGCTCGAACTTCTCTCCAGCACCGGTCTCTGGATTCTTGCCCTCTTCACCGCCCTGAGTATCGGGGCACATCGTAATTTTGATTTTCTCCCCCAACTCAGCGAAGGAATCAGGACTGCCTTGGGCGCAGGACCGCCGGTCAAATATATCAACTGGGCACTGGTCCTCTACGGTTTTTCGGCGATCATCCTGATCCTCACCCAAATGGCCAACAACAAGCACCCCAGGGGCGCCTTGGCGCATTTCGGCTACCTTGGTGCATTTTATATTTTCTATCATTTTTCAGGCGGGTTAAGTGACAATTTCTGGGCGGTGTTTGCGGTCGGTTTAACCATTTTGGGGCTTCAAAGCTACCATGTCTGGAACTATTACCACGAGAAAATCTACGAGCAGACTGAAGTTTTGGACGAATTGAATAAACTCATCGAATAGAGAAGGCAGGGGGGGAAATCAGAACTATAAGTCATATGAAAATCAGGCATACTCCCACCACTGATCGCATAACGGGAAATAGAGCGCCGCCCGCACCTCCCGAACCTGATCCATGGCCCGCATCAGCTCGATGTAACTCTCCATCTGCCGCCGATAATGTTCACTCTCACGCTGCAGAAAATCCTCGACTCTCTCCCCGGATTTCGGGGTGCTGGTTTTATAATCAATGACCCAGCGGACATTATCGACGACGAAGGTTCGGTCGATGACGGCATGAATCACCTGACCATCAACCAGCCCCGTCAGGGCAAGTTCACACTCTCCCTGTTCATGCCTCTGCAGTATCCAGCGACCACGATCACTGGCCAGAGTCCTCTCCACAGCCTTTATCGTTCGGGTCGTTGCCAAGTCCAGATCAGCAGCAGGCACTCCGAGAGCGGCCAGTTGTCGATCCAGCATCCGCCTACGCTCCTGTTTGCTTTGGTGACTCCAGACATCCGGTCCCTGTCCAGCAATCCGCTCCAACAGGTTATGCACGATGGTCCCGACATGCCGTCTGGATTGTTGTTCCCAGCCGGTGAAGATGTGCTCCTCTTCCTCCTTTTCTCCGGCATCCGAAGCCGTGCCACTCACCTTGACCACTGGCAGGGGTGCCGCCGTCAGTTCGGGGCAGCGCCAGTCAGAAGGTAGACGTTTTAAGGACAGGCGGGTGACTGTTGGGCCCTCAGACACTGCATCGACAGCCATGTTCCTGAACTCTGCCGCCACAGCCGGCCAGAGGGTCTCCAGCAACGATCCGCCAGCGGGCTTGAGTTCGCCCTTGGCGTTTTCCTGTGCTGAACCGATCAGATGCAGCTGCTGCTTCGCCCGGGTTGCGGCGACATAGAGGAGCCTGCCGGTCTCCAGGTCCTGCTTCTGCTTCTCAAGAGCACCGATCAACCGGTAAATCGGGTCCTGTTCGCTGCCGTCTCGTGGTGCGATGGGTGCCAGCAAAAGGCCGAACCTTGGATGTTCCAGCCAGCGCAACAGGGTCGTGTCATCACCTCGCGGCTTGCGCCCCAGCCCGGGGATAATCACCTGGTCAAACTCCAGGCCCTTGGCCTTGTGGATCGTCATCACCTGCAGACTGTCATCGGCATCACTGTCAGGTGCCGAGAAGAGGCGTTGCAGCCCCTGAACCAAACTGTCCAGAGCCGGCAGATCCCCACCCCGCTGCAGCGATTCAAGCAGATCGAAGACCAGCGCCGCATCCTCAAGACCTTCATGGTCATAGCAGGCCGGTCCGCCGAGGGCCAGCCAACAGCCTTCCACCAGCTGCCGCAACGGCAAGCGCCCGCGCGTGGCCAGAGCTTTTTCCAGGATTGGCCAGACCCGCCCGATCCGCGATCGCCCCTCGGCCGAGAGTTTAAGCAAACGATCCTTATCCTGCAACAGAGTCGGCAGGGTGAGATACGGGGCATTGTCGATCAGGATATGCAGGTCATTCAGCAGCAGTGCGCACCAGGGAGCGCGCAGGACCGTCAACCAGGAGAGACGATCCGCCCGGTGCAACAGGGCCCGGGTCAGAGCCAGGATATCGAGGGCGGCCGGACGCTCACCAAGCAGAGCGATATCCTGGGCCTGGTAACGGATATTCTCGCGGCGCAGCAGCTGGAGGATTTCCGGCAGGTGGGTCCTGCTGCGAACCAG
>PKUD01000129.1 GCA_002869695.1 Desulfuromonas sp. | reverse complement strand
TTTTTTAAAAAAGGTTCAAAGGAAGCTTTCAAGCAGCCGTTTTCAGGGCAGATTCCAAACAGCACAGATCGTAACAAACGGGGCTTTCTGTTAGGCTTACCTGTTTCTTTTCGAGTAAAAACTCAATATCAGTTACTGAGATTATTTTATCATAGAGCGCCACGGCGGCCAATTTGAACACGCGCCGGGCATCGTCATGCGATGCCACCATACCGGGATCATCCATCAGGTGGCGAAACCAGACCGGTCCATCCGCTGAAAGAGTTCCTCCGGGGATGTCGCCCGCGACGTTAACAGAAGTGATTGAGCTGTGAGATGGAATGCCTGGAACGAAATCAGACGGCCTCGATGAGATAATAATTTTTCTTGCCCTTCTGTACCAGCAGGTATGAGTCGTTGAGCAAATCCGCCGCGGTTACGAGGTAATCCTGATCGGTCAGCTTGGCCTTGTTCAGACTGAGCCCATTCCCCTTGATCGTACGGCGCAGCTCACCTTTAGACGGGAAAGCCGCTGTTTCTGTGGCGAGCAGTTCTACGACCGGCACACCGGCATCTAGCTTGGTACGGTCGACCTCATAGGTCGGCACACCTTCAAACACCGAAAGGAAAGTCTCCTTATCGAGGCCTGCAAGACTTTCGGCCGTAGCATTGCCAAAAAGAATCTGGGAAGCCTCAACAGCCTTGCTGTATTCGTCTTCGCCATGGACCATACAGGTAACCTCTTTAGCCAGACGCTTCTGCAACGGACGCAGGTGCGGTGCAGCTTCCTGCTCTTTGACCAGCGCGGTCACTTCTTCCTTGCTCAAGAGCGTGAAGATTTTAATGTATTTCTCGGCATCGGCGTCAGAGACATTAAGCCAGAACTGGTAGAACTTGTAGGGTGTGGTCAGCTCCGGGTCGAGCCAGACGTTGCCGCTTTCTGTTTTTCCGAATTTACCACCATCAGCCTTGGTAATGAGTGGGCAGGTCATGGCAAAGGCTTCACCACTTTCTTTGCGGCGGATAAGTTCGGTCCCTGTCGTGATGTTCCCCCATTGGTCCGACCCGCCCATCTGCAGTTTGCAGTTCTTCTCGCGGTACAGGTGCAGAAAATCGGTCCCCTGAACCAACTGATAAGTGAATTCGGTGAAGGACAGTCCCATCTTGGACTCTTCCCCCAGACGCTTTTTGACGCTGTCCTTGGCCATCATGTAATTGACTGTAATATGCTTGCCGATGTCGCGGATAAAATCGAGAAAACTGAAGTTTTTCATCCAGTCGTAATTGTTGACCAGCTCGGCGGCATTGGCGGCATTCGAATCAAAATCGAGAAACTTTGCCAACTGCTTTTTCAGACACGCCTCGTTGTGACGAAGGGTCCGCTCGTCAAGCAGATTCCTTTCCGCTGACTTCCCCGAGGGGTCGCCGATCATACCGGTGGCCCCACCGACAAGTGCAATCGGTTTATGGCCGGCGAGTTGGAAATGCTTGAGCATCATCACACTGACCAAGTGGCCTATGTGCAGAGAATCGGCAGTCGGGTCGATACCAACGTAGGCCGATGTCATTTCTTTCTGAAGCTGTTCTTCGGTCCCGGGCGTGATGTCGTGGATCATGCCGCGCCAGGTCAATTCTTCGACAAAATTCATTTTTAATACTTATCTGGTTCAGTGTTTTTGGAGCGTTATTAGACCCTGGCTTTTCGCTGCCGGGCAGACCTCTCAATTGTCCCGATCAAAGTTTCGCTCTATCTTACGGACCTTCCTGAATGCGCTCAATTGCCTCACAGCGGCCCGTCTCTTCGTCAATAGTCAACAACACCCCACAAAGGAGCGGATCTTTCTTCGCGGCCTCAAGCCGCACCGGCAACTGGGTCAGAAACCTCTCCAGCGCCGGCTCTTTCTGATTGCCGATAATGGCGTCCTGACTGCCCGTCATCCCGGCGTCCGTGAGATATCCGGTATGTCCATCAAGAATTTTTTCATCTGCTGTCTGCACGTGAGTATGGGTACCAATGACCGCAGACGCCTTGCCCGAGAGAAAAAAGCCCATCGCCTGCTTTTCGCTGGTTGCCTCAGCGTGAAAGTCGACCAGAATGATCGGCGTCTGCTCACGCGCATCGCCAACCAGACGAGCCCCGGCTTTAAACGGGCAGTCAAGATTTTTCATAAACACCCGGCCCTCGAGGTTGACAACGGCCACCTTGATGCCGGCGGCAGTGGCAAAAATTCCGGCACCGCGACCGGGCAAGTCCCCCGGATAATTGGCCGGTCGCAACAGACGCTTCTCGCGATCCAGCGTGTCAAATATTTCCCGCTTGTCCCAGATATGATTCCCCGAAGTGAGAACATCCACCCCGCTGTCAAACAGTTCGCGGGCAATAGCCGCAGTAAGACCGAAACCGGCGGCGGCATTTTCCCCATTGGCAACGACAAGATCGACATAGTGAAGATCGATCAATCGGCCCAATCGTTCACCCAGGATTCGCCGGCCTGAACGGCCGACAATATCTCCGACAAATAGAATTTTCAACTTGCTACTTTCTCGTCAGATGTTACTGCTATCTGGCGTATTCGGTCGCTCTGGTTTCACGAATAACATTGACCCGAATCTGGCCGGGATAAGTCATTTCATCCTCTATTTTTCGTGCGATGTCTTTAGCCAGCACATGCGACTGAGCATCTGACACTTCACCGCTGGACACCATGACGCGAATCTCCCGACCAGCCTGGATGGCAAAACAACCCGTCACTCCGTTAAATGAAGTACCAATCCCTTCCAGTTCACGCAGCCGCTTGACGTAGGTCTCCAGGGTTTCACGCCGGGCACCGGGACGGGCTCCGGAAAGAGCATCGGCCGCCTGCACCAGAATGGCCAGAACCGAATCGGGCTTTTCGTCCTCATGGTGGGCAGAGATCGCGTGCACGATCTTGGCCGACTCGCCATACTTTCGCGCCAGGTCTCCACCATTGACGGCGTGCGATCCTTCCAACTCGTGACTGACGGCCTTGCCGATGTCGTGCAACAGACCGGCCCGCTTGGCCTGCTTCACATTGATCCCCAGTTCGGCTGCCATCATACCGCAAAGGAAGGCCACCTCGATGGAATGGATCAGGACATTCTGACCGTATGAGGTCCGATACTTGAGCATCCCGAGCAACTTGATGATCTCAGGATGGATCCCATGGACACCAACGTCGAATGTCGCCTGTTCTCCGGCTTCGCGAATCGCCTCATCGACCTCTTCACTGGCCTTTTCTACCAGCTCTTCAATCCGGGCCGGGTGGATGCGCCCATCTGCGATCAACCGCTCAAGAGAGATCTTCGCCACTTCACGCCGCACCTGGTTGAACCCTGAGATCACCACTGCCTCCGGGGTATCGTCAATAATCAGATCGATTCCGGTTGCCGCTTCGATGGCGCGAATATTCCGCCCTTCACGACCGATAATCCGCCCCTTCATCTCATCCGATGGCAGCGGCACAACGCTCACCGTTTTTTCTGCAACAAAGTCCCCGGCATAGCGCTGAATTGCCAGAGCCATAATCATCTTGGCTTTCTTGTCTGCTATCTCGCGCGCCTCATCCTCAATCTGCTTGATACTTTTGGCCGCATCATGGCGAGCCTCGCTGGTCATCGATTCAATCAGATGCTGCTTGGCCTGCTCGCTGCTCATCCCTGAAATCTGTTCAAGCCGCTGGCGCTGTTCGTGAAGCATCTGATCCGCTTCCTGCTCCCGCTTGGTGAGCTGCCCTTCCTGCGAACGTAACTGGTGTTCCTTCTTGTCCAGTTCTTCGCTGCGCAGGTCTATCTGCCCCACCTTCCGTTCAAGGTTCTCCTCTTTCTGCTGCAGCCGATTTTCGTGGGCCTGGAGCTCCTTACGCATTTCACGCTGTTCCTGCTCCCAATCGGACTTGGCCTGCAGCACCACATCCTTGGCCTGGATGGTTGCTTCCTTGCGAATGCTGTCTGCTTCCTTACGGGCATCCGCTTCAATCTGTTGAGCTGTGGCCTGCGCATTTGCCAGACGGGATTCAGACAGCTTGCGGCGCAGAATCATCCCCAGGAATATTCCGGCTGCCAACGCAACCAGAACCATCACTACCAGTATTATCAGTTCCATCTCCACAGTGAACCTCCTTGCAGAGTTATCGTGAACCGCCCTCACCCAAAGTAGGGGAGCGGAAAAAAAACCCCTGTTCCGTTACCAGACAATCAACCGGAACGTCGTGTCGTTCCACCGGCAGCCGGTCCAGAAGTTGAAATCCAAAGCAGAGACCGGCAAGCACCCCAGTAAATCCAGCAGAGTGCAGTTCACGGTCATAAAACCCCTTGCCATAACCAAGACGGTAGCCGTAACGATCAAACGCGACGCCCGGCAGGACCATCAACTCCAGTTCAGCAACCGGAACGTCACTGCCCACGTCAGGCTCAAGCAGGCCGAAACTCCCGGGAGAAAGGCAGCCCAGGTCGTCTACCTCGATAAAGGCCATCCGTTCACCAGCAACCCGCGGGTAGCAGATCCTCTTGCCCTGCTTCCGTGCCTCATTGAACAGCAGTTCGGTCGCCACCTCGCCCCGCGTCGGATAATACAGGGCGATGCATGTGGCACCGACAAACGGCTCTGATTCGGCCAGTATTCGCTGGGCAGCCAGACTCAACTGGTCGCGAGTTGCAGCAGAAAGCTGCATGCGTCGCTCCAGCAGCTCACTCCGAAAAGCCTGCTTCGGCATGTCAGTGGGTTCCCGCGCAGTAAATATTTCAGGGCAGTGAAGAGAGAAACGGAACAGACAAGAGAGAAGATGGACGGTGAACAGGTCAAATCGTCGCTAATTATAAAATCCGGCCGACTGGCTTTCGGCAAGACCCTCTAATAATAAACGATACATGACAATCCATAGCAATATATTCACCTGAGGCAAAACCGAAGACAACCTGGCTGTTTTCGGAATGTAAAGCACCCTGGCTATCGGGTGCGAGTGTCCAGTTCTCTGTTTAATGTATCCGTATCTATCTAAAAGCCCTGACAATCAGGGTCGCTTGAAACGTCTTTGCGAACTACTTCAATCCTTCTTCCACCCGCAACAGCAGATGCTCGAGGCGTTTGTCCTGAATCGGATCTGCCTGGCAGGGGCCATCCCGCAACTGCAGGTACTGACCGGCCAGGTTCAGCAGAGTCAACGCCAGGGCGTCCTGCGAATCGACAGATCCGACTTGAGAAATCTCAGCCAGTTGCCCATCAATAAAATCGACAACTTTCTGGACCTGATCAGACTCCTGCTGGCTGCGCAAATGATACTCACGCCCCTGAATCCGGACCCGTACTGAATGACTCAAGAGTCCTCCCGGGCAAGATGGTTATCAAGCCGCGCCAAAACGTCCTCCAGTTTGGCAAGCAATTCAGCCCGCTCACCAAACCACTCAGCCTTTTCGGACTCGAGTTGTTGACAGGTGACGGCCAAGGCCCGGTTTTTTTCAAGCAGCCGATCCACCGCCTGCTCCAAACGATCCAGCATCGGCCTCTCCATTGTAAACCTCTTTTAAATTTAGGGGTTAATCCGCCCAAAGTCAAGATTTTCAATCAGTTCTCAAACAAGGCTTCGACAAACATCGCCGGCTCAAACGGTCGTAAATCATCAACGCCTTCACCGATGCCGACAAACCGCACCGGCAACTGCAATTCAGCAGCAATAGCCACCACGATTCCACCTTTGGCTGTTCCGTCCAGTTTGGTCAGGGCGATGCCATCAATAGCAACAGCCTCATTGAACAAGCGAGCCTGATTGAGGGCATTCTGACCGGTGGTTGCGTCCAGGACCAGCAGGGTTTCATGTGGAGCCCCGGGGATTTCTCGCTCCAGAATCCGCCTTAATTTTTTCAACTCCTCCATCAGGTTCAGCTTGGTATGAAGGCGACCGGCTGTATCCAGAATCAGAACATCGGCCTGGCGCGCGACTGCTGCTTTGGCCGCATCAAACGCCACAGCGCCCGGGTCGGCCCCTTCCTGATGACGAACCACCTCGACTCCGGCCCGTTCACCCCAGATCGTCAGCTGTTCTGCCGCCGCAGCGCGAAAGGTATCCCCGGCTCCAAGCAGAACCTTCTTCCCCTGCTGGGTCAGTTGGTTAGCCAACTTCCCAATCGTCGTGGTCTTGCCCACACCGTTCACTCCCACCACCATGATCACATAGGGGCTGGAACTCTCCACAGAGAGGGGTCGTCGATCAAGTGTCAACAACTGTTCGAGTTCCTCCATCAGGGCAGCCCGCAACTGTTGTGGACTTTCCAGCTGACCACGACCGCGACGTCCCTCCAGCGCACTGATCAGCTGCTGGGTCGTCTGCATGCCGAGATCGGCGGTAATCAAAACTTCCTCCAGCTCCTCAAGCAGCTCTGTATCGATGGTGGTTCTGCCTCGTAACAGGCTGTCTACTCGCCCTACCAGGGAAGACTGGGTCTTGGCCAGTCCTGCCTTCAGCCGAGAGAAAAGGCTGGCCGGTTCTGGTTCTGGTTCTGGTTCTGGTTCTGGTTCTGGTTCTGGTTCTGGTTCTGGTTCTGGTTCTGGTTCTGGTTCTGGTTCTGGTTCT
>PKUD01000034.1 GCA_002869695.1 Desulfuromonas sp. | reverse complement strand
CTGGCTCTGCTGCAGCTGAATTTGGGAAATCTGCACATCCGTTAAGTTGATTGAGTGACCGAAGTTGCGCAGCAGCGGCTGCTGCAAATCAAGCTGCACAGAACTGGCATAGTAAGGATCGAGGGTAGTAGTATCCGTTTCGCCACGTTCGCTGGCCAGCGTTAGGGTTGAAGAAAGCCCTGAGGTAAAGCTTTTGCGCAGCCCGACTTCTGCCCTGCTCAGTTCACTGTCAATCGAGCCGGCATATGCTTGTTCCGCGACCAGAGATCTGCTGCCGGACTGTGTTCCCGTAGCAAAAAGTTCCAGATCGAAGCGTGCTGCCTGCACTGTCACTTCTTCAGACGCCTGCAACTGATCGATCCGGTATGCCTTAAGCCCGGGATTCTGTGTCAGACCCTGCAACAACAAAGTGGGCAAGTCAGGACCTGATGATTGCGCAATGCCTGCCGCACTGACCTGAACAATGCCAACAAACAGCAACAATACGATCATGGAGGCCAGCAGTCTGGCCAATTTCATGCGTTTAGTCGTCATCTGCCGATCCCTTCGATCACCTGCTGAAAAAGTCGTGTCATTGACTCCTGCACGGCGCTTTCATTGCTCCAATAACCGCTGTACCATCCAGAGAGGCAGCCGAGAAAAATCATGAAGAAATTTGCAGACGCGGTCGCCAGAAGAGCATCCGGCTTGACCTGCCCTTTCTCTCTGGCCTGTTCCAGCAACTCTTCCAGCATGTTCATGTACCGCTGATCATGTTCAAGTGATTTCAGACTGCTGACCTGCGGAAAGGCAATTTCCCGCAACAGGTGCCGACCGAATTCACGATTTTTAGTCATGAATCGAAACTGCATCATGAACAGCTCAACCAACTGCGTTAACAACGGTGCTTGGGGGTCACGTGATTCTTTCAGCGTCCTGAATGATCTTTCTACTTCCTCATCGCAGAACGCGAGAAAGATTTCATTTTTGGTGCTGAAGTAACTATATACGGTGCTCTTGCCGATTCCGGCGTTCACGGCCAGATCATCAATACTGGTGCGATCATAACCCTTCTCGCCGAACAGGCGGATCGCTGCCGTTAAAATTGCCTGACGAGTCGCCGATTTTCTTTGTTCTCTTAAACCTGCCATAAATAATACCCTCTTCTAAACTCGACCGCGGTCGAGTTTAGAAGTATAGCTTGTGTTTGTCAAGATGAAGGGGAGTTACCGGAAGGAACGAGAAAAATGCAAATAAAGAGGGTTTCAGAAGCAGAAAGATGTGTTAAATTATGGAGATATAATTAACTGCCACATTATGCTAGAGGCTGACATGGCTCATCATGACAACGATTCGGATGCTGGAACTCAACTGAGCAAGCGCAGAGACCTGCGTACCCCTCTGATTGTCCAGAAAGTTAAAATCGAAAGCGATCAAAAGGTTTTTTTCGGTTACAGCAAAAACATCAGCAAAAGTGGAATGTTTATCGCTTCAGTCAACCCGCTGGAACCCGGCACCCAGGTTGAAGTGGAAATCCCTCTTCCTTCTGACCCGCAGCAATCGATTCGCTGTCGCTGTGAGGTCATCTGGAAGCGCCGGTTCGCTAAAAAATCGATATATGAACCCGGGATGGGGCTAAAATTCCTTGATCTTCCGGAACAGATGGCCTCTGAGTTGGACAGTTGGGCCAGCCAGGATAGTTGAGCGCTGCATACCCTGTAAAAATGCATGCCATCCCCGGCTGGAACTGATCCACGGAAAGAGTTAACTCGCCCCTCCCCACTGCGGATATTTGCCGATGTCAGACCACCAGTTCCTTCTTGACCTACTGACTCTGCTGGCCCTTGCCCTGGGCAGCGCGCTGCTCTTTACTCGCCTTCGCCTCTCACCGATTATCGGCTACCTTGTTTCAGGTATGATAGCAGGCCCCTACGGTCTGCATTTGATCAAAAATGTCCATGAGGTCGAAGGGATTGCCGAGATCGGTGTCATCCTGCTGCTCTTTACCATCGGCCTGGAGTTCTCCATCAGCAGCTTGTTGCGCCTGAAGCGCTTGCTGGTGGGAGGTGGCCTGGCCCAGATGCTGATCAGTGTCGCAGCATTTATCGGCGCAGGCACCCTTTATGGGCTGGAACTTGCCACGGCGATCCCGCTGGCCCTCGCGCTGGCTCTCTCTTCCACTGCGATTGTTCTCAAACTGCTCAGCGAACGGGGCGAAATTGATACTGCCCATGGCCGGATGTCTCTCGGCATTCTACTGGCGCAAGACTTGGCAGTCGTGTTTTTTCTGGTTGCCTTGCCGCTGCTGGCCGGACAGGACCTCACCTTTTCGATTTGGGCAATTGGCAAAGTTGCGCTGCTGCTCGGCGGATTGCTGTTTTTTTCCCGTTACCTGCTCCAACCGATTCTGCACAATATCATTAAGGTCCGCTCCCAGGAGCTGTTCCGGATTACCATCCTGGCCCTGATTCTGGTTACCGCCTGGCTCACCAGTGCAGTAGGTCTGTCACTGGAGCTTGGCGCCTTCCTGGCTGGCCTGGCCCTTTCTGAATCCCCCTATGCCCATCAGGCCTTGTCGGACATTCTCCCCTTCCGTGACACCTTCCTGGCCATTTTTTTCGTATCGATCGGCATGCTGGTCAACCTGGGATTGGTCGCCGACCAATGGCAGCTTGTCCTGGCGACCACCCTGGTGGTCTGTGTTGTCAAGTTTTCTGCAGCGGTCCTGGCAACGTTTGTCTGCCGCTACCCGCTCCGCATTGCGCTGCTGACCGGTATGCTGCTTTTTCAGGCCGGGGAATTCTCCTTTGTCTTCCTGAAAGGCGCGACCGAACTGAACCTGCTTCCGGATAATGCGTATCAGATCATTCTCGCTGTCATCGCCCTGACCATGATCGCGACACCGCTGATTGCCGGGCAGGCAGAACGCTGGGCAGCCGGGGTCGCCACACTGGTTGGCAAGCCGATCACCGACATCCATGCGGAGATCAAGGAAAAAACTGCGAACCTGAGCGGGCATGTGGTCATTGCCGGATATGGGCTATCGGGAAGAAACGTCGGTCGGTTGCTCAGGGACTTCGATATCCCTCACCTCTATATCGAATTGAATGCCGAGAGTGTCCGTCAGGGCAAACAGAGTGGTGAATTTATTGTCTATGGCGATGTCACCTCGGGCGACATTCTTCACGAAATCGGCATTGATCGTGCGCAGGCGCTGGTCCTTGCGATCAACGATCCGTCTGCCCTGGCGCGGACGATCAGTGTCGCACGCCAGGGCAACCCTGATCTCTACATCCTGGCGCGGACCCGTTACGTTGCCGAGTTGGACTATCTGTGTGAACTGGGTGCAGACGAGGTCATCCCGGACGAATTCGAAGCCAGCCTGCAGCTTGGTGCCAACCTGATGCGACGATTCAAGCACAGCGAAGGGCGGATCCTCCATGCCCTTTCCCGTTTACGTCACGAACACTATAATACAATGATCCGTTCCGATGCTCCGACCCATGGCCTTTCGGTTCTGGCGGGAGGGCAACTTGAATACCAGGCCGTCCCTGGAGACTCACCCCATCTCGGCTCCAGCCTGAGTGAAATAGACCTGCGCAACCGCACCGGCGCCACGGTCGTAGGCATTATCCGCCAGGATCGGACCATCTATAGCCCACCGGCATCCTTCCGGATCGAGCAGGGTGACACCCTGATGCTGCTCGGCACCACCGAAGATGTCAAAAGCGCCGGCGAACTGCTCCACGGTCACCCACTCTGAGCCCATTTAGAGCCTCTTCACTTCAACCGTCAACGATCCTCCCGTGACCTGCTATCCTTAAAAAGAAGAGTCCAGTTTATCTCTGAGTCAACAGTTTCCACGGGGAGAATGGATGAGAGGCATACCTTACCGATTGCTGATTGCTCTGCTTAGCCTGTTCTTATTCACCAGCATGGCCTTCTCAGCACCTACCCTGCTGCGCTGTTCAGAGACACCCGTGGCCTTCAGCTTCGACAGACCGGAGAATCTGAGGTGCCTCTGCTCTGCGACAGAAAATGCCATTAACTTTCTCAGAACCATCGGACTGCAAACATCAGATTGCATCACGATTAAACTCGTCAGGCATATAGCTAGCGCCCATTACCACAGCCTGTTTGGCGCCTATGACCCCGCGAACCAGCGCGTGTTGATTCTTGCCTACGCTGAAGCCGTACGTCGCTCCGAGGGAACACAAAAAGTTATGGGCATCGAGCTGACGGAAGACCTCTGGTGCAGCTTTGCCGCCCATGAACTGGCACATGCCATCAGCGACCCGTTTCTCAATCCCAGAGGAACAACACATACTGCGGCAGAGTATATCGCCTTCATTACCCAGCTCCATGTACTGACACCTGAAACACGGGGGAAAGTTCTGGCGGCGCACAAGGACGTACATGCTTATAATTCAGTGGAAGAGATGTCGGAGACATATTACCTGCTCGACCCGAACAGGTTTGCAGTAAAGAGGTACCTCCATTTCATCTCCCTGCAGGAACCGGCTGAGTTCATCCAGCTCCTGCTGCTGCAGGATAATGGGCATTGAGGGAATCTCCTGTAAAAAAAATGAGCCCTGCGGAACAATATCCGCAGGGCTCATGGTTGCTGATAAACGGGATTGCTACCCCAGCTGTTCCATCGCTCGTTGAATGCGGGCGAGCGACCGCTCCTTGCCCAGCACCTGCAGCACCTGGTATATGCTGGGACTCGCCGTCCCCCCGGTCAGTGCGACCCGTAGCGGCTGGGCGATTTTGCCAAATTTCAGTCCAGTCACCTCCATGACAGCGGCGAACGTTTTTTCGAGGATCTCTTCGTTAAACTGCTGACATTGCGCCAAATTATCCAGAATCGCCTGGAAGGTTGCCCGCTGGTCCGTGGTCAGGAATTTCCCTTTTGCCTTTTCATCATATTCCAGCTCAGCAGCGTAATAAAACGCTGCACCGTCAGCCATCTCGACCAGGGTCGACGCCCTTTCCTGCAGGCTCTTGACAACCTCCACCAGATCTGGCCCGGAGGGAATATCGATGCCCTTCTGAGTGAGGAATTCCTCAAGCAGGCCAGCCAGTCGCTGCGGATTCCCGCTCTTGATATAGTGCGCGTTGAGCCAAAGCAGTTTATCAGGGTTGAAAACTCCGGCCGACTTCCCGACATTCTCCAGGGTGAACTTTTCGATCAGGTCTGACATGGAGAAGATCTCTTCATCGCCACAGGACCAGCCGAGGCGAACCAGGTAGTTGACCATCGCCTCAGGCAGGTAGCCCATCTTCTGATAGTCCATCACCGAGGTGGCGCCGTGACGCTTGGAGAGACGTTTCTTGTCTGCACCGAGAATCATCGGCACATGGGCGAATTCGGGCACCGGGTAACCGAGCGCCTCATAGAGCAGAATCTGCCGCGGCGTATTGTTGATGTGGTCGTCGCCACGAATCACCAGGGTCATACCCATCTCTGCATCGTCGACGACAACGACGAAATTGTAGGTCGGGGTGCCATCGGTCCGCTGGATAATCAGGTCATCGAGTTCTTCGTGACGAATGCTGATTTTCCCTTTGATCCGGTCGATAAACGTGGTGACTCCATCATCGCTGGGCAGGCGAAAACGGACGACATAGGGCAGATCCGGGCTGTCGGTCCGGTTGCGGCAGGTCCCGTCATATTTCGGCTTCCCGCCGGCCTTCATCGCCGCCTCGCGCTTGGCATCCAGTTCTTCCTGGGTGCAATAGCACTTGTACGCCTTGCCTTCGTCCAGCAGTTGCTGAACCTTCTGCTTATACAGATCAAAACGATCGGATTGATAGAAAGGCCCCTCGTCGCAGGACAGGCCAAGCCAGTGCATGGCGTCGAGTATGGCATCAACCGATTCCTGGGTGGAACGGGCAACATCGGTATCCTCGATCCGCAGAACATAAGTCCCCTGCTCCTTGCGAGCGAGCAGATAGTTAAAGAGCGCGGTACGGGCACCACCAATGTGCAGAGTGCCGGTCGGACTGGGGGCGAAGCGAACACGTAGATCGGACATCTGAAAACTCCTGTAACAGAAACGAAAACAGGCCGCTAAGCGGCCTCGATGGTTATACTGCACCCGGTTCGATGTGACAAGTTTTTTCCTAGCTGACTGCCAGAGCGGCATAGCCAACAACACGGGACATGTCGCCGTTCACGTCTCCCGAATGGCCATAGTGCACCAGCTCACACTGCGAAGCACCGCGCTGCAGCACAGCCTGCAACATAACCAGCGCCGGAATCACGCCGCACATGGAAATCCTGTGCTCACGTACGGTTTGCCACAACAACACCGGATCAAGCGCCAGGACAGCATCGATCGCCAGCCGGTCTCGCCGTTCCGTCTCTTCCGCACTGAGAAAATGGTTCATATCGGAACTGGCGACAATCAGCACGTCCTCGGCCCACTCGTTCAATGCCGAGCCGAGGGCTGTCCCCAGCTCCAGCCAGGTATCAAGCGTTCCGGACCCGAGACAGATCGGCACGATCTGCACATCAGGCTGCAGGTACTGCAGCAACGGGACCTGGACCTCTATTGAATGTTCGAAACGATGCGCGGCTGGATCGATCTGCAGTTGCGG
>PKUD01000121.1 GCA_002869695.1 Desulfuromonas sp. | reverse complement strand
CTTGTAATCACTCGAACCGTCGAGGTCACCCGCATAACGGGTATTTGTCTTCAGCTCATGACCGTGGCAATCGAAGCAGGGATTCGCGCTATCCTCGCGGATAACATAACCCTCGATCATGGCATTGGAGGTCGCATAACCGGTTGCCGGGTTGTCGTAGTGAGTTGAAGGAACGGTACGATACCATGCAGTCGCATGATAGAATTTACCGGTGCTGCCGGAAGCGATAGAGCCGGAACCAACAATGGCACCATTTTCATCGTAGTAGGTGTGACAGCTGGTGCAGAGGTCAAACTGGTCAGCCGTACCATTTTCGTTCGGATCCCAGTTGGCCACTTCACGCAGCTCACTGGTGTGAGGTTCGTGGCAGGCCGCGCAGAGCGGTGCCTCGACATGCTCGTCACCAAAGAGACCATCACTTGCGTTCATCGCATCATAACCACCTGTGTATTCAGCGAACTCGATGGAACCTTCTGTTGAGTGACAACGCTGACAACGGGCGCGGGTCTGATGCAGACCGTGGCTGTCTTGGTTGTTGTGCTTGGAAGCAGTAACCAGTGCAAGTTCGTCACCACCATGGCTGCCGTGGAACTTGGTGCCGTCGTGGCAGGAACCGCATGTTGCCAGGGAATCATGGACCGGCGCTGCGGCCTCGTGACAACCGGCACAGCCGATAGCACCGGCGATGTCCTCAGCAGTCATATCAGCACCAACCGGGGCTTCCCAGTTAGGTGCATGGCATTGCTGACAGACACGAACCGAAGCACCTGCATCAGCTTCCGCCTGAGAAGCTGCTTCAGTAGAAGCCGTCCGCAAACCACTGCTCGGGCTCCCATCAAGGTTCGCCTTGGCGCTGGTTGCCCAGGTGGCCTGGAGGTCGCTGTGGCATTGCGCACAGACATTAGTGGATTCAACTGAAGCGAACTCTGTACCGTGTCCACCGTTCAGGTTACGGCCTTCTTGAGCGGCTTCAACATTCACCATCAGATTCTCGGTACCGAACATACCAGAACCGTCGACAATCCCATCAGCCAGGTAGTCGATAGAGTCAGCGATCAACTGCAGGGCATAACCGCGGTTGTGTGCGTATGCGCCCGGATCGTGGTCGAACAGGTTGTAGTTGAAGGCGGCACCCATGACGTCTTTACCAACCTTGGTCCCACCTACGGTCCAATCTTTAACCGCGTTGGCAAAACCGCCAGCAGGATCAGAGAAGAAGTAGGGGTAGTTCGGCAGGAAGTAGATGTCGTTATTAGCAAGGGCAGTCTTCAGATCCACAAGGGCCAGATGGAAAGCGTCCTTGGCAGCGTTCAGCTCGGCCGGTGTCAGATCTGCGTGGCAGTTGATACAGGCGTTGCTGTTGATGGCGGTAATTTCACCCGTAATTTCATCGAGGGAAACCACATCCCAGCTATGGTCGGCGCTGTCGATGCCCATGTGACAGGTCACGCAGGGACCAGCAGTTCCAGTGGCCTGATTGTTGTCGACACCGATATTTTCATGGTACCCGCCCGTCGGGGTTGCACCATAAACATAACCGGTAGCCGCGAAGACTTGGCCGCCTGCTGCCAGGTAGTGAGAGTTTTTGAATCCAGTGTTACTGAAATCATCAGTGCTGGATGCAATATTTTCACCACTGGTACGACCGGTATGGCACCGCACGCAGAGATTGGAAGCACCAATCTCAGGATAGTCAAGTGTAACGCCATCACCGAAATCGGCTGTGTAGGCAGGCGCAGCACGCAGGTCGCCGTTGCCGTTTTCGTGACAACCGACGCAGGAAAGCATTTCAGCACCCGGAGCAGCATCGGTCGAACCTGTCAGCGCGTTAACAAAACCGGTTGTGGTATGACAGGGCTGACAGGAGGCACGAGAAGGATCTTCCCAGGGATAATGAATCCAGGCTTCACCGGTCGGGTCGCCGTGACCGGACTCGTTGGCGAAGTCGGAGAGGATGTCCAGCCGCTTGTGGGTTGAGGAGTGGCAGCTGGCGCAGGAATTTTCCACATCGCCAGTTGAGACGAGGTTACCATCAACATCATAAACGTCTGTGGCGTAACCGGCAGTGTACATCGCCTGAACTTGAGAGGCGCCATTGGTATGGTAATTACTGTCAGCAGCCATGCTGGTGGTCCCGGCAACATAGAGGCCCGGGCTGGCGGTCACGTGACACTTGGCGCACTGGGCAGGATCAACCGGAGTGGCCGCGACAGTGCTTGCAAAAGTAGCCAGCACTTCATGGTTACCGGATACGGTAAGCACATAGGGGCTGGTCACAGCAGCACCGTCAACGGTAAAGCTGGTTTCTGCACAGTCGGTGTTCGGTTGCGCCGTCAGGGTCACCTGGTCACCGGCAGACATCTTCTGCAGTTCGAAGGTGGTCATCAGTCCGCCAGCATCCGTAGCACGGATGGCACCGCAACCGGTGGCAACACGCGATACCGTATAGATCAGGGACTGGGGCACCTTGAAGGTCACCAGCATGTTGGTCAGGGAACCCTGCCTGTTTGCAGTGACAGTATAAGTGCCGGCAACTGCTGATTCATGGAAATTGCCGGTATTGATCGACCCGCCGTCACCATTGTAGATGGTCACGCCGTTGAGGGTGATCCGGGCAACTTCATACCCCGCAGTCGGGGTGATGTCAAAGTCGACGGTTTGCGGATCCAACGCGACATACTGCAGATCCGCTGGAACGATCGACCCACCGGTCGCAGTCGTCCCGTCACTGTTTAGAATTGGCTGCAGCACGGGATTAACATAGTAACTCGCGCTCGCCATTACTGGCAGCGCAAGCAGCACCACCATAATGATCATAAAGAGCTTTAACTTATTGAACATTTATACCTCCTCGCTAGCATTACCTAGCAGGTTACGGTCGAAAAATACGGTCTCAGCTTATTAAGGAGTCGTGTCGCCTTTGTCGTGGCAGGTCAGGCACAAGCTGGAACCATCCTGCTTGGCATAAACAAAGTAGTTCGGTGTGGTTGCAATGTCGTGGGTCGCGTTCTGGGTGTTGTGCACATCGTGGCAGGTCGCGCAGGTCATGAACCCTGCAGTCAAGACATCACCCACAATAACGTCTGTATTGTCGATAAAAGGTCTGCTGACGATATCAGTAAAGATTTCATCATCAGCAGCAGCTGCTGCGGCCAGTTCGAATCCGATCGGGTGGTCGTTGGAGAAGTCATGCTCTCCGGCGGTGTTTTTGGTACCGATCGCCAGCTCACCCCAGGAGTCACCTTCCAGAACCTTGGGAGCGCCATCAAACGCGTAATGCTGGTCAGCAGCAATAACGCCGTCGTGGCAGCTCATGCACAGGCGGCTTGGGCCGATGAAAGGATCGACGATGTTGGCGTCCAAAGTGACAGTCGCATAGGGAGAAAATGAGGTTGAGGTGTTCAGCTCATGTGACCAGAGAGGGAGATAGTCAGCAGCCGGATTCTGAATAGCGTGGTGCGGGGTGTGGCAGAAAGCACAGACACGACCTTCAACATCTGCCTGAGCACCTGCAAGAAGGTTAATATCATGTTTTGAGCCTGGCAGACCGGTACCTTCGTCAGCACCAGCGAATGCCGTGGCAGGCATGCTCACGAGAACCAGAAGAAGAAGAATAAGAAACTTTTTCATGTTTAGCTCCTTTAAAACGTTTGAAAGAAATACAACTGAAACAGAATGAAATGGGTTGAACGATACGTGAAACCTAACTCTATCCAGAATTCGACTTGACTCCTTTTTCCCGACCTCCTTTCAGACGAGTCATCGGCGAAGTCGAAGCGCCGATGTTAGAAATGTTTTAGAAATAACGGTTTTTACACTCGTAAAAATAAAATGCGTTACCGACTAAATGCTAAAAGCAGGCCAACTTTTTTTTCTTTTGATTTCAGCTATTTATAAAAATTAAAAGTAGTGCATACTCCATATTTCCCAAAAACATGTTCCGTATTTGAAATTTCCACATTTGGCCTCCAAATATAAACACCACTCCCCAAGTAAACTTTAATGAAGGGCTGGTATTAAACGCGGGGTCGGTGGATTGCCGAAAGGCAGTTGAGACAAGGGCTGCGGAGCGGGAGGGGCATAACGGCGTGAAAACCTTGATTGTGTGGCTGGGCCCGGAGAGAACCCGGCAATTTTTCAAATACGGAACATCAACTGTTCGCTGGCTGATACGAAAGAAAGATAAAACCCGTCACAATTGCGCTAAAGCACATTACCAGGGAGAATCAGGCATGCTAAACACTGTCCACTGAATAGAAGAAGTCGCCATATTGTTTATCCGTATCGGCTTGTGCTACTGTTTTCCGGTAGCCTTAAACGTATGACCCGGTCGCCGGAGCGCGGCCTAACACCACGACTGGAGGATTAATCCGTGAAAAGAATTCTGACTTTCTTTGCTCTCGCCCTGGCGTTCACTTTCATCACCGCCTGCACCCAGGAAGAGCCTGCCAAACCCGCCGCTGAAACGGCGGCACAGCCAGCCGCGACTCAACCGGCCGCTCCTGCAGCCCCTGCTGCTGAAGCTGGCACCGGGTTCTCCGGCAAGGTCGTGGAGACCATGAATGTTGCCGGCTACACCTATGTCCTGATCGACGACGGCAGCAAGCAGAGCTGGGTTGCCGGACCGGCCACGGACGTTGCGGTCGGGGACGAGGTTATGGCCGCCGGAGGTGGCGTGCCGATGGTGAACTATTACAGCAAAACCCTGGACCGTAATTTTGACGTGGTCTACTTCGTCAGCTCGATTCTCAATGCCAGCGCCCCTGCCTCACTGGGCGGAACCCAGCCCCAGCCGGCCGTGCCCCAGGCGACCCCCCCGGCACAGGTCGACCTGAGCGGCATTACCGCTGCTGAAGGCGGCCAGACCGTCGGCGACATTTTCACCAAGAAGGATGAGCTGTCCGGCAAGCAGGTGACCCTGCGCGGCAAGGTGGTCAAGTTCAGCCCGCAGATCATGGGCAAGAACTGGCTGCACATCCAGGACGGCACCGGTGACTCCGGGGCCGGCAGCAACGACCTGACCGTCACCACCGACGTCACCGCCCAGGTCGGCGACACTGTCCTGGTCAGCGGCGTAGTGACTCTCGACAAGGACTTCGGCTACGGCTACAAGTACAATGTGATCGTTGAAGATGCCCAGGTGACCGTCGAGTAGAACCAGAGAGATAGCCTGCTACACTGAAAAAAAAGGCCCCCGGTGGATACCCAAGGGGGTAGGTTAATCTGTTGTTTTTATACAGTCATCCCCGCCATCACTATAAATGGCGGGGATTTTTATTGTCGAAAAATCCTGCAGGCTATTTGAATGAAGGCGGAGCAGAGATTGATCACGCCTACGCTAAAAATGGAACGCGTTATTATTGTGGGTGTCGACCTTTTCTGATCGTTAGCCACTATGGAAGGCATCCAGAACGATGTCTTCTAAGGCTGAAACCTCTGAATCGGTCAATGCCTTAAACTCCCTTTTTCTACGTCTACTCGGAAGAGAGCCTTCATTCTGGCGCACAAACATAATAAAATCTCCTGCCAACCTGTCTGGCATTTCGATAAAATCCATGATTCGCCGCATAGCTTCATCATGTTGCTGAAGATAGACTATCTCGCGAGGGAGATCTTCTTCAACTGTCCGCTGAACGCAGGCATATAGAAATTCGGCCACATCAGTGCAGTCGTAATAACGATAAAGGTCGTCAGTGTCATTTTGCACCTCAATATTTCTATCGACCGTAGACCTCCATTCAATAAAGTCCATTAGCGGACCAGAGTGCGACTGCAGAACATTTTTATAATCCTCCATTCGATCTAGCATGACTGAAGATACCGGGAAAACCATCCCTGGTGGCGTAAACTTGCGCTCAGCTAAAACATGATGAATCAAGCAGCGGTGAACGCGGCCATTGCCATCCTGTAATGGATGAATATAAACAAAACCAAATGCTGTCGCCGCAGCTTGCAAAACGGGATCAACCGCACACTCTCGCATTCGACTATTAGCTCGAAACAGTCCCTTCAACAACGCTTCTAGATTATCTGGTCGAGCTCCGACAAATTCAGGCAGAGGGTCTTCGTTGTGATCACGGTCACCAAGGAATACACCGTCGGACCTTAAGCCTATTTGGACAAAGCGACTATCTTCAATCAATACACCGTGAAGTCTAACGATCTCTGTCAATTGCAAAGGATTTTTTCCCGCCTGCAAAACCGCCTTTCCCCATCGCTCAAGCCTGTTGCGAGGAGCCCTTTCGCCTTCGATTTCAAAGCTGGCTCGACTATCCGCGAGCAACATGAAGCTTGCTGCTCGCGTAAGTAGGTGCTTTCCCGCGCGGCCGGTAATTTGTCCCGCCTTTTTGTCAAACTCCTTGGCTAAGTATTCTTCCAACTTCTCGGTTCTTCGAATCACCGGGCAAAAGAAGCCATCCCCCAGCAGATTGTTTCGTACTCGATGGCGCTTTGAAAGAATCGATTTTCCTGTGAAATATTTTTTTTGATCAAGCGCATCAACTGCTGAGCCTTGTTCTGCGTCAGGTATATCTAGCGTCTTCCCAGTTAGAATCTCATAGAAAAACCAGATGCGTCTTGTCACGCCTCCCATGGGGGTGGACTGAACAAAGTCCGTTAATTCCTTAACAGGCGCTGCCTCCAGCACGCGCTTTAAGACAAGAAGATCTAAGGTCTCATGCTTTATTGCAAAAGTGAGGTGGGCACCAAGTAATGACCCTGGCCAGTATCGTTTGTCATAGATATCCCAGTTCCCATCTTGACGCACACTTCCCCTGATATGACCGCTAGAGACACAAGACAGATGTCTTAGCGGTGCCTCAACTTTCAGGGCATAAATAAGTGCCGCATATCCGGCAAGCATGGTTCCG
>PKUD01000167.1 GCA_002869695.1 Desulfuromonas sp. | reverse complement strand
CGCACAGGCAGGCCTGAATCAGAGCATTCCGGTTTTCGGTCCGGCCTTTTCCTTTGACGAACGCTTGCTCAAAGCGGTTGGGCCTGCAGCTCTCGGGGTTAAAAACGGTTCGCAGTGGTCGCACGATCTGGACAACCCGGCGAATAAGCAATTTGTCAATGCGTTCCGCGAGAGCTACGGACGTACCCCCACCCTGTATGCAAGTCAGGGCTATGAGGCCGCACGACTGATCGGCAGCGCATTAAAAAGCGTCGAAGGTGACGTCAATAAACTGGATGCTCTGCGTAATGCAATCCGCAAGGCCGATTTTGATTCTGTCAGGGGAAATTTCAAATTTTCCAGCAACCAGCATCCGATTCAAAATCTTTACATTCGTGAGGTTGTCAAAGATACTGAGGGCAACTATACAAACCGAACGCTTAAAACGGTATTCACAGAACATAGCAACGCCTATGTTGATGAGTGCAAAATGAACTAACCTGTCACAATAAAGGCGCCCCAGTATCACAGGGCGCCTTTATTGCTGCTGTCCGGAACTGCAAATACACAGACTGCTGCCAGCTGATACTTTTCCGCTTTTTCGGTGGACCAGCCCACGGCATAAACGGCACCTATGACATTCTCTAATCTCAACATCCCTGCGAGAATATGCTTTTAGTCATCGAACAGCTCCTCAACGGTCTCCAACTAGGCGTCACGCTTTTTTTGATGTCCGCCGGGCTGACACTGGTCTTCGGCATCATGCAGGTCATCAATCTGGCCCATGGGTCCTTTTACATGATTGGTGCCTATGTCGGAGCAACGGTCACCCTCCACAGCGGTTCTTTTTTACTCGGATTGGCAGCCGCACTACTGGCTACTGCCGCGGTCGGAATGTTGGTCGAGGTGACAGTGTTACGCCGGCTGTACAAGAAAGATCATGTTGATCAGGTCCTCGCAACGTTCGGCCTGATCATGTTTTTCAACGAATTGACCCGCATTATCTGGGGACGTCAACCTCTGTTCATGGATGTTCCCTCCTGGCTTTCCGGGAGTGTTGAAATATTTCCTGGCATCACCTATCCGAGCTACCGCATTGCCGTGATTGGCGTTGGTCTTCTGGTCGCGCTGTTCCTCTATCTGCTGTTCGCCTATACGCGCATTGGTATGCAGATCAGGGCTGGAGCCAGCAACCGCGAAATGGCCGGGGCCTTGGGGATAAACATCAAAATGCTCTACACGCTGGTCTTCGGTTTGGGAACCCTGTTGGCCGGCCTGGCTGGAGTCATGGCAGGACCAATTCTTGCGGTAGAGGCCGGGATGGGCGAAAGCATTCTGATTCTTACATTTGTCGTGATTGTCATCGGCGGCATTGGCTCTGTTCGCGGCGCATTCCTCGGAGCACTGTTGGTCGGCATGGTGGACACCCTCGGCCGCGCCTTTCTGCCAACTCTGCTGCGGCTTTTTCTTTCGCCGGCCTATGCAGACGGTGCAGCAGCTTCGCTAGCGTCCATGTCGATATATATATTGATGGCGACTATCCTGGTCTGGAAACCGCGGGGTTTGCTGCCAGCACACGCATAAAAGAACCCTTAGAGTTCCTGCTTGCGACATTTTGAAAGCGCAAAGATGTTCAGAAGATTAACCAGAAAGACATACGTCCTTTCAGCCGGCGCCCTGCTGTTGCTGTTGCTGCCCTCCATCATGCAACTGGTCGATGAGCCTTATCTGATTTCCCTGTTCAGCCGTATCCTTATTTATGCACTGGCAGCGGTCAGCCTCGATCTGATTCTCGGCTATGGTGGCATGGTCAGCCTTGGGCATGCTGCGTTTTTTGGCATTGGCGCCTACGTGGTCTCGATTTTTTCCTACCACAGTTTTGATGGTTCACCACTGCTGACCTGGCCACTCACTCTGCAGGGACAGGAAAATGCTCTGCTCACGTGGCCGGCAGCAATGCTGACGTCAGCAGTTCTTGCTGCTTTTATCGGGGCGCTCAGTCTGAGAACCAGCGGTATGCATTTTATTATGATCACCCTGGCCTTTGCCCAGATGCTTTATTTCTTTTTCGTCTCACTTGAAGCTTATGGTGGTGATGACGGCCTCAGCCTGATGTCACGCAACACGTTAGCCGGATTGGACCTGACCAATGATACGACTTTCTACTACCTCTGCCTGACGCTGCTGTGCACATTTCTGATCATTGCCTACCGCCTGGTTCACTCCCGCTTTGGCATGGTCATACGCGGTAGCAGGGACAATGCCAAACGGATGCAATCCCTCGGCTTTCCCATTTACCGCTACAAACTGGTCTGTTTTATCATTGCCGGTGCCGCCGCAGGTCTCGCTGGGGCACTGATTGCCAATCAGACCGAATATGTCAGTCCGGGGCTGATGCATTGGACCCGTTCCGGCATCATTCTGATCATGGTTCTTCTGGGTGGAACCGGAACCCTGTTCGGCCCCGTCCTGGGAGCAGCGGCCTTTTTGCTCCTCGAAGAAGTTTTGGCCATCTACACCGCACACTGGATGGTCTATATGGGTCCATTCCTTATTCTGGTGGTCCTTTTTGCCAGGCATGGGCTCTATGGAATTATTGTGGGCCGGGAGAAAGATAATGGCTGAAGACCTTCTGCGTATTGTCAACCTGTGTAAAGGGTTCGGAGCCGTTCAGGCATGCAACAATCTTTCCCTGGAGATTCGTGCCGGAGAGCTCCACGCTATAATTGGACCAAACGGGGCGGGAAAAACCACCCTTATCAATCTGGTGTCGGGTGACCTTTTGCCGGATACAGGGCATATCTATCTTGGCGATCAGGAGATTTCCCAGCTCCCACTTCACCGTAGAGCTCACCTCGGACTGGCCCGCTCCTACCAGATCACCTCGGTTTTTCCACAGCTCACCGTCGAAGAAAATTTATTGCTGGCGATTCAGGCTCATTGTGGCCACAGTTTTCGGTTTTGGAAAAGTTCGAATACTGATTCACAGCTGCGCGGCGAACTTCTTCCCGCCATAGAACAGGTCGGGCTGACAGAACGCGCCGGGATCCGTGCCGGGAACCTTTCCCACGGCGAGAAAAAACAGCTCGAAGTTGGCATGGCTCTGGCTTGTAAACCCCGGCTTTTGCTGCTGGACGAACCAATGGCCGGGATGGGTCCGGGCGGAACAGTCGAACTCAGAAAGCTGATTACAAAACTGAAACAACAGATGACGATCCTGTTAGTGGAGCATGACGTAGACGCGATTTTCGCCCTGGCCGATCGGATTACCGTACTGGTTTATGGAGAAGTGGTCGCAACCGGGACCCCGGAAGAAATTCGCTCGAACCCGGCTGTCCGAGAAGCGTATCTGGGAGAGGAGGTTCAGACATGCTGATCGTCGACCAGATTGAAACCTACTACGGCAGCAGTCAGGTTCTTTTTGGTGTCAGTCTGCAGGTCGCCGAAGGTGAAGTAGTGACCCTGCTGGGGCGTAACGGCATGGGCAAGAGCACCACGGTCAAATCGGTCATGGGACTGACACCAGTGACCAGAGGCCGCATATCTTTTAACGATACAGCAACCCACCTCCTTCCCAGTTATGCCATTGCCCGCTTGGGAATCGGCCTGGTTCCCGAAGGACGCCATATTTTTCCCAATCTCACCGTGCGCGAAAATATCATGGTGGCTGCAGCCAACCGAAAAGGCAGAAAAGAGCCCTATACGCTCAACGAAATACTCGAGATCTTTCCGCGGCTGGCCGAAAGATTGGGCCATTATGGCGATCAGCTTTCAGGAGGAGAGCAGCAGATGCTTTCGGTGGCACGCGCCCTGATGACCACCCCGAAGCTGCTGATTCTTGATGAAGCGACCGAGGGGCTCGCTCCGCTGGTGCGAGAGGAGATCTGGTTCGGGTTGAGAATTCTCAAAGATCGCGGTCAGGCGATCCTGGTGATAGACAAAAATCTGGATGAGTTAATGAGGGTCGCCGACCGTCACTACATCATGGAAAAAGGCCAGGTTGTATGGTCAGGAGCCACCACTGAAATCATTCACAACGAAGCACTGAAATCGCGCTTTCTGGGGATCTAACGCTTCAGGTTCCCAGCTAAACATTTATCTCTGCAATTTCACCATTCAGCTGGCGGAAAAGACCGGCTTTTCTTACTGCAAACTTTTACTGACAATCTCATACAGGTCACGGGAGAGTTTTTCTCCCTGCAACCGTTCCAGTTGCCCCTTCATCAGTGTGCGCCTTCCTGGCTCCAGCCGTTTCCAGCGGCTGAAGGGCCCTGCCAGTCGCGCTGCTACTTGCGGATTCTTCGCATCCAGGAGCAGAATCTGTTCAGCCAGCAACTGGTAGCCCCGGCCATCTTGCCGATGGAATCCGGCCAGGTTCCCCCCGGCGAATGCACCCAGCAGGGAACGCACCCGGTTCGGGTTCTGCAGGGTGAAAGCCGGATGTTGCATCAGAGCCTCTACCTCGTCAAAAACAGACGTACGATGCGACAGAGCTTGTAACATAAACCACTTGTCGACAACCAGCGGGTGGCTCTGCCAGCGCCGGTAGAAATCTTCAATGATCGCCTGGCGCTCGTTCAGCTCACTATCGACCAGCGCAGCAAAAGCAGCCAGACGGTCGGTCATGTTGTCAGCATGCCGATATTGATCGAGACAAAGCTGGTTGGCCTCCGGCTCCTCCAGCTGCATCAAGCAGCCAAGGCAGAAGTTACCTAAACTCCGCCGGCCGACCTGTTCCGGATCGAGGCTGTACTCCTGTTCAGAAGAGCATTGCAGGTAACGCTCCAGCAGCAGATCTCGCGCTTCCCGGGCAAGTTGCCGCTGCCCCAGATCACGGACCTGGCGTATCGCGTCCGGATCAATCTCCTCGACCAATTCAGCCAGGTAAAGTTCTCCGGGCAAGCTCAACAACTGGCTGAGCAAACTGCGATCAGCCGTACGGTCGGCAAGAGCCTTGCGCCAGGAATCAACGAACTGTGAGCTGAGTAGTTTTTGTTGCTGCTGCCCCCCCCTTAACATCCGCAGTAGCTCCTGCTGTGCCAGCAGCTGGCCAGCCTCCCAACGGTTGAAGGGATCCCTGTCGTGAGCCAGGCGAAAAGCCAGCTCATCCGCACTTGCAGTGGCTTCCAACTTAACCGGGGCCGAAAAGTTCCGTAAGGCAGACACAACCGGCTTGGCATCAACGCCGGTCAGGCAAAAGCTTTGCCGGTCCTGGGTCAACTCCAGTACTCGGGTCGATGCGCCGGCGGAAGACTCCCCCTCCAGGCGCAGCGGCATATCCCGCCCATCCTGGTCAATCAGCCCGACGGCTATCGGAATATGAAACGGCAGCTTCTCTTCTTGACCCGGTGTCGCGGGACATTGCTGGGAAAACTGCAGGGTCAGGGTTTTCTTGTCGGCATCGTATTCACTTGCAAGTGAGACCTGCGGCGTCCCGGCCTGGTCGTACCAACGGCGGAACTGCTTGAGGTCTCTACCGGCGGCCTCCTCCATTGCCGCGATGAAATCATCCGTGGTGGCCGCCTGCCCATCGTGACGACGCAGGTAGAGCTGCACACCCGCGATGAATTTTTCCCGCCCGAGCAGAGTCTGCAGCATGCGGATCACTTCACCGCCCTTGTTGTAGACGGTCACCGTATAAAAATTGTTGATCTCAACGTAGGACGCAGGCCGCACCGGGTGAGCCATCGGTCCGGCGTCCTCCGGAAACTGGCTCTGTCGCAGCAGCCGGACATCGTCGATCCGCTTGACCGCAGCCGAGTTCATGTCTGCGGAGAACTGCTGATCGCGGAAAACCGTTAGCCCCTCCTTGAGGCTGAGCTGAAACCAGTCCCGGCAGGTCACCCGGTTACCGGTCCAGTTATGAAAATATTCGTGGCCGATGACCTCCTCCACCGCCAGGAAATCGGCATCAGTGGCGGTTTCCGGATGAGCCAGCACGTACTTGGAGTTGAAAACGTTCAACCCCTTGTTCTCCATCGCCCCCATATTGAAATCGTCTACCGCAACGATCATGTAACGGTCCAGATCATATTCCAGGCCGAACACCTGTTCATCCCAGGCCATCGACTTCTGCAGCGAGCGCATGGCGTGAGCGCAGTAGTCCTTATTGCGTTCTTCGACATAGATCTGCAGCAGGACATCGCGCCCTGACATGGTTTTGTAATGATCCTCGATACAGACCAGATCGCCCGCGACCAGCGCGAACAGATAGCTCGGCTTGGGGAATGGATCCTCCCACAGGGCGTAGTGCCGGCCATCATCCAGATCACCCTGCTCAAGCAGGTTGCCGTTGGAAAGCAGTACAGGGAACGCAGCTTTGTCGGCAATGATCCGGGTGGTGAAGCGCGCCATCACATCGGGTCGATCAGGATAATAGGTGATTTTACGGAATCCCTGAGCTTCGCACTGGGTACAGAAGTTCCCGCTCGACAGGTAAAGACCTTCTAGCGAGGTGTTATTCGCCGGAGCGGTAAAGGTGACCACCTCAAGGATGAATTCCTGCGGAACGGAGTTAATCCGCAGCTGCTCATCATCAAGAATGAACTCATCTTCATTCAGCTGCCTGCCAGCAAGGACCAGCTGATCGAGCTGCAGTTCACGACCGTGCAGAATCAACGGTTCAAGCACACCTTTACGATCCGGATTCAGCCGGATTTTCTGAACGGAGTGGACCCTGGTATTCTTCCCCTCCAGTTCAAATGTAAGGTCAATACTTTCTATAAGATATGCAGGAGTGCAATAGTCTTTCAGGAAAACCGGTTGCGGTGTTTTATGTTTCATGAGTTGGAACGCTTCTTCAACTTCTGGTTACTGAATAAGGGCAGGGACAATCTTCAATTTGACAATAACATTTTTTATCTAGGCATAAAAGACTGGCAGTCAGTGCAATTCACAAAAAAAGCCCCGGCAGT
>PKUD01000197.1 GCA_002869695.1 Desulfuromonas sp. | reverse complement strand
TGGTCCTGAGTGGAAAAAATGTTACAGGAACACCAGCGGACTTTGGCACCCAGTTCCAGTAAGGTTTCAATCAACACCGCCGTCTGGATGGTCATATGCAACGAACCGGTGATCCGAGCTCCTTGCAACGGGAACTGGTCGCGGTACTCTTCTCGCAGCGCCATCAGTCCGGGCATCTCCACCTGTGCAAGTTCGATCTACTTGCGTCCCCATTCGGCCAGCGCCAGGTCTTTTACTTTGAAATCATTGTGGTCAACAGACACTTTTCTCTCCTTGTCCAGAACTGTCTAGTAATCATCAGATGAATCTTTAACATAAAACCCAGATGCCGAACAACCGCCGTATCGCGACACAACCTCACCCGGACGTGGCTGATCAGTTAACAGCCGGCTCCTTAAGCGTTTCAGCGATGTCCCTCTCCCGACTCCAGACCCGGTAGTAGGTCCACCGAAACCACAGTTTCAGCAGTATCGTCGCAGCGAGTCTCCCCAAGGGGTTGTCGGTCAGCAGGTTGAAGGGCATCTCGAACAGCCTGACGTAAAACAGCTTGCCTTCTCCGGCTGGCGTTCCGAGCCGGAATGCGCGTTTCGCATCAAGATAAAACGCGAGTTGCCAGGCGTGACCCCGAATATAACAACCGCTGCGAAACCAGATTGCGCGCCTGTCCCTCGGGGCCTTGCGGGCCAGCAATTCCCTGACCTGCCTGAAAAAGGGCAACACCAGCAATCGGCCGGTTTCCTGATGAGGGAGATATACATCCCTGACTGAGGAGAAGAACCCTGTCCAGCCAATAGTTCTGAAGTTCATAATCAGCGCGCCGATCAACTGCCTTTGTTTCAGCCCTTCCCGCTCAAAACGGCGGGCTGACGTGGATATTTCCTCCGGGAGCAGGATCCAACGCCCGCGCTGACGCAATCGTTCTGCAAAGTCGGTATCTTCCATCACCGGCAAGTCCTTGCGGAACAGACCGATGGTGCGGAAGGTTAACCGCCTCATCAACATCCCCTGATCACCGTGCAGGCAATCGGGACGATCCAGCTGCGCTTTCCACTCATGATAGTAGTAGCCGAAAGCATCCTCATTGGTTGAACGCCGGAACCGCAGACGGTAGTGCCCGGCGACCAATGCCTGTTTATCTGTCGCAAGGATGTCGATTCCATGGCGTAGAGCACGCGGATCATCAAAGCGGCTGTCGACATGCAGGAACAACAACCACTCTCCCGAAGCGGCATCTGCACCGGTGTTCATCTGTTGACCGCGACCTTTTTCGCACTCAATAACCCGCACCGGGTAGGGAAGTTGGTCGCGCATTGAGTAGAGCCTGGAGAGACTGTCGTCTCGTGAGCCGCCGTCACAGACCAGCAGTTCAAAATCGACCTCTTGCTGGCGGATCAGGTCAGTCAACAGGCAGGGCAGTTGTTCTTCTTCGTTGAAGATCGGGACGATAATTGAAAGTTCTGGGGCCATCTGAATACTAATCTTAAAAGAATGGAAATTTTGACTTCAATTGAACCCGCCTTGTGCTATAAATGTCCACTGCTTTTTGACACGGTTCCGACGGATTTTCTGTCAGGACGATACCCTGTTAACTTCTTTGTATCAAGGGGAATAACAATGAGTGAAATCATCGACATCTATGCCCGGGAGATTCTTGACTCACGCGGCAACCCGACAGTGGAAGTTGAAGTCGCCCTGGAGAGCGGCGTGATCGGCCGTGCCGCGGTCCCGAGTGGTGCCTCCACCGGTGAGCGTGAAGCGCTGGAACTGCGAGATGGTGACAAGTCCCGTTACCTCGGCAAAGGCGTTCTCAAAGCGGTCGGCCATGTCAACGAAGTCATCGCCGCGGAACTGATCGGCTGGGAAGCCAGTGACCAGATCGGCATCGATCGCAAGCTGCTGGAGATGGATGGCACAGATTTCAAGAGCAAGCTCGGCGCCAACGCCCTGCTCGGTGTTTCGATGGCCTGTGCCAAGGCGGCTGCAGAAGATGCCGGCCTCCCCCTCTATCAGTACCTGGGCGGCGCCAATGCCAAGGAACTGCCCCTGCCGATGATGAACATCATCAACGGCGGTGAGCATGCCGACAACAATGTCGATATTCAGGAATTCATGATCATGCCCGCCGGCGCGGAGTCCTTCAAGGAAGCGCTTCGCATGGGCGCAGAAATCTTCCATGCACTGAAAAAGGTGCTCAGCGGCAAGGGGTACAACACCGCTGTTGGCGACGAGGGTGGTTTCGCCCCTGATCTGAAGAGCAACGAGGAAGCCTTGCAGGTGATCGTCGAGGCGATCGAGGCCGCCGGCTACAAGCCCGGCGAAGATGTCCTTCTGGCGTTGGATGTCGCCGCTTCAGAGCTGTACAAGGACGGCCAGTACAACTTCGCCAACGAGCAGCAGCCCCTCAAGACGGCAGCGGAAACCGTGGCCTTCTACGAAGACCTGGTGGCACGTTATCCGATCGTCTCCATCGAAGACGGCCTGGCCGAGAACGACTGGGACGGCTGGAAGCTGATGACCGAGAAACTGGGCGACAAGATCCAGATCGTCGGCGATGACCTGTTCGTCACCAACACCAAGATCCTCAAAGAGGGGATCGAAAAAGGGATCGCCAACTCGATTCTGATCAAGGTCAACCAGATCGGCACCCTGACCGAAACATTAGAAGCGATCGAGATGGCCAAGCGCGCCGGCTATACTGCAGTGGCATCGCACCGCTCCGGCGAGACCGAGGACACCACCATCGCCGACCTGGCAGTGGCGACCAACTGCGGCCAGATCAAAACCGGCTCCCTCTGCCGGACCGACCGCGTCTGCAAGTACAACCAGCTGCTGCGGATCGAGGATGAGCTTGACGAGACCGCGGTTTTCAACGGCAAAGAGGTTTTCTACAACCTGCGCTAAGCCAGGTTTCTGGCCTCGAGAAGGAAAAGGCTCCCCGGTTTCCGGGGAGCCTTTTCTGTTCTTAAATTGATTAGAATCCTGATTTAAATCAGGCCAGAAAGACCCGGTAACTGCTCTTCTTCTTCTCCCGCCTGATCTTCCCGTCTCGATCCAGCCGCAACAGGATCGCCTGCAGGCGTTTCCGCTCTTCACCAGGAAACAGTGCATACAGTTCCGTCTGCAGCAAACCTGGCAGATCGTTAATCACCTTGAGCAGGGCGTCTTCCAGACTTACCGGTTCCCTACCCTCTTCTTCGAGGTCATCAGGCTCAAGCCGGACCTGCTCCTTGAAAATCGGCGGTGCGACTTCCGGCTTGACCACGGCATCAGCAGGATCGTCCACCTGCGCATGCAAATCAGCGTGTTCACGACGGATTTCCTGTTCAATCACCAGCAATTTCTGGTAAAAATAAATCCCTCCGGCGACAACAACCAATAACAATAAAAAACCAAACCACCCCATGTCAGTTTCCTCTCTCCGACGTCGATGTCTCATCCTGACGGAACCAGAAATCGAACCAGGTCCGATGATCCTTTTCAGCGAGAATTTTCAGATCGTTAGGGCCAAGCCAGACACCACCGCAACCGGGACAGCGATCCATGGGAACGCCACGAAAAGTTATCGGTTCGATCTTTTCAGAGCATTTCGGGCAGCGGCCCTTGCTGTACCCTTTGGCCAATTCTTCCTCGGTCTGATGTTTCATCTGATTGATCAGTTCATGATCCTTCTTGATGAAGTATTCATTCTCTTTCGCTTTTTTCCGCTCCTCCCACGCATCTTTCATAACAGACCTCCCGTGGTTGTTGGCCCTGCCAAGTATCCGCCAAGGAATACTCAGCGGTAACGACTAAGCAAGTTCAGCATGGATTTTTTAAAATTATACCGCAGATGACCACCCTGACAACAGAGCTTTGCACAAAAAAGCTTAACAACTCCCGATATCTAGCCGATGCTGCGAGAAACCTGATAGTGTCCGGCACCATATGGCGCCCCTTTACCGACCTGCAGCAAGCTTCCGAGACGCAGCACCCAGAGCAGTTCGGCGAGATCGCTGCCGGACAGATCCAGCGTACCGCTGAGTCCACCAAGGTCCTGACCTCCGACATCAGAAGTCAGCGGGCGCCAGTCGCGCCACTGCAACCGATTGGAAGTTTCTTCGACGCGGGACGCGGCACCCAGAAGCGCCGATGGATCGCTGACTGTCTCCACATGGCAATGGGCAGCCAGCATCGCGGTAACACGGCGCAGCACAAACGGAAACAGCTCAACAAAACTCGTCTTGAACAGCGGCTTACCGGCCCGCATGAGTCGTAACGGAGAGAGAAACCTCAGGGACAGATCGTCCCACTCCGGGGGCTGACGTTCCAGCCACCAGCCAAGATCGTTGACCACCGGTGGCAGCGCGTCTTCCAGGGGGCCGCCATTCCAAAGCGTGGTTCGCCTGCCGCTGGCATCCTCAACTTCGACCGTCACCAGCTCACACTGCCCCTGGCCATTGACCAGTCCCTGGCTCCCGACCTGCTGCAGCATCCGGGCAAACGGTTCGATCATCTGAATACCGCTGCCGAGAAACAGAACCGGCAGCTCCAACCATGCCCCCGGTTCAACCAACCCGGCCCGTTGCAGATCAGGACACAGAACAAAGGGTGGTGCCGGCTTTTGCACCAGTTTACGCAGTTTGAGATCATCGGGCAGCGGCGGATCGAGTATGCCCTGGAGTTGCTCGGACAGAAGCAACTCTCCCGATTCACCAAAATAACGGCTTGCCAGACGAAACTCGCGGCGGAGCCTCAGCAACCCCAGGGGTGGCAGGTCAAAATACTCCCTGGCTTCCAGGTGAAAGAACAACTGTGCGTATTCGGCCTGACCGAGATTATCGGGAACCGGGAAAAGATTGGACATTGTGCCCCTGCCTGATTGCGCTGTTATAATGATTCTGATATACGTCTATACCGCCCACGATTCGAGGCGGCCGGATACATATAATACATTATGGATTATGGAGAACAACTGAATGTTTCAGTTTGAATTATTGGCCACCGACCCGACCTGCAGTGCCCGCCGCGGCCGTCTGCATACCCCGCATGGTAAGATAGAAACTCCGATTTTCATGCCGGTCGGCACCCATGGCGCTCTCAAGGCGATGACCCCTGCCCAGGTCGAGGAGACCGAGGCGCAGATCATCTTGGCCAACACCTATCACCTGCACCTCAAACCGGGCGAGTCGCTGGTCAAAAAAGCGGGTGGCCTGCACAGGTTCATGAACTGGGACAAACCGATTCTCACCGACAGCGGTGGCTTCCAGGTATTTTCTCTGCCGAAAAAAAGGATCGGCGAACATGGCGTCCACTTCCGTCATGAGATCACCGGTGAGGAGATCTTTCTCGGCCCGCAGGAAGCGATGCAGATCGAAAACGATCTCGGCGCCGACATCATTATGGCTTTTGATGAATGTATCCCCTACCCCGCGACTCATGACTATTCTGCCAAGTCGATTAAAAAGACCCTGCGCTGGGCGGAAAGCTGTCTCAAACACCACGGTCGCCAAGACCAGGCCCTGTTCGGCATCGTCCAGGGGAGTGTCTACGATGATCTGCGCCGTGAATGCGCCGAGCAGATGACCGCCATGGACTTCCCCGGCTATGCGGTGGGGGGGGTCAGTGTTGGTGAAGGCCTGGAGCTGTTGAAAAAAGTGGTCGAATACACGGCGCCCTTTCTCCCCGAAAACAAGCCGCGTTATCTGATGGGGGTCGGTCTTCCGGAAGATATTCTGGAAAGCATAGAACGGGGCATGGACATGTTCGACTGCGTCATCCCGACCCGCTATGCGCGCAGCGCGACCCTGTTCACCAGCCGCGGCAAGATCCGTCTGACCAACCGCAACTTCCGTCGCGATTTCTTTCCTGTTGATCCGGCCTGCGATTGTTACTGCTGCCGCAATTTCAGCCGTGCCTACCTGCATCACCTGTTTAACGCCAACGAGATCCTATCCGCCACCCTTTCAGCGATCCATAATGTGCGTTTCTATCTCAACATGGTGGCCGGTGCCCGCAAGGCGATCGAATCGGGAGAATACCTTGAATTCAAAAAGGAGTTCCTGGGCAACTACCTGTCAGAAACCAAAAGTAGCGGCACGAAACCGAAAAGAAGAAAGAAATAAAGTCTTTCCAGAGATTAAAACAATACGGAGGTGATTCCATGTCTGAACTTCAGCAACTGGTGGAGGCTGCGGCCGAGCTGGTGAAACAGGCCCGGACCGTCTCCGCTTTTACCGGAGCAGGAATCTCGACCGAATCCGGCCTCGCTGACTTCCGCAGCCCGGGGGGTCTCTGGGACCGTTACCGGATTGTGACCTATCCTGAATTTCTTGCCAGTTCTGATGCACGCCAGGAGTACTGGAGCATGCGCCGCGAACTGATTCCGACGCTGCTGGAAGCCAGCCCCAACCCGGCCCATGAAGGCCTGGCCGAACTGGAAAGAAGAGGTAAGCTGACCGGAGTCATCACCCAGAACATCGACGGTCTGCACCAGGAGGCCGGCAACAGCAACGTCATCGAACTGCACGGCACAAATCGCAGTGCTGCCTGTCTCAACTGTGGTCGACGATGGCCAATTGAGGAGATTCAACTGCGTCTCGAGGCCGATGACCTCGACCCTCATTGTCCCGGCTGTGACGGCCTGATCAAGCCGGAGACCGTTTCATTCGGCCAGAGCATGCCGGCGGCGGCGATGGATGCCGCCTATGCGCTGGCGGCGTCGAGTGATCTGATGCTGATGATCGGCTCCGCGCTGGAAGTTCATCCGGCGGCTTCGGTCCCTCCTTTTGCAGCCGAAAACGGTGCACGGCTGATATTTATCAACCGCACCGAAACACCGTACGACGAACTTGCCCAGATAGTCTGCCGGGAAAGTGCCGGAGAGTTTATGACTCTGCTGGTCGAAGAATTAGAGACATAGCGCCACCATGCAAAGGGAAAGACTGGCTATGTCTACTTGCCTTGCCCACCTAGGGTCTCCGCTTT
>PKUD01000143.1 GCA_002869695.1 Desulfuromonas sp. | reverse complement strand
CGTATCCCCATCGTTCGCATTATCGGCATCCACGGTCACCCGATAGAGATCTCCCCCTACCGCAATCTCCAACGTCGCGTCGTTGGTCAGGCGTCCATAGACAATCCTCGGTCCGTTCAGCGCCGTCAGCGCAGGAGCCATCTCTACTGCGCTCATATCGATGTCAAGGGAGGCGAGCGTGGTGGTGCCGAGCAGCTCACCCCCGCTGGCAGAGGAGAGGTCGAGGCCCAGGGTCACCTGAAGTTTGCCAGTGGCGTCAAGGACCACTTGGGAGCTGCTGCTGATGTCGAGCAGCGGCGCCAGGTCAAAGTTGAAGTCGATCGGCAGCAGAATATCGATCAGGTCGTGCTCAATGCTGATGTCGTAAGTGAGGGTATTGGTCACACTATCATAGTGAAGGGGCGTGCCATCTATCGCCGTCTCGAGAAGGTTCAGACCCGATGCTGAGAGGGCGCTTGCGAGTTCCTGAGCATTGGTGAAGTTCGGCACCAGGGCGCCATCCAGCAGCGTCAGAAGTTTATCCGTGTCAGTAACACCACCGATACCGTCATCACCGTCGTCAAACAGCAGCGCATCGGCAATCAGGTCGGCAAAATCAAGAACGTCGGCCAGATCCCCCTCTGAGAAAGGGACATCGATAACGGAGAACAGCTCACTGCTACCGACACTGCCAAGCCAATTGCCGAGCTTCTGAATCTGACCGATAACTGTTGATGCCGAAAAATCCTTGAAATTGAGCAGGTCATTAAAGCCGGTAAAGATGATGTCGGTGCCGGGTGCCAAGTAAATCCGCTGTTGATCCTTGGTATCGGGAGCACTGCTGTCGAGCACCTGCCCAAAGGCATCACCGGTGAAGTTGATTTCCAGACCGCTTGCGGACAGACCATCGATACCAGTAATAATCCGGGTATTCAGATCAATCTCGGCAGTAGCTTTATTCACTGAAAAATTCAGAAGATCGGCTGTTGATGTGTGGGTCAGGTCGGAGTAGGAAATTTTGGAATCGAAGGTCAGATTGTTACTGACCTGCATATGCTGTGAGCCGGGATCCAGTTTGACGCGAAAGTCCTCTCCCGATCCGGCTTCAATATCTTCTTTACTTGCAGTCACACCGGTCCCGCTCAGTGCTGCATTCAGCTTAGAAACGATGACGTCAATCCCCTGGGCGGGGGTCGTCGCAGTAATCGAGATAAGCTGCGGGGTCGCATGATCAACAGAAAGAACAAACTGAATGGCGGTATCAAAAGTGGGGAGATTAGCAGCAGTCTGGGCCACACCGTCGCTGGTCAGTTCACTTGCGAAACCCAGGTCGTCAAAGTTCTGGCTGACCACGGAAAGTCTAATTTTCCCGCCGTTATTGTCAGCCTCGACGACATCACCGAGACCGGCCGTAGTGAGGGCCGCATTGACATCAAAGATAAGTGCGCTGAGGTCACCGTTGCCGTTGGTCAGGCTGTCGGTCACCTTGACGGTTCTTGCATCGCTATCACCGATTCGCAGAATGAATTCCGCATCACTGGTCAGATCATAGGATGATGGCGCATTGGTCGCAGTCATGGTGCCGTTAGTGAACAGATCACCGAACTGCGATGCCGTAAACCCCAACTCTGCCGGACTGGTTGGATCAAACGCATCTGCTCCGACTTCGACATCCAAAGTTATGTTGGAATCGTCTGTACCGTCCTTGTAGGTTTCGAGTCCGAGGAACCCGAGGTTAAACTTCATGCCATTCAGATTGAAATCAGCCAGGGCCCCGGCCGTGAGATTGCTCAACTCGACAAAGACATCATCGTTCAGCGATGCGCTCTCCCCGGACGTAAGGACACCAAAGTCCAGGTCAAAAGCGACATTTGCTTCTGCCGTTACCCCTTCGGGGAAACTTAATCCGTAGTCATCTGCGGCCCGACCCAGGTCAATAGGAAGAACCTTCGTCGCGGTCAGGTCAAAGTGCAGGTCATAAGCGTTTTGATTGGTGTTGCTATAGCTGGCGGTGACATCAATATCGACGGCCTCATAACCGACATCACTTGAGGTAAGTCCCTGGGTAGAAATGCTGAAATCAAGGTTGCTGGAGAGCCAGGTAGCAAAATTGGCCGGATTATAGGTGCCTCCGGCAGCGATGCTGTCCAATTCGTCGGAAATGTCGTCGATGAATTGCTGCAGGTATTCCGTTATTTCAACTTTGCCGTCAAGGTCGTCATCCAACTGACCGATAGTCGCTTCATTCCCGTCAGCAAGATCATGATCGTAGTTGTAATTGACGGTCATCGACAGAAGATCGTTGATGCTCGGCGCTTTCTTGTAAGCGTCATCGATCGTGCCCTCAACCTGGTTCAACAGCGGTAGGGGAGTATTCAGGTCGTAATCCAAGGACACTGAATCGAAAAAATTGTCCAGATCGGTATCCAGCTGATCGATCGCGTCAGCCATAATTCCAGCAAATGGCTGGAGATCCGCAGACAACAAGAGCCGCGGTTCAAGCGGCTCGAAGATTGTTTTCCTGTGGTGGCGACTGGTTTTTGAAGAGAGGGGTTTGTGATCAAAAAAGCGAGAACCTCTGTACTTGCGATACCGTCTCATGCCAGCCTCCATCAAAATGGATTACTTTTCTTCACTTATTCCTGAAGTTTGTGGATATCTTTTATGGGATTTATTCCCCTACTCAGCTCATTCATATATAAAAAATAACGCTATAAATCAGATACTTGTCGCAACTCTATCCTTCTCATTAAGCATAGATTGTTAAGCTGTCAAGCTGGCACCTCAAAATTTTAAAAAAATTAGTACACGCTATTAATGAATCCATAAATAATTGACTGTTTTTATTGTTTATCGGCAACAGTCGGTCGCGGGTGATTAAAATTAAATAATCCTCTCTTCAGGACCCACTAAAACCACAAATAAACGCGACTTTAATGGTGATAAAGTCTTTGCTCTTTAGGCAATTAAAGGCCCGTGGAAATGCAATTGGGGAGTGGAAAAGGCAACTATTATTCTGGATAAAATTCTTATGCCAATTTCCCGGTTCCATGGTTGGATTGGAAGCCGGGAACAGATTGTATCTCGACTGGAGGGGAGTCTTCCCGATGCCAAGTCAAAGCGCCCGGCCGATTTCTCGGCAGGGCGCTTTGACTGTATAACCTATATTGGATTTGCTCTCTTCTTGCGGACCGCCGGAAAAAGCTTAATCGGCCTCATTAACAGCAAAGGGATTATCCTGGGGTGATTTTTTCTTTCGGGTTTTCAGATAATCTAATTTCTTTTCTAAATCGATCAGCAATGGAAGATCTGCGGCATATCTCTTCCTGAGATAATCGACTGATCTTTCGATGCTTTCAAGGAACTCACTCATGATCTGTTCTCCCTTCAACAAACAAAGCTATAACCTGGCAAATGGAACCGGCCACATTGCTCCCCGGCATGCAGTCGTGCTGGTGGCCCCGGGACAGGACAGACAGGAATGAGCGTTTAATGCAGCAGAACCACCGTCCGGAGCATGGCCAGTGTCCGTGCAGGGAGATGGAGGGGATTTCCCGTATGGCGCCCGGGGAACCGCTCTGATGATGGGACGGAAATATCGACAGACGAGAACAGGGCCTCAGGACCGGGCTCAGAACCTAATCGTTTCACCCGGGAGCGGGATTCGAGGAGACGGCAGGCCAACCGATCACAGGCACAAAGGTTCGTGTTGCCCTCATCAATATGTGGAACCTCATGGGGGTGGTGGGCCTTGATGCATTCTATGCTTTGAAACCCCTCCCCGACTGAATGACACCCCATCGAGCCAAAAGCGGACCCGTAAAGCGCCAGGCAGAAGACCAGCAGGCATGTAAAAGCAGTTATTTTACGTGAGGGGTTCACCAAGGCCGCTCTTTTCCCCGGACAACAGTTTCCGATAGAGGTTTATAGAACAAAGGTACCCGAACCTGGACGATATCGCAATTTATTCAAATCAATCCGGCACTCATTCCAGCCGGCGATGAATCAGTAGAGCTTTGAGTAGAGCACACCGAGACCAGTGGATTCCTCTAAGCGCTGAGGTTAACTTTCCAGTGGACTTCCCGCCCGGCCCAAAAAGGGACAATCGGACGCCCGTTCGGTAAAATGATCTCTTCCGGCACGGACCATGTCTCTTTAACCAGGGTCAAGGTTCCTTGATTCCGCGGTAGTCCATAAAAATCTGCGCCATAATGGGAGACGAAGCCCTCCAGTTTATCAAGAGCGTTCAGCTCCTCAAATACCTGGGTATAAAGTTCAAGAGCGCTCCAGGCGGAGTAACAACCGGCACAACCGCACGCATTCTCTTTGCGGTGCTTTTCATGGGGAGCAGAATCGGTACCGAGGAAATATTTGTCGGATCCAGACGCCACTGCAGCCCGCAGCGCGTCCTGATGGGTGTTGCGTTTTAACACCGGCAGGCAGAAGTTGTGAGGACGAATCCCTCCGACCAGCAGATCGTTGCGATTCAACAGCAAGTGCTGAGGCGTGATCGTGGCGGCAACATATTGAGACGCGTCGACCACAAACTGAACCGCATCCGCTGTGGTGATATGTTCCAACACCACTTTCAAGCGAGGGTAGTCCTGCACGATTTTTGCTAAGTGCCGATCGATAAATGCTTTTTCGCGATCAAAGATATCTATGCGATGGTCGGTGACCTCACCATGGACCAGAAGCGGCATGTCAACCTCTTGCATCAGCTCAAACACTGGAGCCATGGTTGCCAAATCACCGGGAGCGGCATCGGAATTCGTCGTACCACCTGCCGGGTAAAGCTTAGCCGCAACGACCCCGGCGGCTTTGGCATGGCGGATATCGTCCAGGCCTGTGCCATTGGTCAGATACAGAGTCATTAAGGGTTCAAAGCTGTGGCTTGCGGGAAGAGCTTGCTTTATCCGTTCAGAGTAGGCTAAAGCCATCTCGACATTCGCCACAGGTGGCACCAGGTTGGGCATCACAATTGCGCGCTGGAAGCAGCGAGCGGTGGCCGGCACCGTTTCAGCCAGCATGTCACCATCACGAAAGTGCAAGTGCCAGTCATCAGGTCTTTGGATGGTGATCTCTGTCATGGTTCATCAACCTCTTTTGCAGGTATATCCGCGCCCTCGATCCAATAAAGGGAAACGGTAGACGTTATGTTTAATGTGGATGGTTCAAACATCACCAACGAAAAAGCCCCCTGCGGGAAATGAACCCGACGTGCCAAATTTATACTAGTGAGCCAGGGGGGAGCCAACTGTCCGATTTTGCCCCACCCGTTACTTTGAGACTTAATTTACTTAGGGGCGGGAAGAACTAGTCTTTACGGTCGGCATGGAGACACAGGTCAACGTTCGCGGCATAGTATTTTGTGTCTACAGCCAACCGCTTATGGTAAACACAGGCCCCTCTTCGTTCGTCCATACACACACAGAAGAAGACTGGCGAGTGAATTTTTAGGGACCCCAGCGACGATCATATCGTCGCCTGGAATGTATTCACTCCTTTTAAACGCCTCACAGCGATTGTCGGACATGTCCGTCTCCCGGCTGAAGGGAAATTGCCAGCATCTTATCACAGTCTCCCTTGCAGAGTCGATTCACCCTGCTCATTCTGGGAACAGAATACCTTACCCTGAGATCACCTGTTAAGCTATTGCCATAGACAGAACCACACGGACCTCACGCTGGAAGAAACCTGGACGTCCTGGAGGGATTTAAGATGCTCTCTGCTCAGAACCGTTTCGGACCCGAATATGCGTCCCTTGATGACTCGACATTCAAACCAAAGTTCCGGGCTGCGTGCTTTTGTGGCAGGGTTCGATACGAAGTGAGCGCTGAGCCCGTGGATGCGAAACTCTGTCACTGCAGAGCATGCCAGATCCTGCATGGCGCTCCTATGCAGTGGGCGGCCATCTTTCACAAACATCACGTGAGGCTCACTGCCGGATGGGATCAGCTGCGTTTTTTTAATAGCGAGCAAGGCATTGATGAGCGCATCCTGCCCTGCAAGGTCAGCTGTAAGCAGTGCGGCACCCCGATTGCCGATGAAGGGCGCAGGATGTGGCTCGCGTTCCCCACGCTGTTTGACTTCGGGCAAGGTGCCAAGACACCGGATTCATTCACACCAAGCTGCCATATTTTCTATAGCCAGCGAGTGACTGACGTCCGGGACAATTTGCCCAAGTGGTCCGGACATAAGAACCAGTCTATCCAGCTATGATCGTTGGGCAGCCATAAACCAACCCACAACCAGCCCCAGGCCATTGAACAACAGGCTGCTGCGGTCAATGAGGAGTCACGTTTCTTGAATAATGGGCACTTGATCATTCACAATAGATTGTTAGACTGAGATGAAGAAAACAATGGGTAAATAATGTCTTTCTATATCCACCTGCGATCTCAGCTTCAGTCGACTGGACCCCCTGCATGCGCCGTCTAAAAATCTCCCATCTAACGGAATACCGATTTTCTAACACCGTAACCCTTCAGCCACATCAACTCCTGTTACGACCCCGGGAAGGGCCTGAAGTCCATATCGAGTCTTCGGCTCTGACTGTTTTTCCTGCGAATAAAGTTAAATGGCACAGGGATGCACTCGACAATTCGATGGCCGTTGTCGAATTTCTGGAACCGGCACAATCGCTTTCCATTGCCAGCGAGGTTGTGATTCAACACTATGAGGAGAATCCCCTCGACTTTATCGTTGAGGACTATGCTGTCAACTATCCGTTTCAATATGGCCCCCTGGAAAGAGCTGAGTTGCAGCCCTTTCTGCAACCAGTCTATCCTAATTCCGGGGAGGCCATGCGCAACTGGCTCATCCAGATGGGGCTCGATCAACCGGCTATGCAGACCTATGTTCTGCTCGATCAGGTGTGCAAAGACATCAACAGACATTTTACCTACACCGTCCGCGAAGAACCCGGGGTACAGTCGCCGAAACAAACCATAGAGAGTCATCAAGGGTCCTGCCGTGACTTTTCAGCACTCTTTGTCGAGATCTGCCGCACTCTTGGTTTGGCGAGCCGTTTTGTGAGTGGTTATGCGCATTTG
>PKUD01000182.1 GCA_002869695.1 Desulfuromonas sp. | reverse complement strand
TCACTTTGCCATACAGATCGTAGCGGTCGATGGTGACCAGCAGTTCATGGAAGACCTCCTGGGCGCCCTCTTCGAGATCGTCGATGTCGTCCCGGTTGCGGGCGATGATTAACAGGTTGGCCAGATCCTGAAGCTGCTCGGACTGGCCGAACGCATCGATCAGCGCATTGATGTTTTTACGCCGGTCCGGGCGTGACAGGGCCAGCACAATTGGCTTGTCCGGGTTTTTCAGGTGACGTGTCATCTCTTTGAACAGGGGTGTCTGTAGTTCATCGCCGCTCGGCGGTGTGAACTGGTTGAGATTGGTCCCCGGTGGAACAACCCGCATCTGGTCGGGCTGATAGTGGTCATACAGCTCATACTGCTCGGCAATCTCCTGATGCGTGCTGGTAATCACCCGTTCCGCGGTCGCCAGGGTCTGCTCCTCCGCTTCAATCCGCCGACTCATGTTGAAGCTTTTTTCGATCTGCTGTGCGTTCAGACCGCTGGCCATGAGACGACTGCGTTTGACCCGGCCGAGGGAGTGACCGGTATGAATCAGCGGGATCCCCAGCAGGCTGGCCAGATGGGAGCCGACGTAACCGGCGTCGGCATAATGGCTGTGCAGAATATCGGGAACCGCGTCCTGGTCACGGAAAAAGCCGGTCAGATTATCGATGAAGAAATCGAGATGATCCCAAAGCTGCTCTTTTGCCAGATATTCATCCGGCCCTGCATCAATCCGCACAATCCGCAGGTTGTCGGCGAGCGGCTCAATCCGCTCGGCATAATCGGGCGAGACATTCTTATCCACCACCCGTTGCGTCACCAGGTCGACCCTGGCAACTCCCGGCAGAGCCGATAAGGCTTGCGCCAGCTCAACCACGTAAAGGGTTTGTCCCCCGGTATCTGCATCGCGGCCCAGTTCAAGATTGTGCCAGCGGATCAGACCGTGAATGCTTAACAGGGCGATGTAGAGGCCATCTTCTTGTGACGACATTTCGTGTCCTTATTTATGTTTTTTCAGATCGGTTCAGCAAACTCCAGAAGACCCGGAAGCACCGGCGGGTGACTCTCCGAAACCGCAAGCGGCTGCGAGATCTACGATAACATCTAGATAAATGTTACCGCACCTTGGGGATTGATTCAGGGAAAACATACAATCGTTTTCAACTGCGGGAACACCCGGCGGACATCATCCCTGATTCAAACTGTCGCTTGAGGGCTGAATATGTCCGTGTGGCGTGCGTTCATCGTGCCGGCGTCTGGGATGGAACCCCGCCTCGTGAAAGAGGGAATCCGGTAAAAGAATTCGGAATTATAACCCAAATAAAAGTTGGAGAAATATTTTCAAAACTTACGACATGTGAGATGCAAGAGCAGAGAAGCACCGGATCATGCCGGGGCATAATTGTGTAACGACTTTAGATGCTTGATAGATTTTTTGTTCTCCTGGAGAGTTAACGTGTCCTTGCTGACTCAAGAATATCTGCCATCTCTTTGTATCCTCTTGAGCGTGCCAGAGAAAGAGGGCTTGACCCACTTCTGTCAGCTAAATTCACGTCTGCCCCTGCAGCAACCAAAGCCCTGAGGGTTTCAGTGTGACGAGTTCCGCCATCCCCCAAAACAATCGATTCTATGAGTGCCGTCCAGCCTAAATTGTTCACATGGTCCAGAGGGGCTCCCGCTCCGATGAGAATTTTTACTACTTCGACATGGCCCAGGTGGGCAGCGGCTATAAGAGCTGTGCCGTCATAAGGGCTGGTAATGTTCTTCGCACTTGCCCCCAACTCCAGGGCGAGTTTGAGAGTCGGTACGTCATTGTCAACAGCAGCAATCGTGACAATGTCGTAACGATCATTTTCCAGGGCGTTGGGGTCAGCCCCAGCTTCCACCAAGGCACGCATGGCCGCATGGTGTCCACCAAAAGCTGCGACATGAAGTGGTGTGCGTCCGTGCCCATCTCTGATGTCAGGTTTCATCCCTTGCGCGGCCAAAGCTTTTATCTTTGCTTCATCATTCCTGGAGGCAGCTTCCAGATAACCTGTGTAAGCTGAGGTCTCGGCTGGAGAAGGTGGAACCTGAGACTGGGCGGCAATGGCGTACCAAAAAAGGAATGTACTCAAAAGAAGACTACGAAGTATCATTTTGGTTGTTTTCATGACACGCTCCCTGTCCGATGATTTCTTTGTAACTGCAAGCCCCGAGTTGCAATGTCTGAGCGTCGCAATTATAGCCTGTTGCTACGATTATAATGCAAAATGCTTGGCAGTCTCAAAACCACGAAGAGATGGAACACGAAAGCCACCGGAATTGTTTCGACGGCTTTCTGCTTATGTCACGACATGCGAGACGTAATATCAGAAAGGCCAGGTCGGGCCTGGCCCCCGGAGAGGAACCCGACCACAGATCATCTGGATGCCCACTCACGAACAATCCTGCCCCAGAAATAAAGAAAGCCTCCGGACCTAAACAGGACCAGAGGCTGTTTTTGCTCGATATTTAGGATAGGCAGTTCCTCTCGATCAGTCGAGACATGAAGTACAATCCTGCACAACGGTAATCTTGACGGGCCCACCCCACTCGCTCCACTTCATCTTCTTCTCCTTGCCTTTCTCGTTGTCTTTTTCATTTGCTGATAAAGTGAGTTTTATTGAGTCTATGGCGGATTCAGGGATAAATTCGACTGAGACTGTCACGTCTCCATCAAGTAGCGATATGTCTGCCAAAAGACCCTCGTCGATCAAATCTTCAGCAGCACTGACTGTATCCGTCGTTATAATCGTAATGTCGACGTTGCCCATATCTATAAATTCCAAATCAGCATGCGGCGTGTCAGATACCATTTCGTTTATCAATGCGTAAATCTCTTCATCAACAATATCTGCAGCAGGATGATGGGCGAAGGTTAGAACCGGGATTAAGAGAAAACAAACAATCAATGTAGCAGTCATTTTACTCATAGCGAATCTCCTTTGCAGTAAGAGCATTCAGCGGCAGTCGCATGAACATACCCCGCAGCAACAGAACCGCCCCAACGGTTCTCCACTGAAGACATCACCTGATGAACTATTTCGTTCTCATATGGCCTCTCTTTCTGGCATAACCTATGCCGGTGCATGAATTGACAAGAATCAACAGTTTGCCTATCTGTTATTTATTAGACGAGGCAGACGCACAAATGGATTACATAGAAGGCAAACTATCAGGGGCAAGAACTGCGATTCTCTGTTGATAGCCAAGACAGGATTTCAGGAGGGACAATGAGCCTCTATTGGACGGCATGCATTTTTGAAGTGTCACAATATTTGACACCCGCCGCGGTCAGGCGCTGGAAACGATTGAAGGTAATTAGCCTTCCTTAAACTTTGCCATGAAATGGTGTACTGTATCCATCATCTCCGGTGAGCCCGTAAAAAAAGGAACACGTTGATGCAACTCAATTGGTTTCAAGTCAAGAATGGGATGATAGCCATCAGTCGCTAGCGCACCAGCTTGCTCTGCCAGGAATGCAATTGGATTGCATTCATATAATAAGCGTAATTTACCGAATGGTGCCTGTGCTGTTTGAGGATAAATATAGATACCACCCTTGAGCAAGTTACGGTGAAAGTCAGCAACCAGGGAGCCAATGTAGCGCGAAGTATAAGGGCGGTTCGTTGATTCGTCATCTTCCTGGCAATATTTCAAGTATTTTTTTACACCGAGTGGGAATTTGACGTAATTCCCTTCATTGATTGAATAAATCTTACCGGTTTTCGGGATGGTGAGAGATTCATGGGAAAGGCAGAACACTCCAATCGATGGGTCATACGTGAAACCATGAACACCATTACCCGTGGTGAAAACAAGCATGGTTGAAGAACCATAGATCACATAACCTGCTGCAACCTGTTTTCGGCCTACTTGCAAGAAATCTTCAATCGCTACGGGACCGTCAGTCGGGGATATTCGGCGGTAGATCGAGAAGATTGTACCAACAGAGACGTTCACATCGATGTTTGATGAGCCGTCTAGTGGATCCATAAGAACAACATAGTTGCCGTTGCGGCTATTTTTATTGTCAAAAAAAACGTAATCGTCTTCTTCTTCAGATGCGATGCCACACACTTCACCACGAGCGATTAATGCATTTTTAAATATTTTGTTCGCATACATATCGAGTTTTTGCTGCTGTTCACCTTGAATGTTTTCCACACCACTGGCACCAGTAATATCAACTAAACCAGCCTTGTTAATTTCGCGGTTAACAATCTTTGAAGCAAGCTTGATCGCACTTAAGAGTGCGCTTAATTCACCTGTTGCGTGGGGAAAGTCAGCTTGTTTTTCAATGATGAACTCTCCCAGTGTTTTATTTATCGACATTCCAATTCCTTTTCAGGTCATTTTGTAAACTTAGCGGCCAAACAGTCCGTTGAAAAATAGAGTTTCCATCATTCTTGAGCCCAGAAAAATTGATGGCCCATCAAACCTAGAAGATGCTTTAAATCAGGTCAACAAAAACTCTCATGATGAGTGGGGCTGATGATCATCAATACCAATGTCGGTTAAAAATAATCGGTGGGATTTCTGTCTCAAAACCAAGGACTTTTGGAAGGCTAAAATACAGAATTGAGTTGTAGACGGCATTTTCGAAACTTACGACGTACTGTAACGACTGATCTGTTCTGTTTTCTGACCCGCAAAACAATGTGGGACAATATCCGGGACAGAAATGACTGAATGACGGGTATGGGTTAAAATCACGATTGATCAGTGTCCGACAATTCTCCACCTGGAGGTATCGGGCCGGGCGATGCTCACAATTCTTCCAGGCTTAAACTTGTTATTGGTCTAATGCGGGCATCACAACCCTGGTGACATAGGGGCTTGTCATCGAGCGGACCAGCGCGCTGTAATTAAGCAAGAAGGTCACTTCTGAGCCAACAGAAAGGTCGTCGTGCTCGGACTCCAGGATAAGGTGGTCACTGCTGCCTCCCATAACCTCTATTCCGGCAGCTGCTTGCAGTCCATCTGGGTCGGTATCTTGCCTGCCAATCGCAAGGATGGCTTGGGTGACCTGACCTCGGTCTGCAACGACTGGTGTCTCTCCGAACGCATTTTGGTTAATTTGGCCTGATGGCAGAGTCGGTTTGAGTTTCGCTTCGATCACTTCGGCAGTAAGCGTGATAGCATCGGTGTGCAATCCATCGAGCGGTTGACGATGGAGGGTTTCGCAGCCGAGCAGAATTGCTTCCCCCAGACGCAGATCATTGATCCGGCCAATCTCCGCACCACTGAGTGCCCACTGCAGGTTGGCAGAATTGCCCCCCGAGACGATATCGACCCTGACGCCGAAAGTTGTTTCGATCCGTTCCGCAAGCTCGGTCAGCATTGCCATGTTCCGGGCGTCAGGCGCTACCCCACTGCGGCAGGCGAGATTGGTGCCGATCCCTTTGAAATCGATATTCGGCAGGCTGAGCGTCTCATAGACGCAGCCCAACAGGTCGTCGGGCATAATCCCTTCACGGAGATCTCCCAGTTCGACCATAAGCACGACCCCGTGGTTACATCCTGCCCGTTGTGCTTCAAGTGAGAGTCTTCTGATGACGTCGATTTCGGTGTTGCAGCTGACATCAGCAAACCTGACAACCCGTTGCGCCTGACTCAGCATTGGTGAGCGAATCAGTGTCATTGGGGCTGTCTGCTGGCAGATACGCATTGATTCAATATTTTCGATGCGCGAGTCACCCAGCCGTGTTACCCCCGCCTCAAGCAGCGTCGCGGCGATCTCTGTGCAACCGAGGGCTGCCTTGGTCACGCCAGTTACCGAAATACCCCTCTGAGCCAGACGATCAACCAGAGTGTGGGCGTTATGATAGATTTTTTCGAGGTCGATCACGAGCCTCGGTGCCGACATCATGCGTTAGCGGCCTGTTTTTCCTTGAGAGACGGGAAGGCCGCAAGCACCATTTCCACCAACCGCACAGGCGAACTGGTCAGAGCATCTGTGACCGGGATGCCCAGTTCCTGTTCGTACTGGGTGATCGCCGAACTCACCTCGGTGTCGTTCATTTTTTCATGGTTAATTGTCAGGCCGATGATTTTTGTATCGGCAAAGGTCTCGATAAGATTGATTTCACTGGCCGGTGTCGGCATAGCCATTTTTTCAAAGTCACAGCGTTCACTTCGCCGTGGCGCATGTTGTAACACAACGCCATTGGGGCAACTGCCGCGGAGAATGAATGAGGTGGAGGAGAAAGCGGGATGGCTCAGCGCACCTTGCCCTTCTACAATGATGACATCGGGCTGCTCATTTTCAAACGCTTCGACGATGGTCGCTTCCAGCTCGCCGGCGCAGAATTGTGATGGCACTGCGTCGAGCGCAACGCCGTAACGTGCTCCCTGGATCAAACCGGTTTGGCCGGTACCGATCATCACTGTTTTGATGCCCGATTCATTGAGAGCACTGGTGATTATGTTTGCTGTGGTGCGTTTACCGATGGCGCAGTCGGTCCCGAGCACGGCGATAACTGGGCAGGTCACCTCGGCGATCCGGCCACTGAACAGGCGCAAATCTTTCTTATCTCTGGGTTTGCGTACATCCAGAATCTCCACCTTGTTGGCGATAGTGGCTGCGGCAAAGACCGGATCATCATTCAGGAACTCATGCAGACCGTTGATGACGTTCATACCGTGACTCATCGCCTCAAGCACCAGGGCGCGCTCGTGCTTCGAGAGCATACCGCTCGATGGTGCCATGCCAAAAATAAAGAAATCAGGCAATGACCCGGCCTGTGTCAGTGAGTCAGCGAGATCGCGACAGATGGGGATTGCGTTAGGTTTGCCATCGAGGACCATACCGGTATCCAGACCAGCTTTTTCACTGTCGATAACCGAAAGGATTTTATATTTCTCTGACCGTCTAACCAGACCGTTGGCGGTTTTGCCATCAATATCACCAAAATTAGCTTCACAATAGACGATTGCGGTGGCGACACGTGGAGTTGTTTCAGCAGATTGAGATGGTGTGAAGATCGATACTTTGTTCGTGGAAACAGGGTTAAGTGGGGGGGCAGGGGTGTTCAATGACAAGACGGGAGGGACAACTAACATGGCTACTCCTTTGAGCATAAGTCTCAGAGGAGGCGACGGGATCGTGCCGACCAGAATTGGTCGATTGTCAACGAGAAGTCCCAACTAAGGTTGGTTGCTGTGGAAATTAAATTCCCACTGAGCGTGATTGTTTTTTAACTTTAACACAACGTGAGATTAAAAACAGAAAAGAATCGAAAAATCGACAATTTAGAAGTCGAGATAATAGATGAACGAAGTGTTTGACGCAAAACGAACCAGAATAAGCTGAGTTCTTTTTTGCGCAAGGGAAAAGAAAGCCGTCACAAACTCCTGTGTGGTATATCATGGAACCTGACCTGCTCTTGATGAATGACTTGAGGTTCTCGAAAAGTTCGGAGCCACGCTCGGTGGCAATCGCAGGTAAATGCTTTTCAGGTAAGTTCAACTTTCGTCTTCGAAGCATTCTTTCCCTTTATGCAAGGAATTGTCTGATGAGCTTCAATGTTTTGACTGCGGAAATTTCCCATGAAACAAATTCCTTCAGCCTGCATAAAACTGGCAAACGCGCCTTTATGGCACGCTATGCACTGATGGGTGCCACAGCCATTGCAGAACGGGGCGCAGAAAATACCGAACTTGCCGGTTTCCTGGATGCCGGCCGGGCGCACGACTGGCAGGTCACTCATATCCTCAGTGCCGCCGCCGGGCCAAGCGGAAAAATAAGGCGCCAAGCCTTTGATTGGCTGTGTGAGCCGATTCTTTCCAGCATCAAAAATCATCAATACGACGGCTTACTGCTCGGTTTGCATGGAGCGATGGGGCTCGATTTCCGTGAAGATGGCGAAGGCGAATTGCTGCGGCGCACCCGTAGTCTGGTGGGCAATGAAATGCCGATAGCCATCACCCTTGATCCACATGCAAATGTCAGCAGACGGATGTGCGAGTTGGCGGACATCATTGTTTCGTTCAAAACCTACCCGCACATCGATATGCGCGACATCGGCCGTCAGGCTGGAGATATTCTTCAGCGGACAATGGCTGGCGAAATTAAGCCAAAGACGATCCGCGTCAGCCGACCGATGCTCGAAGAAGTCAATGGTGGCCGGACCGATATTGGCCCGATGATTGAGCGCATTGCCGCAGCGCGAATGTATGAGAAGCAGGCGGATGTTTTTGCCGTAAGCGTCAATGCCGGGTTTGCCAGCGCCGATGTCCGAGAGGTTGGCCCAACGGTGACTGTAACCGGGCAGGGGGATTTTGTTGCGCACACAACCTTCGCCGAAACCATCGCCGATGATATCTGGAAGCGACGCTTCGAGGTGCTCAATGACTATCTCAGCGTAACCGAGTCGGCAGCGATCGCTGCATCCTACGAACCTGACAAGGGGCCACTGGTCATTGCTGACTATGCCGACAATCCCGGGGCTGGTGGCTACGGTGATTCAACGGATCTACTGCGTGAATTGCTTTCTGCGGGTGTGACCAACGCCTGCTTTGCCCCCATGGTGGATAGCGAGGTCGTACAGGCGCTGCAGACTGCTGTTGTTGGAGAACACGTCCAGCTTACGCTTGGCGGAAAGACCGATCCAGAGTTCGGTGGTGGCCCGCTCGCCGTAGATGCTGAACTCGTTTCTCTCAGCGATGGACATTTTACTGGCGATGGTCCCATGGTCCACGGTCTCCACGGCAGTTTCGGGCCCAGCGCTGTGATACGCATTGGCGGCATTGAGGTATTGGTGGTCACCATCCCCCGGCAAATACTCGACTTGCAACAATTTAAAGCCTTTGGTATCGACCCGCAGAGCAAAGATGTTGTGGCAGTTAAGTCGATGCAACACTTCCGTGCTGCGTTCGAGTCGATTGCGGGAAAAATAATCGTCTGTGACAGTGGCGCGCTCTGCACTCCACGCTACGGCCGATTGCCCTATCGCAATGTACCAAGACCGATTTTCCCTCTGGATCAGATAGAAATGTGATTTATCATTGCTGATATAGGAAAATGTGGTCAGTTGAGACATATAGGCATCAGAGTTTTGACGTGTTACCGAACCGTCCTGCAAACCACCAGAGATCAGGCAGACAAACGGCCAGCTCGGAATATCGGGCTGGCCATTCTTTTGCCAGATTCCGATAAGTCGTCCGATGTCTCTTGTTGAATTATCTAAGGACCTTTGGAAGGCCAATGCCGTTCAATTGAACAACAGCCATTTTTAAAATGTCACAACACTTCGGACTCAAAAGAGGTGCGAATTAAGCCCTTTAGCGGGAACGTTTAAATTGGCAAGAAGACGTGAACAGAGTGTTAAGGGCCAGATTAAATTGGATCAAGTATTATCGATGAGCTAATATCAGGGGGGCTTGATCGGTACCCTTGTATTGATCTTGGAGTACGTGGTACAAGTACATATCATAAACGTTTGTGCAGAGATAATTTGTTAGGCTAGATTTATAGTGAATAAGTCACGAATATGCCACGCAGACCTCTTACGGCTGCGTGGTTTTTTATTTATACGTAGATATTTTTTGCACAACAAAAAGCGTTCCCACAGGGGAGCATGGAGATAACAAGATGGCTGAAGGTACTGTAAAGTGGTTTAACGATGCAAAAGGTTTTGGTTTTATCGAGCAGGAGAATGGAGATGATGTTTTCGTTCATCACTCCGAAATCCAAGGCGAGGGTTTTAAATCTCTAGCCGAGGGAGACCGTGTGCTCTTTGACGTCACACAGGGTCAAAAAGGGCCCCAAGCATCTAATGTTCGCAAATAGTAGAAAAAGTTATTACAAATGCTGACATCCTCAAGAGCCCTACGGTCAATCCGTGGGGCTCTTTTGAATTAAGTTCAATGGTTCAGGATGTCGCAGGCAGGCCTACTGTTGCAACCAATGTACGCTTAATGTGACGAATTAGAATGGGGCACAATCTATGTTTATTCCAGTAATTCTTAAAGGTGACAAGGAAGATTTGGTTAGCAAAGAGGAGTTACAGCTTCTGTTGATTGACAAACAGGTATTATTCTTTAAGCGGTCGGATGGCTGGACTGTTGTCGGGAGAGATGAAATACGAATCCTAGGTCGCACCTAGTTGCGTAGATTTCATGAGCTACTCGGAACCTTGCGAGTCACGATATTCGAGATCCCGAAAATGCCCAGTCTACTAATGGCGATCCACCGCCATCGGGGGTAAAGTTATCAAAAAAGCTGGTTGCTAGTGATTCGCTCGACACACTAAGTGCTTATCGGTCCGCGATCAGGGTGCAGGGGGTAAAGAATTTCATATACTTCCAGCCTTATGTCCTCTACCTCGTAAGCCGTTGGGATTGTTTTTGCCAACTCGCTGTTACGAAAATCCGCAAGCGCACTTTGATTTTCAAAAAAATAGATTCCACAAACATCACCGGTAGATTCATCCTGTCCATAAATTTTCTGAACCAGTCCAGGAACTTGAAAAAAGCGGGGCCGGCGTTCGAGGAGTCGATTTTCTAGTGCAGCCGGTTCGAGTTTTGATTTGGCACGCACAAACAGGACAGTTGCCATACAATCATTCTCCTTATTGGTGTTTTGTCGGCTGTGCCCGAGCAAGAAAAAAGCCGGGTTCACCTTGGGATTTTCATCCTTCGGCAGCTCGGCTGTCTGAGGAGTAGGTGGGGAATGATCCGTAGCTTTCCGTCGCTGCCTTACAACAGGTTTGGCTTTGTCGTGGTTTATTAAAATTAAACCCCAAGCAATCGCAACCAGTCAAGTCAGGTATTCACTTCTGTCGTAAATCACGAGATGTGCGAAAGACGAAAACTGCTGCAATGATGTCCCTTGTCCAGGTTTGACCCGATGAGTTTTCATAGGTTCAGCGGAGATTTTTTGGAGTGCTTAGACGATTCAATGACTTGTGCTATGATTCGCCGGGTCATTCACTCATTCAGGTTCTAAAATTCGGTATGGTGTGCTTCAATTGAGCGGAAAAAAAGTTTTCATTACGGGGATAGCAGGTTTTTTAGGGAGCCATATTGCGGACAGGTGTCTGGCTGAAGGGTACAGGGTTTCGGGATGTGACAACCTGACGGGTGGCTACCTTGACAATGTTCCGAGTGGCGCTCTGTTTCATCAAATCGACTGCAATGATTTTGCGCCACTGGCCGCTTTGATGAAAGACGTCGATATTGTCTTCCATTGCGCTGCCACAGCCTATGAAGGCCTCTCCGTATTCAGCCCACATCTGGTCACCCGGAACGTCGTAACGGCGACCAGTGGAGTTGTTTCCGCTGCTGCGGCCGGAGGAGTCAAGCGTTTCGTTCTCTGTTCGTCCATGGCCAGGTACGGCACAAATGAGGTTCCGTTTACCGAGGATATGGTGCCGGCTCCTCAGGATCCCTACGGTATCGCCAAATGGAGTGCGGAACGGCTGCTTGTCAATATTGCCGAAACCCACGGTATGGAGTGGGTGGTGGCGGTTCCTCACAATATCATCGGGCCCCGGCAGCGGTACGACGATCCTTATCGCAACGTGGCCGCTATTTTCATCAACCTGATGCTGCAAGGACGTCAACCCTATATCTACGGTGACGGCAATCAGAGACGCTGCTTCAGTTTTATCTCCGATGTGGTGGATCCGCTGCTGCGTATGGCCACAGACGACCGCTGTGTCCAGGAGGTGATCAATATCGGTCCCGACGATGAGTTTCTGACCATCAACGAGCTTGCAGCCATGATCGCCCGGCTCCTCGATTTTGATCTGCAACCGAACCGGATCGATGGACGCCCCCGGGAGGTTGTCTTTGCCAACTGCTGCGCCGACAAAGCCCGACGACTGCTTGCTTACCAGCCGAAGGTGAAACTCGAAGAGGGATTATCCGTTATGATCGACTGGGTAAAATCTCGCGGACCCCGGCCTTTTTTACACAATGTGGAGTTGGAAATAGACGGGCCGCTCGCGCCGAAGACATGGTCGAAGAAGATACTGTGATAAGGAGGCTGTCGGATTTTACATGAATCTGCTACGAAACCGTCTGATCGGTCCATATTCCCGATTCTTTTCGACAAATAGCTATGGCTATTCGCTCTCAAACGATCGAAAATCTGCCCTCGAACAGCCAATTTCTCGCAATGATCCGTAAAGTCCGACAGTCTCCTGGGCTGCTCCATAACGAAACGGATGGCGGGGGGCTCACAGGAAAGGCCGCCACTCTTTTGGCAGAGGCCACGGCATTGCAGGGAACGCTGCATCTGCCCGGAGTGCGCGATGACTACCGATCTCGGCTGGAGCATGTTGTTCTGGTTGCCACACGG
>PKUD01000117.1 GCA_002869695.1 Desulfuromonas sp. | reverse complement strand
GTAGATGAAATCCCTGAGCACAACTGGTGCAGGGTTCTGGTCAACCCACGGGATCTTGAGCTGGCAAGATCGAGCTTTCCATCTGCCGAGATTGTGCCCACAGAGGAGATTAGCGGAGGTCTCAAAGTTGATAACCAGGAGAGCAGGATTATCATTGTGAACAGTCTGGAGAAGCGGCTTGAGCACCTATGGCCCGAACTTCTACCGGATATATTCAAGGAATTACGGTTGATGGTGGATGAGAATGAAGCTGTTATATGAGATTGCTGCCCCGGGAGCGCCCAGCGATTATCTTTATGCCAGAATCCGCAGTCGCCGGGCCGAACTCGATGTGCGCGAAAAGAGTCGATGGGGCAGATCGGCGGATCCTCGAGCAGACTTAAGGTTGGAATATAAATGGGTTTACGAAGAGATGAATCAACAACTCAGAAACCGTTTATTGCCGGTTTTTGAATATTTTGAGTTGAAAACTCTGATCATCGCTCTGCGTTACATGGCCGCCGGAGATCCCTCCTCCATGTTTGCGCAATTGCAATTGAGTCTTCTACAACCCCAGATTATTAAAGTGCTCAGAGAAACGAAACAGGTTGCCCTGCTGACTGCCGCGTTGGAACGTTTCCTGGCAGAAGAGTATCCTTATTTCAGCGATCTGACCAAGACTTATCTAAGGGAGGGTCCGGGGGGGCTGGAACAAGTTCTGGTTGGTCGCTGCTTGCAGCAGGGGATAGCCCGAAGCCGTTCGCGGCAGGTCAGGGAATTCCTCCGCTACCTGCTTGATATGCGCAATCTGCAGGCAATGTACAAACATCTCCGTTGGCAGGTTCCGGTGACACCGCCGATTCTTTCAGGGGGTGGTCTTTCCCCGGCGGCATGTGAAAAGGTCTGGGCAGAAAAGAATTTGACCTCTTTACTGGAGCTGATCCGCAAGCAGGCAAAACTCGTGGACAGTCCGAGTGAAGATGGAGTCGAGGATTACCTGCTCCGTGGCTTGAGCGCCAGGTTGAGACGGGGCGGACGGGATCCTCTGCAGTTGGGTGTGGTGATCGATTACCTCTGGCGCTGTCAGCTGGAAACAAGGACCAGGGGGCGTGAATTGGCCGGGGTGGAGCAAGTTAGGGTCGAGGAGACTGCGGGATGAAAGAGGTGGTCTTTATCACACCAGAAGATGCTCGCTATGGATTCAGCCTTGCCGGAACTGTTCAACTGACGGCGACCACGGAGCAGGCTGAAGAATTGCTCCGCCAAACTCTTGCCGATATTGATGTGGGGGTCGTGGTCATAGATGAACGGCTGGTCAGAGCGATTGACTCAAAGCATTACAGTGACCTGGAACAAAGCTGGCGAGGGCTGCTTGTCACCTTACCGGCCCCTCAGCGCGACGCTGGAGCGGACGATTATCTGCAGCGTCTGATCAACCGGGCACTCGGCTACCACGTGCGGTTGGAACTATGAAGGGCATTGTGACCAGTATTTCAGGGGCAACCGTCAGCGTTGATCTGCGCGGCCTGCAGCTCTACGATAGGGTCTATGTCGGCCATGCCAGGCTTTCCGGGGAAGTCGTCCATCTTGAAAAGGAAAGAACCACTGTCCAGGTTTTTGAGGATACCCACGGTCTGAGTATCGGCGAGCCGGCTGTTGGGGCCAGGGCACCTCTGACGGCCGTGCTCGGTCCGGGATTGCTGGGGGGAGTCTATGACGGTCTACAAAGGCCATTGCAAGGCCTGCAACGGCATAGTGGAGACTTTATCCACAGTGCGGGCGAGATTCAATCCCTCGATCTCCAGCGCAGCTGGGATTTTATCCCGCACATGCAAGCGGGCGAGCAGGTAAATATTGGAGATCAGATAGGTCTGGTGCGGGAAGGCCACCTCGATCATCCGATATTTGCGGCTTTTGCAGGAGAGATAGAGCAGATTGCCCAAGGCCAGGTCTGTCTTGCTGAACCACTTGCCAGGCTGAAAGACGGGCAGCAGCTGTTTGGCTGGCAAAACTGGCCGGTGCGGCGACCACGGTCTCAGGGGCGTAAATGTCCGGCCGAGAAGCCATTGATAACCGGACAGCGATGCATCGATTTTCTTTTTCCGATGGTCAAGGGTGGGGTGGCGGTCATCCCCGGCGGGTTTGGCACCGGTAAGACCGTACTGGAACAGACCATCGCCAAGTTTGCCGATAGCGATGTGGTGATCTATGTCGGTTGTGGCGAGAGAGGCAACGAGATGGCAGGCCTGCTGACTGAATTCGGCGAATTGCGAGATGCCAATGATCGGCCGTTGCTGGAGAGAACCATCATCATCGCCAATACCTCGAATATGCCCGTTGCAGCCCGTGAGTCCTCGATATTTACCGCAGTGACCATGGCAGAATATTATCGCGACATGGGCTACGATGTTCTTTTTCTTGCAGACAGCCTCTCCCGCTGGGCCGAAGCTTTGCGGGAAATCTCGTCAGCATTGGAGGAAATCCCCGGTGAAGAAGGATACCCGACCTACCTGGGTTCACGACTCGCCAAATTTATTGAACGGGCCGGTGTGGTGAAGTTGGCGAGTGGCAAGACGGGGTCATTGAGCATGATCCTGGCAATTTCACCGCCCGGGGCAGATTTTTCCGAACCTGTCACCCAGGCCTGCTTGCGTGCTGCGGGGGCTTTCTACATGCTCGATACGGGATTGGCGCAAAGCCGCCATTTCCCGGCCATTAACTGGACCCAGAGCTACTCGCTGCTTGGCAGCAAGGCCGCTGATTATTTTCGTCAACAGGTCGATAAGCGCTGGACCGACCTGCAACGTTGCTGCCAGGACATCATGCAGCAGGAGGATGCCCTGCGAGAAGTGGTTGAGGTGGTCGGCATGGAAGGACTGCAGGACCGTGACCGGTTGCTGATGTCAGTGGCTGATCGGGTGCGGCGGGATTTTCTTTGTCAGAACAGTTTTTCTGCTGATGCCTTCTCCTCCCCGCAGCAGACAGTGCAACTGATTACGTCGATTCTTGACAGATATGATCATGCGCTAAAGCGACTGGAGGACGGGGTTCTGCTATCGGATATTCTTCAAGGGGAGAGTGATGCGGCTGGCTGAACACTGTTATCGGTCCATCAGCGCTATTCGCGGACCACTGGTATTTGTTGAGCGGGTGTTTTCGGCCCGCATCGGCGAAACCGTGACCCTGGTGGCCCCGAACGGCCAGCTTCTCGAAGGGGAGGTGCTGAAGATTGACACCGAGCAGGTGCTTATCCAGGTGTTTGGCGAAACGTACGGATTGGATCTGGAAAAGACCACAGTGACCTTTCACGACAGTGTGAAGCGGGCCCCCTTATCGCGGCAATGTCTGGGACGTATCTTTAATGGCTCTTTTAAGCCCCTCGATGATGCCCCGATGTATATTCCCGAGAGTTGGGGAGCAGTATCCGGGGCTCCGATTAACCCGGTCGCCCGGGAGTTTCCCCATGAAATGATCGAGACCGGGATCTCTGCCATTGACGGTCTCAACAGCCTGATCAAAGGTCAAAAACTTCCCATCTTTTCCTGCGCCGGCCTGCCGGCTCAGGAGCTGGTGGCGCAGATTCTTTCCTCTGCTCGCCTGCCCGGGGAGGGGGATTTTGTCGTTGTCTTTGTCGCGCTGGGACTGTCCTATCACGAGTACAGTTTTTTTCGTGAGACCCTGGAAAAGATGCCAAGCCGCTTTGTCGCCTTTTTTAATCTGGCCGGCGAAGCAGTGGTTGAACGTTTATTGGCCCCACGGTTGGGCCTAACCATCGCCGAGGATTTGGCCTTTAATCATGGCATGGATGTGCTGGCCATTATCTCCGACATGACGAATTACTGTGATGCTTTGCGGGAAATTTCCACCTCTCGCGAAGAACTGCCCGGCCGGCGTGGTTATCCTGGTTATATGTATTCCGATCTGGCGTCGCTTTATGAACGGGCAGGGCGGTTGCATGGACGTGCGGGCTCAGTAACCATGCTGCCGGTGTTGACCATGCCCGAGGACGATATTACTCACCCGATTCCCGACCTGACCGGGTATGTCACCGAGGGACAGATCGTGCTCTCCCGGGAAATGCAGCAAAAAGGGATCTTCCCCCCGATCGACGTGCTGCCCTGCCTATCGAGATTGATGCAGAGCGGAATCGGCGAGGGCCTGACCCGGGCAGATCATCGGCAGGTGGCTAATCTGCTCTATCAGACCTATGCCAAGGGGCGTGAGTTGCGCAAACTGGAAGCGGTGGTCGGCAAAGAGGGGCTGCTGGAAGAGGATCGGGTGGTCCTGACAATGGCAGATGAGTTCGAAAAGCGCTTTGTTCATCAGGGGAAAGCACGACGAGATATCTTTCAGACCCTTGATCTCGGCCGTGAACTTCTCAAGGAATACAAGGTAGAGCTGACATGATTCAACCGACCAGAACCAATCTTCTGCTGCTCAAGGATCGTCGCCGGGCGGTGCTTAATTGTGCCGGAATCTTGAAGGGTCGACGCCAGGCATTGATCAAGAAGTTTCTTGAGATCGGTCGCCCGCTGGTCGCTTCACGTGAACAGACCCGCAATCGCTACGCCAAGGGTATTGAAGAGTTACAGTGCAGCATTGGCCTGGAGGGACAGGACTATATTGCATCACTGGCACTGATCAGTCAAAGGCACCTCGGCGTTAAGGTGGTCGAGATGAACCTGCTGGGAATCCGCTATCGGGATCTGGAAGAAGCTGAAACCGCCAGCCGATCTCTGGTTGACCGTGGTTACGATTATCCAGCAACTACGGAACACCTGGACGAGACGATGCAGCTGTTCGAAACGATTGTCGAGGAGATGCTGGCCATCGCCCGCTATGAGGGAATGTTTCGACGCCTTGGCGAAGAATTGCTGAGGATCACTCGAAGAATCCGGGTATTAGAGTAACGGGTGCTGCCCGGTCTTCATCATGAAATCAGAGACATTTCACAGTACCTGGCTGAACGGGAGCGGGAAAGCTACTATCGGTTGAAACTGTTCAAGACCTATCGGGCCGCTAAAGGATAAACTCTCATTCAAGGGATAAACTGCTTACTTTGTCTTATGGGTCTCCAGAACAACAAACCTGCGATCGCTGGCGATCACGGAGCAGTTGCCGAACAGTCGCTTGAGCTTGACGTGATAGCCCAAATGCCGGTTGCCGACCAGCAATAGCCTGCCGCCGGTTTTGAGGGCCGTTTTCGACATCTGGAACATCTCCCAGGCGACCTGGTCGCCGACAGCTCTCTGCTGATGGAACGGGGGGTTGTTCAGAATCAGGTCGGCGCTGCCGGAAGGGACTCCCTGAAGGCCGTTGCTGGCCAAGAACTGTGCTTTTCTCCCGCTGCCGAATCGGCCCCTGAAGTTCAACTCTGCCGAAGCCACCGCCATAAAAGATTCATCTGTAAATACCAACTCGGCGTGGGGGTTGCGTTCTGCGGCAAGCAGGCCGAGGATTCCGTTGCCGCATCCAAGGTCGACAATCCGTCCGGTTTCTGATCCGGCCGGAATATGATTCAGCAGCAGGCGGGTGCCTAGATCGAGATGTTCTCTTGAAAAAAGATTGGCGTGGTTGACCAGCTGTAGGTCGGAGTGTTCAAGACGGTAGCTGGTCGGATAGGGTGACTTGCCGGGAGCAAGTTGCTGGTTGAAGGAGCAGTGGATCAGACGGGATTTCTGTACGGCTAATGAGGTCCTGGTCGGTCCGATGATTCTTTCAAAGAGTTGAAGTGTTGATTTGTGGATCTGTTTGACCATCCCGGCACCGATAATCCGGGTCGCGGCATGCAGGTGCGGCCGGATACGGTACAGCTGGTCCTCAAGCAGGGCCAGTGTCTTCGGTATTTTGATCAGGACCAGATCGACAACTCCCTGTGGAGATTCGAGGCTGGTCAACCGCCTGACAGAGTCCACCGGACGGTTGTTCAGCTGCAGATTGTTCTGCACGCCACAGTGTGAAAGGTATGAGTCGGAGAGAAACTGCGGACTGCTGGGAGACAGCGGCACAGCAAGAGCACCGAAGCTGTCGTTTAAGAGGAACACGGATGAGGTCTGCCAGTCGGAGTCGGATTCAGCAAGTTCACTGAGCAGGTGGGCGTCGGCCGCATCCCAGGCACGGAGCGGGTCGTTTTTGCGTAACGGGAAGCGAGCAAGACGGAATTCCCCCTGTGGCGTTGAAAATGTTTGCATGCATGTTCCCGGGACTGATCCGCTCTGGAAGTAAAGTGAGTTATGTTATTGTGCCAGATTTTCTAAGTTTGTGCTGGGAAAAGGGTGGCCAGGGTTGCCTGGCCACCCTCTTTGACGTGGTAAGGCGGCTTGCATCAGATTGCAGGTTGAATGATCGGTAATCCACTCTTTGATTGCGGATTCAGCCTGCTGAGGAAGTCGATCAGGTGTGTGTTGAAAGCCTGAACTTTTTCCATGTTTACCAGGTGGCCGCAGTTCAGCTTAATTGACTTGTAACAGTTGGGAACCTGGCGGGCCATAATCTCGCTGTGCTGGGGATGGGTGATTCGATCCTGTTCGGCCCCTATGATCAATGTCGGAATTCTCATATTCTTCAACTGAAAGGTGTAATCTTTGCGGCGGGTAATCGCAAGGATCGCATTGATCAGTGCGGCGGGAGTGGCGCCACGGGTCAGGTTCAGGATCTCTTCCCTGCAACTCTTTGATATCTTTTCCTCGCGGTCACCGATCAGCATGTTGAACAGTTCCTCGCGGACATTTTCGACCTGCCCCTTGTTCAGCGCGATCAGAAATTCACTCCTTTTGGCTCGTTCATGGATGTCATCGGCAACCGGACGGGTTGAGACCAGACAGGCGCCGGCAACACGCTGAGGGTGGTTTTCAAGCAGATCGAACAGGATGTAGCCGCCCATAGAGAGGCCACAGATGACCGCTCTGCCGATACCCAGGAAATTGAGCAGACCGACTATGTCTTCGCTGTAAGTGCTGATTGCGGCGGCACCGGTTTTCAATTCGCTGTTGCCAAAGCCGCGCAGGTCGGGGGTAATGACTCGGAATCCAGCTTCAGCAACCGCCTCGACCTGTGGTTGCCACATCTTGCCGTTCAGCGGGAAATCGTGGATAAAGAGAACTGCCGGTCCACGTCCATGGTCATCATAGTAGATATTGGCTCCGTTAACGGTTGCATGCATCTGTCTGCTCCTGGCTTTGGCCGATAGGGTTTACCATAAAGTGAGATGAAGAAATTT
>PKUD01000162.1 GCA_002869695.1 Desulfuromonas sp. | reverse complement strand
AATCAGTTAGCGGACCCTGCAACTCCAGCATTGCGTAACTGTCCCAGTCCGTAGACCGCAATCTTGTAAGGGCCGTACTGGTTGACGACAAAAAGCAATTTTTCCAGTTCAAAGGAAGGATCAGCATACTGCTTATAGTGTTCCAGGTTGTCGGTAGTCACTGCGATGTCCGTCGGCAGATTCAGAAGACCTTTCCTGAGATCCGGGTTCAACCCGGGGTCACCAAAGAAAATCAGCAAGCGATGATCGGCATTGAACATCTGCACGTTCTGATGGCCGCCATCCACCACGTAGATCCGCTCCTGATCATCGACGGCTATCCCTTTGGGGCGGGCAAACATGCCGAAGGCGTCGCCCATTTCACCGAAAGCGTCCAGCAAGTGGCCGTCACGGTCATACTTGAGGATACGAGCGGAACCACTGTTACTCACATAAAGGTGGCCCTTCGGCCCCATGGCCATAGCGGTCGGCAGAGAGATTCCTTCCGTTTTGCCATCGGCCTTGCCGATACTTTTAAGGTACTTGCCTGTCTTACGGTCGAGGACCTTGATTTCATTGGACGGCATATCGAGAACATAAACGAATTTCTCATCCACCTTGACATCCACCGGCTTGATCCCCAACTCCTTGCCATAAGAGGCAATATATTCACCGGCGGGGTTATAGACGACAATATCCCGGCGCATGGTGTCGGCAACATACATGTTCCCTTCATCATCGATCGTCAGGCTGGCCGGCTTCATCAATTTTCCAAGGCTGTAATTCCCTTTGATTGGCTCGAATGATTTATTCACCGGATCGATAATCAGGACATTTTGACCACCCAGGTCACAAACATAGATCTTTCCGCCATGCGTCGTAATCCCGTACGGCTTTTGAATGCGACGGATCTGTTCCTGCTCGGTGGAACCGTAGACAAACATGGAGAACTTATCCTTCTCCCCGAGAAACTCCTTCGAATTCTCGATGTGGGTCAGGTACTGAATCCGCGGTGGATTGGGCAGAGGTGGAAAAAAAACGGGCCCACTGTCGGCAACCGGCACCTTCCCCCCACACCCCTGCAGAAGCAAGGCGGCCAGAGAAACAGATAACATCAACAGCAATTTTGTTCTGGTTTTTAACAACATCATTTAACTCCGGTCTGAAATATGTTTGAGCGTGAATAAAAGCCTCTTTGAGGCGTGATTCTCACCTGTGTAGCTGGGTCGTCGTTAATCGGTAAACGATTGAAAATCGTTGTCCACGGGGTTTTCTCGATCGTATCCAAGTTGCTGATGGCAGCCTGGCGCACAACTGCCGCCCGTCTCGGTCGCTTCAAAACCGATCGGGACCTTCCAGTTGCCGAACGGCATCCCTTCCCGGTTGATCAGTTTTTCCCCCGCGCTCGCGTGGGGCTCGTGGCAGAGTCGGCAGGTCCGTCCTTTGCTGACATCGGCCACATGGACGAAGTGCAGATTGAGATCCCCGTTGCGGAAATTGGTGTAGAGGGTCGTATCCGCGTAACGCAGCAGATTCTCTTCGTGACAACTGAGGCAGAGGTCATAAGTTCCCTCCCGGTAAGGAGCATAGCGCCCTTCGGGGTAATTGCCTTTCAGCAGACGATAATAGTCAGAACCATGGGGATTATGACAGTCCCCGCACTGCCCTTCGCGAATCGGCCCGTGCAGGTTTTTCTCGCCGGAAATCTGTTGCTCGATATCTTCCAGCTCAGAATCCGCCCCATGACAGGTCAGACAGAGGTTCTGCTCCGGAATCGACAGCAGACCATGTTCCTGGGAAAAATGGGTGGAGTGGCAGTCGGCACAACTCCCCTCCTGCGTCATCGGCCGGTGTTTGACCTGGGCCGTTGCCGCCCGCTCGCCGACGTCAGGATGACAGCTGAAACAGAGCTCGGTCATCTCCTGCTTGAGGCTGAAGCGGTAATCCGAGGAGTGCGGGTCATGACAATCGGTGCAGAGCGCATTCTGCACCGGCGGGTGAATGAAGGAGGCAGCCGCCATCTGGGTGGCAAAATCATCGTGACAGCCAAGACAGCTGTCGCGAACCGGCTTTTTCATCAACGCCTGGTGGTCAGACGCATGAGGGCTATGACAGCTGTTGCAGGCCCCGACCGCAACCGGTCCATGGCGGAAGTTCCTGGTAAAGGGGGTCTCGTCGTGACACTCGAAGCAGAGCGATGAGCGGTCTTCACCGACCATCAACAAAAACGGATTGTCTCCGCCATGCACCTGGTGACAGCTGAGACACTCCCCTTCAGCCACCGGGTCATGAACCACGGTTTCGCCCATGGACTCGTGACAGATGAAACAGAGCGCCGCGCCCTGCGTGACCAGTTCGAAACTGCTCCCCTGTGCAGTGGGATGCTCCGGTCGGTTCTGGATATGGCAATAGAGACAGTCTTCATCCGC
>PKUD01000116.1:7413-14097 GCA_002869695.1 Desulfuromonas sp. | reverse complement strand
GGCACGGCAGGCGGTGGTCAATATCAGAACCGAGCAGATTGTTGAGCGGCGCAGTTCGCCGTTTTTCGGTTTCGGAGACTCGATGTTCGAGCAGTTTTTCAGTGAGATGCTCCCGCCGCGCAGCTATACAACCCAATCGCTCGGTTCGGGCGTCATCGTCGATCGGGCGGGGCACATCCTGACCAATGCCCATGTTATCGACAAGGCCTCGAAGATCTTCGTCGCTCTGCCTGACCGCCGCCAGGAGCTTGAGGCCACTCTGATCGGTCAGGATGACCGGATCGACCTCGCGGTACTGAAAATCGCGGGAGAAGAAGAGTTTGCCTTTTTACCCCCGGCACGGTCCGACAACCTGCTGCTTGGGGAGACCGTCATCGCCATCGGTAACCCGCTCGGGCTGGGCCATTCCATTACCACAGGTATCGTCAGTTCGACCCAGCGGCGGATTCAACTCGAGCATGGACACGCATCCGTTTTCATCCAGACCGACGCCTTGATCAATCCGGGCAACTCCGGCGGACCCCTGATCAACATTAATGGTGATCTGATCGGTATCAACACGGCGATTGCCCGGCAGGCCCAGGGAATAGGTTTCTCGATTCCCATCGATATGGCCAAGCGGGTGGTTGACGACCTGATCCGCTACGGCCGGGTTCGTCACGCCTTCCTTGGGGTTGTGCCCGGTCAGGTGGGTGAACGATTTATCCGCTCCCGGGGAGAGGGTGGTGTCCTGGTTGAAAAGATTCTGGATGAGTCACCGGCTCAGCAGGCTGGCCTCAGGGTGGCGGACGTGATCGTCGCCATTGACGGGGTGCCGTTGGCATCAAAAGAGGATTACTATTCTTTTTTAGCTACCTATACTCCTGATGACAAGGTCGTACTGAGCCTGTTGCGGGGTCTTGATGAAATCAACCTCGATGTCCAGTTTAGTGCCTTGCCTGAAGGCTACGTGATGGCCTATACTCGCAGGGTTTTGGGCTTCGGCTTGCGCCAGTCGCGTATTGGGTTACTGGTTGACACCATCGAAGAGAATTCGCCGGCGGACCAGGTCGGTATTCAGAGCGGTGATCTGATTGCCAAGCTGGATGGATACGAACTGGAGAGTCTCGATCAGTTCCGCCAACTGATGGCAGAAAGGTTGGGACGCGAACCGCTTGAATTTCTGGTAGTGCGCAACAACCGAGGCTATTTGGTGGAACTGCCCTGATTGATGTTAGAATGAAACTGTCACCTATAACCATCTAGATTGAGAGAAAAGAAATTGAACATATTTTCCAGAATAAACGTCGCGGTGGTGATTGTTTCGCTGCTGCTGTGTACAAGCAGTTTTGCCATACAGGAAAATCAGAAAGCACCGGATTTTACTCTGGAGGACTTGCAGGGACAGAAAGTGTCTCTTTCGGACTTCAAGGGCAAGATCGTCATGGTCAATTTCTGGGCGACCTGGTGTCCGCCCTGTATCGAGGAAATGCCTTCAATGGAAAAGTTGTCCCGTCGTTTTTCCGATGAGGACTTTGTTCTGCTGGCGATCAACGTGGAAGAGAACAGCCGAACGATCGTCGAAAATTTTCTGAAGAAAAACCCTTACACCTTCCCCGTTCTGCTTGATCAGGATGCCAAGGTTCAGCAGTTGTATGGTGCCTACCGATTCCCGGAAACGGTCATCATCAATCGCCATGGGGAAATCGTCACCAGAGTCATTGGCGGACGTGACTGGATGGACGAGGGGATTCTGAGCATCCTCGACTTTATGGTCAAGGGCTAGCAGGGACCGGATAGCGAGTTATGGGAACAGGTGCCGACATCACAATCTGGATTGCTTTTAGCGCGGGGATACTCTCCTTTTTTTCCCCCTGTGTGCTGCCGCTGATCCCGTCCTACCTGACCTATATTTCCGGACTCTCCTTCGGCGAACTGCAGGAAGCCCATCCAGGCGTCAAGGTGCGGGTCACCGTTCTGCTTCACTCTCTGGTCTTTATTGCCGGATTCTCGCTGGTCTTTATCTCGCTCGGCGCGCTGGCTGGTGTTGCTTCGTCTTCATTCCAGACCGGGCTGCGTGACTGGTTGGAGGTGGTGCAGAAAGTCGGGGGAGTGCTTATCTTCCTGTTCGGTGTCCACCTGAGTGGACTGTTTCACTTCGGTGTTCTGCTGGGAGAGAAACGGGTTCATCTCAGAGCCAAACCGGCAGGATTCATCGGCACCCTGTTGGTTGGGATTGCCTTCGCTGCAGGCTGGACCCCATGTATCGGTCCGATCCTCGGTGCTATTCTCGCCTTGACAGCGAGCAGTTCCGGAGGTATCGGCCGGGGCGTTGTGCTGCTCTCGGTTTACTCTGCCGGTCTCGGTGTGCCCTTTCTCCTTTCGGGGGTATTATTCCACTCGTTCCTGGCCTTTTTCAATCGATTCAAAAAGCATATCCGCCTGGTCGAAATTTTTACCGGCGTGTTGTTGATGGTTGCCGGCCTGCTGCTCTTTTTCGACAAGCTTGCTGTGATCACCCGATATCTCAGTATCTGGATGCCCACCAACCTGGGCTGATTTTTATCCCAGCAGTTCTGCTAACGACGGCCGTGTGGCCAGCGTTATTGCTGATTATTCTTTGCTGTTTTCAAGCCTTGCCAATGTGACGAGAACGGCTGTGGCGACAAACATCAGTTTGTGCCACACTCAAACCAGATAACGTTTCATTGTCCCCCCTGTCTGTCAAAACCTCTGAGGAGTTGCCAATGAAATCCATTCGGGAGCTTTATCGTATCGGTACCGGGCCATCCAGCAGTCACACCATGGCTCCGCGGCGGGCGGCCGAACTGTTCCTGCTGCAAATACCGGACGCTGCAGGGTATCAGGTCACCCTGTTTGGCAGTCTGGCGGCAACAGGGCGCGGGCATCTGACGGACAAGGTGCTTGAAGAGGTTTTCTCCGGACACCGCTTCGAACTGCTCTGGCGTCCGGATGAGGTTTTACCCTTACACCCGAATGGAATGCGTTTTACCGCACTGGACGCGAGTGGAAATATTGTCCAAAACCGGGATGTTTACAGTGTCGGCGGAGGAGCACTGAGCGGGTCCGGGGAGGACGATGGACTGGGTGCGGCAGACGTTTATCCTCACGCCAGCATGGCAGATATCCTTGCCTATTGCGACAGCAGTGGTGAATCGCTCTGGAGTTATGTCATTCACTGTGAAGGGGAGGGGATCGAAACGTTTCTCGATGAGATCTGGAGCGCGATGTCTGATAGTATTGAGCGGGGACTGTCCAATGAGGGAGCTTTACCGGGCGAACTGGGACTGGCCCGCAAGGCAAGGTCCTTTTACCGCAAGGCGACACTGTTCGGTCCGCATTTTCAGCGCGATGGACACCTGTGCGCCTATGCTCACGCAGTCAGCGAGGAAAACGCCTGTGGCGGCACCATTGTCACTGCTCCTACCTGTGGTGGAAGCGGCGTCCTGCCTGCTGTTCTGCGCTATCTCGATGAAACCCTTGACAGTGAACGGAAAGATATCATTCGTGCCCTGGGGGTGGCCGGACTGGTCGGCAATCTGGTCAAACACAATGCCTCGATCTCCGGCGCCGAAGTCGGTTGCCAGGGGGAAGTCGGGACCGCCTGCGCCATGGCTGCCGCTGCTGCGGTCAAGTTGCATGGCGGCTCCCTGCAGCAGATTGAATACGCTGCGGAAATGGGTCTGGAGCACCACCTCGGCCTGACCTGCGACCCGGTCCTCGGTCTGGTCCAGATCCCCTGCATTGAGCGCAACGCCCACGCGGCAACCCGGGCCCTGAGTTGCTGTCATTTTGCCCTGCTTACCGATGGGCGCCATAAGATCCCCTTCGACGAAATAGTTGCGGTTATGAAGGAGACCGGGCAGGCACTTCCCCCGCTTTATCGTGAAACCTCCCGTGCCGGTATTGCCAAGGCCTACCAGCAACGGAAAATATAATTCAGCGATTCCTGTTCTCTTCAGGATCTCTCTGGTCTCAGTTGAGACATATTTCAGAGTGCCCGGTATTTTTAAGCCAAACCTAAAACACAATATTTAACCGTAGAACTATATTGAAGAACCCATATGTTCTTGACTTTCATTTTCCGGTGATATATTACATCCAATATTCCCTTACCAGCAACCGCTGTGTCCACCAAGGATTCTCCACCATATGCCGATCCCGGAAAAAATAAGGCCCATCAGCCGTTCCAGTATGAGGGAAGAGGTCTATCGTACTCTGCTTATGTGGATTATGGAGGGTGAGTTGCGTCCGGGGGAAAAGCTGCTTGACAAGGAACTGGCTGAAAAGATGGGGGTCAGTCGAACCCCGGTCCGGGAGGCGCTGAGGCGGCTCGAAGACAAAAATCTGGTCGAGTCCTCTGCCAATCGCTGGACGCGGGTCACGGATATCTCCGTGGAAGAACCGGCGATGATCTACCCGATTATCTGGACACTGGAAGAACTGGCGATCGCAGAGGCCTGCGGGATGATGTGCGAGACTGATTTCCAACGGATGGAGGCTGCCAACGATCAGTTGGAAAGCGCATTGGTAAACGGAGACCCGGTCGGTGCTTCACGCGCTGATGCGCAGTTCCATGATGTATATATTGAATGTACCGACAACCCTTTTCTGATCGGCATCCTGCAGGATTTGAAAATCAGATATCGCCGGGTAGAGGTGACCTATTTCGAGGGATCTTCTCTGGCAACCGACTCGGTGGACGAACATCGTCAGATTCTTGCTTCTCTCCGTTCAGGTGATATCGTTCGTACTCAATCGATGATCCGCTCAAACTGGCAGAGCAGCCTAGGCCGTCTGAAACTTCTAGCTGGCGATAGAGAAAATCAAACTAAGGAATAATTTCCCCGTTTCCACAGAAAGAATGGAGTACCGCATGTCGCTTGATTTTAAAAAAATAGTCGAAAAAGCAGAGGCCTATAAACCCCAGATCAGTGCTTTCCTCAGGGACATGATTGCTATTCCCAGTGAAAGTTGTGACGAGGAGAAAGTCATCCAGCGAATCAAGCTGGAGATGGAGAAGGTCGGATTCGACAAGGTAGAGATCGATCCAATGGGGAATGTCCTGGGCTATATCGGCACTGGAAAGCACCTGATCGCCATGGATGCGCATATCGATACAGTCGGCATCGGCAATCGCGACAACTGGAAGCATGATCCGTATACCGGCTTTGAGGATGACGAAGTGATTTACGGTCGGGGCGGCAGTGATCAGGAGGGTGGAATGGCCTCGATGGTCTATGCCGGCAAGATTATCAAGGATCTGGGTCTGGAAAACGATTACACCCTGCTGGTGACCGGCACTGTTCAGGAGGAGGATTGCGACGGGCTCTGCTGGCAGTACATCATTGAAGAGAGCAATATCCGTCCGGAATTTGTCGTTTCAACCGAACCGACCTCGCTGGGCATTTATCGCGGACAGCGGGGGCGGATGGAGATCCTGGTCGAGGTTGATGGCATCAGCTCACACGGTTCCGCGCCGGAGCGGGGAGATAACGCTATCTTCAAGATGGCACCTATCCTCACCGACCTGCAGGAGTTGCATGGACGTTTGAAGGATGACCCGTTCCTTGGCAAGGGCTCTCTGACGGTCTCAGAAATTTTCTCGACGTCTCCCTCGCGTTGCGCAGTCGCCGATGGTTGCTCGATCTCCATCGACCGGCGACTGACCCACGGGGAAACCTGGGAGGGCGCACTGGAAGAGATCCGCCAGCTGCCGTCGGTGCAGAAGGCTGGTGGCACGGTCAGCATGTACGATTACAAGCGGCCTTCTTATACTGGACTGGTCTACCCGACCGAATGCTATTTCCCTTGCTGGGTTCTGGATGAAGAACACGCTGCCTGCCAGACGCTGGTCGATACCTACCGGGGATTGTTTCAGGGGGAGCCGCTGGTCGACAAGTGGACCTTCTCCACCAATGGTGTATCGATCATGGGGCGCTATAATATCCCCTGTATCGGTTTCGGGCCCGGCCATGAAGATCAGGCCCATGCCCCCAATGAATTGACCTGGAAGGACGAACTGGTCAAGGCCGCTGCTATGTACGCTGCGATTCCCTCACTCTACGTCAACAAATACGCGGGAAAATAATCGCCACGGCCAAGAGGACGCACTATGTCATTAATGATCAAACGGGTTGTTGTTGCCGTGGGAGGGAATGCCCTGATCAAGGACGAAGGGCACCAAGAGGTTCAGGACCAGCTGCGCTCGGCCCAGGAGACGGCCGCCCTGATCGCAGATTTTATCGCGCTGGGTTACGACGTGGTCCTGACCCATGGCAATGGTCCGCAGGTCGGTTTTATTCTGCGCCGCTCCGAACTGGCGTTCGAGGCTGGGGAACTGCACTTTGTCCCGCTGATGAATTGCGTCGCCGACACCCAGGGCGCGATCGGCTACCAGTTGCAGGAATCCCTCTATAACGCGTTCAGGGCGCGCAAGATATCAAGAAGCGTGGCAACTCTGGTGACGATGGTCGAGGTCGATGCGGACGATCCTTCCTTCGACAATCCGACCAAGCCCATCGGGGTTTTCTATTCGGAAGAGAAAGTGACCGCTTTGCGTGAGAAACACCCCGACTGGCAGCTTGTCTTTCAGGATGGCAAAGGGTACCGCCGGGTGGTCCCGTCACCGGTTCCGAAGCGGGTCGTGGAAATTGAAGCAATTCGGTCGATGCTGGATGCGGG
>PKUD01000116.1:0-7403 GCA_002869695.1 Desulfuromonas sp. | reverse complement strand
GACCTGTTGATCATCCTGACAGCTGTGGATCATGTCTACCTGGATTTTAACAAGCCGAGCCAGCGGGCCGTAAACTTTATGACCACCGCTGAGGCCGAACAGTATCTGGGTGACGGACATTTTGCCAGCGGAAGCATGGGGCCGAAGGTCAAGGCTGCGATTAATTTTCTCCGTAAAGGGGGCAGGCGCGCGATCATTACCTCTGCTGAAAACCTGGTCAACTCGGTTTTGGACAATAAAGGCACTCATATTGTCGCGTGACGCCGACTGAGGCAAAGCTGGCGTTTGCCGCTCGGTCATAACACCCACGACAAGGAACACCCATATGGAAGAGAATAGTCAGTCCGCTTTACAAAGATTTTCCTTTCGCCTGAACTGGATTGTGGAGCGGGTCTGCGCTCTGCTGGTCGGGATGATGGTTATCGTTATCTGGTTCGAGGTTGTCGAGCGTTATTTCCTGCACTGGGGCTTAACCTGGACCGAGGAATTCTCGCGCTATGTAATGATCTGGGTTGCCCTGCTGGCGGTTTCCTGCGGAGCTTACTATCGGGAGCACATCGGCCTGGATATCGTCAATCGTTTCCTACCGCCCAACGTGGCAAAAGTTCTGATGATCAGCCTGGATCTGATCAGCCTGAGTTTTTTCCTCTTTCTGACCTGGTACGGTATCGACATGACCAAAGCCGGGGGCAGCCAGTATGCGACGATCTTCGGTATGACCATGCTGGTCCCTTTTGCCGCAGTGCCTGTTTCAGCCGCTTTGACCGCATTCCAGATCTTTACTGCAATGTTGCGTGGGCAGCGAACGTCTTCTGCCCCGATGACCCAATAGGACACCGACATGGCCCTAGTTCTGATTATCTTTTTCGGTTTTATTCTGATCGGCCTGCCTATCGGGGTGACCCTTGGGGTTGCCGGTGTCGTTGGTCTGCTCCAGATCGGAGGAGAAAACTTCCTGGTGATGGCCCCCAAGCGCTATTTCGAAGGGCTTGATCTGTTCACCTTTATGGCCATGCCGTTCTTTATTCTGGCCGGGGAGATCATGAACCGGTCCGGAATCACTCAGCGGCTGGCCGCTTTCGCCGATGCCCTGGTCGGTTACCTGCGCGGCGGTCTGGCTCACTCAAATATGATTGCTTCGGTACTGTTTGCCGGCATGACCGGTGCCGCGGTGGCCGACAGTGCCGCCTTCGGTAATACCTTGGTCCCGACGATGGTTAAGGAAGGCTACTCAAGACCTTTCTCCTGTGCGGTTACCGTAGCCGGTTCAATTATTGGGCCGACCATTCCGCCCTCCAACCTGATGGTCATCTACGGGTCGCTGATGGGCGTGTCGATTGCCGGACTGTTTGCTGCCGGCATTCTCCCTGGTCTGCTGATCTGTATCCTCTGCATGGCTCTGATTGCTGCCTTCGGCAAACGCTGGAAACTGCCGAAGAGTAAGGAACGCCTCAGCCTGATGAGGATCCTGTGGGCCTTCAAATCGAGTTTCCTGGCAATCCTGATGCCGGGGATCATCCTCGGCGGAATTCTGTTCGGTATCGTGACGCCTACCGAAGCCGCTGCGATCGCCGTTTTTTATGCGCTGTTTATCAGCGTGTTCGTCTACCGGGCGCTGAAATTCTCCGATATCGTTGATATGCTGATTCGGACGGCGCGGATTACCGGCATCGTGTTCCTGATCATTGCCAGTGCTTCGATTCTCAGCTGGTGGATGACTTTTATGCAGATCCCGCAGAAAATTGCCGCGTTCTTCCTGATGCTTTCCAGTAATCCCAACGTGATTATTCTGTTGATCCTGTTGCTGCTGCTGGCGGTTGGTATGTTCATGGATATCAACGCGGCGTTGATTATTCTTGCCCCGGTGTTGGGTCCTTTGACCACTACCATCGGTATGAATCCTGTGCACGCCGGTATCATGATCGTTCTGGCATTGAATATTTCCCTGATGACCCCGCCAGTGGGGGCCTGCCTGTTTGTCATGTCTTCGGTGACCGGGGAACGGATTGAAAAAATTAGTTATGCCCTGGTCCCGTTTTTGATTGTGGAGGTGATGGTTCTTTTCCTGGTCGCATTCTGGGATGATCTGACCCTGTTTGTCCCCAGACTGCTGTTGTGATTTGGAACGCGTGAAGCATGAAGATCGGAGAATTGCTTCGTATCACCACTAACCGGCAACAGAGTTGCCACACCTGAGAGGAGGCTGTAATGAAAGCTGTAAAACAGATGATGGTCGTTCTTATGATTGCACTTTTCGCTGTCGTAGGAATCTCGAGTACCGCCATGGCGGTCAAGACCCTCAAATTGCATCATCTGAACAAGGATGATCCGTTCGACAATCCGACCGGTGCGATGGCAACCGTGTTCAAGAGCCTTGTTGAAGCTGGTACCAACGGCTCGGTCTTGGTGGAAACCTTCCCCAGCGGACAGTTGGGCAAGGACAAAGACGTCGTCCAGCAGGTGAAAGCCGGGGTTATTCAGTCCGGTATCCATTCGGTTGGTGGTTTCGCATCGACTTATCCGCTGATCGGAGTTCTGGATATCCCGTTTGCATTCGCCAATATCAGCAAGACCTATGAAGTTTTCGATGGTCCCTTCGGCAAGCAGCTGGCAACTGATATCGATAAGAAAACCGGTCTGCATACCCTCGGTTTCGGTGACTCCGGCGGTTTCTTCCATCTGACCAACTCCAAGCGGCCGATCCACTCACCTGCTGATATGGAAGGCGTCAAGATCCGCACTATGGGTCTCGACACTCACAAGGCGATCATCACCGCGATGGGTGGTCAGCCTGCTGCTATCTCCTGGTCCGAGGTGTACACCGCCCTGCAGACCGGTGTGGCCGATGGTCAGATGAATCCGATTCCGATTATCGCCTTCGCCAAGTTCCAGGAAGTCCAGAAGTTTCTGACCCTGAGTGGCCATATTTTCGCTCCCTACGTCTGGGTTATGAACAACGATTTCTGGAACAGCCTGACAGACAGCGAAAAAGATGTTGTCGCATATGCAGCCCAGTCGGCGATCGTCGCCGGTCGCGGCATGGGTCGTGTTATCGAAGCATCTGATCGTGGCTTGCTGGAACTCTCCAAGAATCTGAAGGTCAACACCCTGACCCCGGCAGAGAAAGAAGAGTTCAAGAAAGTTGCGGTTCCGGCCGTGAAGAAGCTGATCATCGAGAAATTCGGTGCTGAAGGTGAAGAACTGCTGAACGCATTCCTCGCCGCGGTTAAGTAAAGATCCCGGATAGATCAGAGCACTCCCCGGGTGTTCCGGGGAGTGCTCTGCACACAAAATCAAGACGCCCTTTGCGTTGATTTCGCTGAGCCGCTTACATAGTTTTGCTGGTCTCAGTTTTTTCATCGCACTTGATTGAGCATCGCGAGCGGGCGGAAATTCGAGTTACTGGATATTCCTGCAGGGACGGAACAATGGAGTTTTGTTACCGATGCAGTTTGTGCGGCCGGACCTTCAGCATAGATCCACAGCTGACGTTGTGTCCGGACTGCGTCAAGCAGCAGCAAAAAGACCAGCCACTTTCCGGTGTGCTGGATGTTGAACTGAACGGAACGGCAGATCAGCAGTTCGATATCTTCGATCTGCTGCCGGTTGAACAGAAATATTTTCCACCCGCCCCGGTCGGTGGTACACCCCTTTGGCAACCAAAGAATTTACGTCGTGAGCTCGGTTTTTCAAAACTGTTCATCAAAGACGATGGCGCGAACCCCACGTCATCCTTTAAGGACCGTGCATCCTTTCTGGTCTCTGCATTCGCAAAAAAATTCGGTATTCAGGATATCGCCCTGGCATCGACCGGCAATGCCGGCTCCTCCATGGCGGGAATCGGTGCTGCAGCCGGGCAGACCATTACCCTGTTTCTGCCCAAGTATGCCCCCGTCGCCAAACTGGTTCAGGCTCTGCAGTACGGGGCCAGGGTCTATCGTGTCGACGGCAGTTATGACCTGGCCTACGACCTGTCACTGGAATATTCCCTGAAAAATGGCGGGATGAATCGCAATACCGCCTATAACCCGATGACCATCGAGGGGAAGAAAACCGTTTCGCTGGAACTCTATCAACAACTCGGGCGGACTCCCGATGTGGTCTTCGTTTCGGTGGGTGACGGTTGTATCCTCTCCGGAGTCTATAAGGGGTTCAGGGATTTGCAGCAATTGGGGCTGATCCCCGAGGTGCCGAAAATTATCGGTGTCCAGGCGGAGACCTCGAATGCGCTCTGTCGTGCTCTGGCAAGTGGCAGATTCACCGCGGAGCCGACCTCAACGGTTGCTGATTCGATCTGCGTCGATGTCCCCCGCAATGGTGCGCATGCACTCACTCAAATAAAGAAATTCGGCGGAGAGCTGATCTCGGTCTCCGATAACGAAATTATACAGGCCCAGGCCCGGCTTTCAGCCTCGACCGGGTTGTTTACCGAACCTGCAAGCGCCGCCGCTTTTGCCGGTTTCCTGAAAGTTTCGTCCAAGCTGGAACAGGATGCTTTAATCACTGTCCTGGCGACGGGCAATGGGCTTAAAGACAGCGCATCGGCTCAACTCGGGATCAATATGCCTGAACGCCTGATTTCAACAGTCACTGACATTCTGTGAGAAGGATACTTTTGTGATCGATCTAACATTAAACTCGGAAACGCTGGAAAAAAACGTCGCCTATTGTCGTGAAAAAGGCATCACTCTGCCGACCTTCGAGATGATGCGGAACCCGGAAAAGGTTCCGGCGCAGGTCAAGGAACAGCTGAGAAATACAGGTCTCTGGGACCTGCACTCGGCAAACCTCTACCGGATCTCCTGGCGGAACGAACCGAAGGAGTCGGGTGGCCTCTATGGTGAGGTGAATCACATTCTGCTGCCCCCGGAGCTGACCGGCTGCAAGGCGACCATCATCATGCTTTCCGGGCGTTATTTCCCCACCGGCGCACACAAGGTCGGTGCCACCTATGGCTGCCTTGCTCCGGGTCTGGTGACCGGTCAGTTCGATCCGCAGAAGACCAAGGCGGTCTGGCCATCGACCGGCAACTACTGCCGTGGAGGAGCCTATATCTCGGCACTGCTGGCCTGCAACGCCATAGCAATCCTGCCCGAAGGGATGTCGAAAGAGCGTTTCGAGTGGCTGCATGAAATCGCCGGCGAGGTGATCGCCACTCCGGGCTGTGAATCAAACGTCAAGTAGATCTTCGACAAGTGTTGGGAGCTGCGCAAGTCCGGACAGGACCTGCATATCTTCAACCAGTTCGAAGAGATGGGCAACCCGATGTGGCACTATGCCGTCACCGGTCACGCGGTCGAAAGTTTACTCGAGCGTTATCTGACCGATGGCAAGCGTTATGCGGGTTATGTCTCCTCTTCCGGTTCAGGTGGCACCCTGGGTGCCGGTTACTACCTGAAACAGAAATTTCCCCGCTCGCAGGTGGTTGCCGCAGAGGCTCTTCAGTGCGCAACCCTGCTCTACAACGGCTTCGGTGATCATCGTATCGAAGGGATCGGCGACAAGCACGTCCCCTGGGTACATGACTGCAAGGAGACCGATTTTGCCGTGGCGGTGGATGATGAGGTCCCGATGCGGGCGTTGAGGTTGTTTAACGAACAGGTGGGACGGAAGGCGCTGATCGAAAATGGAGTCTCCGCAGCTCTAGCCGATCAGCTGGACCTGCTCGGGATCTCCGGAATCGGCAACATGGTCGCGGCGATCAAGTACGCCAAATATAACGAACTTACCGAAGACGACTATGTGGTCTCTATCGCGACCGATTCGATGCAGCTCTACGGGTCGCGTCTCAGCGAACTGGAGGCTGAACGCGGCGTCTATAGCGAAGCCGACGCGCAGCGGGATATCGAACTGATCTGCTCCATCGGCATCGATCACACCAAGGAACTTTCCTATTACGAGAAGAAGACCGTCCATAATCTAAAGTACTACACCTGGATCGAGCAGCAGGGCCGCGAGGTTCAGGAGCTGAACGATCAATGGTACGACCATGACAACTACTGGTACCCGATGTTTGATCAGGTCAGCGAAATAGACGCATTGATCAATGAATTTAACGACCGGGTCGGTCTGCTGTAACAGCTACGCAGATATCCCCATTTGAATCTAATAATTGGAACTTGATGGAGAAACTTTATGGCCAAGGGAACACTCGAAGAAATGATCAGGCAGCTTTCACAGCTCAATTCCGCTGGGATGTACCTCGACGATTTTCTGCTGACCTGGGATCGCAGCGATGATGAGATTGCTGCGGTCTTCAAGACTGCGGAAGTCCTGATGGAGATGCGCAAGGAGAATATTTCCCCGCGGATTTTTGACAGCGGATTGGCGGTCTCCCTGTTTCGCGACAACTCCACCAGGACCCGGTTCAGTTACTCCAGCGCGGCCAACCTGCTCGGCCTGACGGTTCAGGATCTGGATGAAGGCAAGTCGCAGATCGCCCATGGCGAAACCGTTCGTGAAACCGCCAACATGGTCTCGTTCATGGCCGATGTCATCGGTATCCGTGATGATATGTATATCGGCAAAGGGAACGCCTACATGCGCGAGGTCGCCGAGTCCGTCTCGCAGGGCTATCAGGCAGGCATTCTCGAACAGCGACCGACCCTGGTTAACCTGCAGTGTGACATCGACCATCCGACCCAGTCGATGGCCGATGCCATGCACCTGATCCAGCATTTCGGCAGTCTGGAGAACCTCAAGGGGAAGAAAATTGCCATGTCCTGGGCCTATTCGCCCTCCTATGGCAAGCCCCTCTCAGTTCCCCAGGGGATCATCGGGCTGATGACCCGTTTCGGCATGGATGTCGTCCTGGCTCACCCTGAAGGCTACGAGGTGATGCCGGAGGTTGAAGCCATTGCCCGTGATAATGCAGCGGCCTGCGGAGGCTCCTTCAGCAAGACCGGCTCCATGGCGGAGGCCTTCGAGGGCGCCGATATTGTCTACCCGAAGAGTTGGGCACCCTTCAATGCCATGGAAAAGCGCACCCTGCTCTATGGCGACAGTGACATGGACGGCATCAAGGCACTGGAACAGGATCTGCTTGCTCAGAATGCAAACTTCAAGGACTGGGAGTGTACTGAAGAACTGATGGCGTTGACCAAAGAGCAGAGCGCGCTCTATATGCACTGCCTGCCGGCCGACATCACCGGGGTCAGTTGCGTACAGGGTGAGGTCGCGGCGTCAGTGTTTGATCGCTATCGTGATCCCCTCTATTTTGAAGCCAGCTACAAGCCCTATGTCATCGCCGCGATGATGTTCCTGGCCAAGGTCAAAAATCCGGCTGAAAAATTGACTCAAATCCTGCAGCGGAAGGAGCGGCGGGCCTCCTAGCGGTCAGGTGATGACAATCGCAGGGAAGTTGACGGACCGCTGTGACCTCATGGCGGTCCGTTTTTTGTGGG
>PKUD01000076.1 GCA_002869695.1 Desulfuromonas sp. | reverse complement strand
TCAGGAGGATCAGTCATCGCCAACCGGGAATTTCTTGGAGCTTTCCAGCAGCGGCTTGAGAAATTTCTCAAAAGTGACCTGCTGCTTTGCGGTCAGCAGGTCGACGTCCAGCTCATTATCGAGCAGAAAGGTGGCGACCCCGATCACCGTCCTGGGCAGATAACCGGTTCCTTCAACGACCTTTTCAATCCTGTCGACCCGCTTGGTGATCAGATGTGTCAGCGCTTTTCGGTTGATGTCCATGTTCTGCTCTCCTGCAAGAATATCTCTTTACACTCTGCCACTAAGCTTACGAAAAGAAGCGATACAGATCGGCCTGGTGATTCCTTCATGATTTCAACTGGGGTTCAGGTCTGTATCCCGCCTTTAATCAAGAGAGAATCGCGAAGAAAATGATTTTCGATTACTTTCCCCGGCGGTTGACTGGTGGCTTTTTGCCACCGGGCTTGAAACGCTGGCTGCCGCCCCCCTTGCCGGAGGTCCGTCGCTTGGCATTGCTGCCCTGTCGTGCGGCGGCCGGCCCCGCATCGACGCTAATTTTCAGCTGTTGACCGCACACCCAGACGTTCTGCAGATGACGGAGGATCTCCGGCGGCAACTGGCCCGGCAGGTCGACGAGGCTGAAGTCGTGAAAGATCTTGATCGCGCCGATGGCACTGCTGCTGAGTTGCACTTCATTGGTGATGGCGCCGACGATATGCTTCGGCTCAACCTTATGCATCAGACCGACCTCGATGCGATAGCGCCTTTTGTCGGCGTCGGTGGAAGGCCTGCGGCCACGTGGCTTCGCTGCGGGGTGATCTTCCATTACCGGCTCGCTGTTCTCTTCGGGCTGCAGGGGCCGATCCTTCTGCACCAGGTAGGCCAGTGCGGCGGCAACCCTCCGGAAACCGACATCGTACTCGTCCTGGTAGCTATCGACCAGTTCCTCGAAGAATTCCAGGTCCTCGGCTTCCATGACCTCGGCGATCTGCTCCTTGAACAGGCCGATACGACGATCGGTGATCGCCTTGCGGCTGGGCAGGCTCATCGGCTTGATCGGCTGGCGAGTGGCCTGCTCGATGGCGTTGAGCATCCGCCGTTCCCGCGGGGCGACAAACAGGATCGCCTTCCCCTCGCGACCGGCCCGGCCGGTACGGCCGATACGGTGCACGTAGGCCTCGGTATCGTAGGGGATGTCGTAATTGACCACGTGGCTGATCCGCTTGACGTCGAGGCCGCGCGCGGCGACGTCGGTGGCGACGACGATGTCCAGCGACCCTTTCTTGAGCCGCTCGATGGTCTTCTCGCGCAGCGCCTGGGTCAGGTCGCCGTTGAGGGCGGCACTGGAAAACCCCCGCGCCACCAGCTTCTCAGCCAGCTCGACGGTGGCAATCTTGGTGCGGGTAAAGACGATCATGGCGTCGATCTCTTCGGCCTCGAGAATCCGCGTCAGGGCGTCCAGCTTGTGCAGCCCCTTGACCTGCCAGTACCACTGGGAGATGGTTTCGACGGTGGAGGTCTTGGTCTTGATGCGGATCTCGACCGGGTCCTTCAGGTGCCTTCTGGCAACGGTTAGCACTTCCCTCGGCATGGTGGCGCTGAACAGGGCGGTCTGCTTGTTCTCCGGGGTGTGCTCGAGAATCTGCTCGACGTCATCGATGAAGCCCATCTTGAGCATCTCGTCGGCTTCATCGACAACCACGCAGGAGATGCGGTCAAGCTTCAGCGTACCGCGCCGCAGGTGGTCCTGAATCCGGCCGGGGGTTCCGACTACCGCCTGCACGCCGCGCTGCAGCTGCCGCAGCTGCTGCACCATGTTCTGTCCGCCGTACACCGGCAGCACCTGGAAACCCTTCAGGTGACGGGCATAGGTCTGCATCGCCTCGGAAACCTGCAGGGCCAGCTCGCGGGTGGGGGTCAGCACCAGAATCTGCGGGTACTTCTTTTTTGCATCAAGCCGGCTGAGCAGCGGCAATGAAAACGCGGCGGTCTTGCCGGTGCCGGTCTGCGCCTGGCCGAGCAGATCGCGCCCCGCCAGCAACGGCGGGATGCTCTGGGCCTGGATCGGTGACGGGGTCTCGTAACCGACTTCGTCGATCACCTTGTAGATAGCCGGGGCAAGCGCCATGTCGGCGAAGCTGGGCGTGTGTTGTTCAGTCATGAAAAGCCTGTCGGGAAAGTGCTCGGAAGGGATAGCGGAACGAGCAGAGAGAAACAAACGGACAGTCTATAACCTTATTCCGTCCCGGGAACAAGCACCAAATCCGCGAAACCCGTATTATTTGCCCTGCGCAACAGCAATCTGCTGAAAACCCTCGGTCTGCACCAGGCCCTCGAACCGCTCGCTCAACTCCCTTGGCGGTGCGGCAGACCGCCGGGTTGTCAGGTCGAGCCAGGCGCGGTCCATGTCGAGGGTGGCGCACAGCTGGGCAAGCTAAGAGTTCCGCTTCTTATCCCTGACAAATACAACCTGAACCGCATCACTGTCCATCTGGCGCCGTTCCATATCGAAAAGATCGGTCGCCTCGATCAACGACGAAAGAGTGCGATAGCCATAATTTCTCGGGTCAAAATCAGGGTACTGCTTCTTGATCAGGTGTCCACAGCTGGCAAGCTGGGCCCAGCCATCGTCATCTTCGTATTCGCTGACGGTATTGCGTAAAATATTGACCAGCCTGGTATCGCCCCTCAGTTCATTCTTGCTTTTCCTATCCCCTTTGCTAGGGGTGGAACTTGCAGAGGGTAATGGATCGGGCTTCTCTTCCTCGGGCGCCTTGAGGACTTCGGTGGAGATAAAATCATCACAGGCATTGCGGAAGGCGATCGGAGTCTTTTTCTCCCCGACGCCAAATACATAAATTTGCGCTTCCTTCAAGCGGGAAGCCAGCTTGGTGAAGTCACTGTCGCTTGAGACCAGGGCAAAGGCATCAAAGTTTCCGGAATAGAGCAGATCCATGGCGTCGATGATCATCGCCGCGTCCGATGAGTTCTTTCCCTGGGTGTAGGAAAACTGCTGAACCGGGTTGATCGCCAGTTCGTTTAAAGGCTGTTTCCAGTTCTTCAGATGGTTGCTGCTCCAGTCGCCATAGGCTTTTTTGACAATGAGATGACCATGCTTTGACAGTTCGGACAAAACAGCTCCCAATACAGAATGTTGCGCATTTTCAGCATCGATCAGCACGGCAATTTTTTTCTCGGCATCGAGATCTTTCATCTTGGATCCCTTTATTTATTCTGAAGTTAAGAGGCCAGCACATCAGCTGAAATATGTAAACATCCAAGGTTCGATTATAGACGAGACACACACCTGCAAAAGCCCTGAAACAGAATCAGGGCCTTTGTGATGACTCCAGCAAGAAGACTGATTTAGCCGCAGCCTAGGCGGGTTTGGTTTTCCCCACAATCGACATTGCGGTCGCGACCATCCCTGCCATATCACCCATATTGGTCGGAATCAGCATGGTGTTACTGTCCTTAGCCAGCTTACCGAATTCCTTAACATACTGCTCTGCTACCCGCAGGTTCGCAGCCATCTCACCACCCTCTGAATTCAGGGCTTCAGCGATCAGTTTAACCCCTCTGGCAGTTGCTTCGGCAATCAGCTCGATCTCTTGAGCCTTACCCTTGGCCTCATTGATCTGTTTGGTCATTTCACCTTCGGAAACGGCGATGGCTTCTTGTTTCAGACCTGTGGCCCGGTTAACCCGTGAATCACGCTCACCCTCTGATGTGGCAATCGCCGCTCGTTTCTCGCGAACCGCACGCATCTGCGCTTCCATCGCCTGCATAACACTTTGTGGCGGGGTCAGATCTTTTATTTCATAGCGCAGGACCTTAATCCCCCAATTGGTTGCAGCGGCATCAATAGCGGCAACAATTTGTTGATTCAACGTCTCTCGCTCTTCGAAGGTTTTGTCCAGTTCCATCTTGCCGATGACGGATCGCAAAGAGGTTTGCGCTAACTGTGCAGCTGCAATTTCATAATTGTCGATACCGTAAGCTGATTTTTTACTATCCATAACCTGCATGTAGAGAACACCGTCTACTGAGATGCTGATGTTGTCAGCAGTAATACAGGTTTGACTCTGGACATCAATGACGACTTCCTTCAAAGAGCGCCGATAGGCGACGCGATCCAGAAAAGGGACCAGGATGTGAAAGCCTGCACCGAGAGTTTTACTGTACTTCCCGAGTCTTTCGACAATGAACTCCATCCGTTGTGGCACGACGACGGCAGTTTTGATCAGGACAACGACGACAAAAACCGCTAACACTGCAAAAATAATTAAACCAGGTGAGATCATTGCGACTCCTTAAGTGAGGACGGGGAAAATGATTATGATTTTTTCTCGGTGCCAGTGCTACTGGGCTTAACTTTTAGGACGAGTCCGTTATTGGATTCCTCGCCTTCAACAATAACCCTTTGACCCTTTTCAATCGAAACGTCTGCCGTAGCGCGCCAGAAGGTTCCGTCCAACTGGATTTCACCGTAACCGCCCTGATCAATGGCTTCGGTCACCACGGCTTTTTGTCCGACCTTGGAAAATTCATCGTCGACCCCGCCTTTGCTGTCCCCCTTGAAGGTTTTCAAACCGTAGCGGCGCAGGGCAAACAGCAAAACAAGCGATGAGATCATGAAGATAATAATCTGGGTGGTCAGTTCCAGGCCCGGAAGAAAAAAGACTGTCGTGGCGACAATCCAGCTACCGGCGGTAAAAAAAATCAGAATAAAGCCGGGAACGACCATTTCCGCGATAAGGAATCCAACACCGATCAAAAACCAGATGAGATAAAGTGAAATAGGCAAATCGTTCTCCTTTTTAAGTGATACGATGATTCATCACAGGGTTAGAAAGGATCTCTGAGGACAGTCATCACTATGTCCCTTTCCCCGAAGTAATCACCTGGAAATCCTCAGTATGAGCCAACCCTTCAAACTTCGCCATCAAATCCTGGGGTGGTTGCACAATCCGCCGCTTTTTCAGATCAAGCCAGGCGCCGTCCATGTCGAGGGTGGCGCACAGCTCGTCGCCGCGCATGATCCGGTGCCGCATGCTCCACTTGCGGTGGTCGGCCGACACCCCTGACAGCTGCACATCGATGACCAGCTCGTCACCGGAATTCAACTCGCGGTAAAACCTGGCTTCCTCGCGGAACAGCACCGGCCCGATTTTATTGCGGCCCATCCACGTGATGTCAAAACCGTACTTGTTCAAAAACCCGATACGCGCCTGGGCGCCGTAATCATAATAGACCGAATGACGCACATGCCCGTTCGGATCAAGGTCAGCCCAGCGGACGATGATTTTCTGCTCGAAGGTTTCCATGGAATGTCCTCAATCAATCAGAATTTACAGCCAATCCGGCTGCCGTCTCATAAGAGCTGAAAGACCAGCGGCAGGGTCGCAAAAGAGATGAGCATCCCCAGCCCGACCAGAGCAACCGCCAACTCAGCTTCCATCCCGGCGACCACCGCCAGCGCTGCGGCGGTCACCATTGGCGGCATCCCGGCCTCGAAGACGGCGATATCGACAGAGAGGCCACTCAGTCCCAGCAGCCGACAGACAACCAGGGCGATGACCGGTGCGATCAGCAGCTTGATCAGCAGTCCGCAGCTCAACGGGCCGACGATATTCGGTTTCAGTCGCCATTTCAGCTGCAGCCCGATGGCGGTCATCACCAGCGGGGTCAGACTCTGCGAGATCCCGTGCAGGGTCGTCACCACGATCTCCGGATAGGTCCAGAAGCGCAGCGCCAGACCGACCACAGCGGCGATAGCCGGCGGGAAGGTCACGGCCCTTCTGACAATGGAGGAGATCTTCACCGCCCCCTCGCGGCCATAGAGCGCCAGGATCAGCGATCCGTACAGGGAAAAAATGATGATGGTGTTGACCTGGTCGTAAACGATCAGGTACGGGATTCCGTTGCTTCCGAAAAAGGCGTTGACCATCGGCACTCCCATGAATGCGGTGTTCCCCACCGGCACCACCAGCAGCAGTGCCCCCGTCGTCGAACGGCTCCAGCCGAACGTGCGCACCGCCAGCAGCACCAGCACCACCGACAGCAGCAGCATCCCCCAGGGGACCAGCGCCACCACCAGCGCGTCGCGGCCGAAGCTAAGCTGCGGCATCTTCAGCAGGATCAGCGCCGGCAGCGAGACGTAGAGCGCGAACATGTTCAGCACCTGCGCCGAATCCTTGGGGAATGCTGACAGCCGCCGAAACAGCAGTCCGAATCCGACGAAAATGCCGATCAAGATAAAGTTGCTCATCGTGTCCTGTCTGCCTGTTTCATGCTGCCGCGTTTCCGGAGTGGTTACTAATACAATGATTACTGTTCAAGGGGCTCAATGGTCTTTCCTTGGATTGGCAAGGTCAGCAGACATACCAGACTCACCCGACAAGCTTCTCCGCGAGCTCACTGGCCAGCACGAGGTTTGCGATGAACGTCCCGACAAATGATGTTGTCGCCCCTGAACCAAATGGCCAGGTGCGCATCCTGAACACATCTTCACGTCTCTGGGAGAGGTAAGCATATTCATTATGCAGCTTGTCCATTTGGCCATCTTCGATGCCAGCCCCATCGATCTGCCGTCGCAGGGCGGTGCAACGATCCTGTAATTCACGCTCCTGTGAGTGCCGGTAATCCAACAACATCTGGTTGAGCTTGGCGGCAGGACTTAGCAGCACCAGCAAGGAGAACAGGAAAGGAACGACTATCCATCCCCACATCAGCAGTTGAACCCAGTCATCGCCTCCGTTAGTCCAGGAGACATTGAGGATATAGGTGGCGATCAGGCAGCCTTCGAAGAGAGTCAGCACGCTGAACTTGACCAGCGCTTCGCCAATAAAGGCCATCCCGCCGCACCGGTCGGGAGCAGTATAATCGAGGTGGTCTTTTTTTGCCGCGCGGGTAAAGGCCTTCACCGCGACCAGAACCCCCCAGATCCCGTAAGCCGGAAGACCACAGAAGAAACCGGCCAAAAAGAATCCGCAATAAAGCAGCATGGTTGCAGCGGGATCAGCGGACGGAACACCGAAACAGAAACCCATCAGCATATTGAGCCCGCCGGTACATAAACCGGCGATCAGGAAGCGACGATCACTGAGCGTCTCGCTCAGCGGCCCCATGAACAGTTCGACACGATCTGCGCCGGTGAAGACTTCCCAGCGCGGAAAAAGACTTCGCAGGGTGGCCGTGGCAAAAAACAGAAATCCGCAAGCACAGCTGATCAGACCCGCCAGCAACCAGCTCCAGTCGCCAAAAGCTTCGGAGCCTGTAACAATAAAATAAGGGAGAAAAAAAACCGCTCCGGCAGCAAGGGACAAGGCGACCTTGCCAGCAGCTCCCCAATCATACCGGTCGGCCAACCGTTCATAAAAAGGGTTAAATTTTATCTGCGCCATCTGAACCTCCGTAAAACAGGGCAACCTACCCCAACTTTTGCAGCTCCGCCAATATCCTCACCATCGCCCACGTGTCCAGCC
>PKUD01000072.1 GCA_002869695.1 Desulfuromonas sp. | reverse complement strand
GGGAGCTCTTGGGGGGGAGGCCACAAAGAGCAATCGAAACACGTAACAGCAGGCAAAGCGATGCAGAACTATAAATTCCTGGTCATTGCCCTGACCCTGGCCGTCATGATGGGCAGCGCCCTCCCCGTCTATCACTCGCTGGTGTCACATCCTGCGATGGTCAAACTTCTGCTGGACTCAACTGAGCAAAATGCAGTTGACGCAGCGCGCGTTATTGTCGAAAGCTTCCCCCCCCTAAATTCCGAAACTTTTCTTAACCCCCTGGAAGCAAGCCAGAAACAATCAATCCGGCATTTAACAAAGCACTACGCCATTCGTCGGATCAAAGTCTTCGACCATACCGGCCGGATCATCCATTCCACCCGCGCCGAAGATATCGGCACAACCAACCGCAAAGAGTACTTCCTGAAACAGGTTGCCCAGGGTGAAATGATTCATAAACTGGTCAGCAAAAAAGAACCGTCCCTGGAAGGGGTGGAAGTCAACAGCGATGTGGCAGAGATCTATATCCCGGTCATGGTGGATGACAAGTTTATCGGTGCCTTCGAGTTCTACTTTGATATCACCAAGCAGAAAGCAGCGATCGCCTCCCTTTCACGCTCCTCTTTCAATTTTCTGCTGTTCGTTACACTGGCCATGTTGGTCCTGTTCTGCTCCCTCGGCTTCAAAATGAGGCGGGTTATGGAAAGACAACGACGAGCTGAACAGGAGATCTTCCGCTTGGCTTACAGTGACGCTCTGACCGGACTGCCTAACCGGCACCTGTTTCTCGACCGCCTGGAGCAGACCTTGACTCAGGCGAAGAGAAGCGGGCAGATCGTCGCCCTGCTCTATATGGACATTGATCATTTCAAAACAGTCAACGACACTCTGGGCCATGACCTTGGAGACTTGCTGTTAAAATCGGTGGCCGAGAGGATGAAGGAAAAGGTCCGCAAGAGCGACACACTGGCGAGAATTGGCGGCGATGAGTTTGTCCTTCTGGCCAGCGGCCTGCGACACCCTGAAGAAGCATCCATTATTGCCGAGACACTGCTTGAGGTGTTCGTTTCACCGTTCAAGCTGAATGGAAATAATTTATTCATCACCCCAAGTATCGGCATCACGACCTTCCCGGAGGATGGACTCAGTGCGGGACAACTTTTGAAGCAGGCAGATATCGCCATGTATTCTGCAAAGCAGCAGGGGCGCAACACCTACGCCTGTTTCAACCAGGAAATGAACCAGAGGGTGCAGGAATGCCACGACATCGAAAGCTGCCTCCGCGAGGCGTTGGTGAAAAACCAGTTCTCCCTGGTCTATCAACCACAGATCGATCTGAAGACCGGGCAGGTTGTTGCTGCGGAAGCGCTGCTTCGCTGGCTGCATCCGGAAAAAGGGCTGATCCCACCGGATCTCTTTATTCCGGTCGCCGAGAAAACCGGTCTGATCGCTCCGATCGGCGAGTGGGTTCTCGCTGAAGCCTGCTCCCAGAGCAGATCCTGGGCCGACATCGGCTATCCCCCGGTGCGAATTGCCGTCAACCTGTCAGCTTATCAGCTCAAGCAGACTGATTTCATTCACAGTGTCAAGAAGATCTTGTCAGACACTGGGGTGCCGAGCCACCTGCTAGAACTGGAACTTACCGAAAGCCTGGCAATGGACGACTCGTCTGCCAACATTACCGCTTTGTATGAGCTGAAAAAGCTCGGAATGAACCTGTCGATCGATGACTTCGGCACCGGTCACTCGTCGCTCAGCTACCTGCGGGACCTGCCCATCCGTCAGATCAAGATCGACCGGAGCTTTATCGGTCGCCTGCCGGGAGACAAACACAGCAGCGCCATCGTTGAGGCCATCATCGCCATGGCCAGCTCCCTTGATCTCGTCGTGACAGCAGAAGGGGTAGAAACTGAGTCGCAGCTCGATTTTCTCAAATCCCGCAACTGCGATCTTGCCCAGGGTTATTTTACCGGGCGACCGGTACCGGCCGAAGATTTCTCCCTGCTGCTGAAAAAAGCAAGTTAAATCGGGCGGCTAACGATATCCCAGTGAACCTGTTGCATCTCTTAGTGTGACTCGACTATATTTATCCAGGTTACAGAACCCTCAACGAAAGGATTCGATATGGTTATGAGGACGCCTCTGCCTGTTCTGCTTCTGGTCGCCCTGGCGACCCTCCTTCTGACGAGCGGCTGTAGTTCACTGCTGGGATCCAAACAGCCTCAATCATATACGGACCCCACCACCGGAATGGAATTTGTCCTGGTCTCGGGTGACTGCTTCCAGATGGGGAACCTCTGGGAGAAAAGCTATCCCAACGAAGAGCCCGCCCATCGGGTCTGCCTCGATGATTTCTACCTGGCGAAAACCGAAGTGACCCAGACCCAGTGGGTTAAAATCATGGGCAGCAATCCGTCTTATTTTCAGGAAGGGGAGGCCCTCCCGGTGGAAAGCATTTCCTGGAATGATGCCACAACCTTCCTGCAGAAGATGTCCGCCAACAGTGATCGAAGCTTTCGACTGCCCACCGAAGCCGAGTGGGAGTTTGCCTGTCGCAGCGGAGGAGAGCAGCAGCGCTTCTGTGGCGGAGATTCCCCTCAGGAGTTCGCCTGGTTTGACCGCACCGGAGGCGGCAAGACGCAACCCGTCGCCACCCGCCAGCCAAACGGGCTGGGCCTGTTTGACATGAGTGGCAATGTCTGGGAATTCTGCTCTGACATCTATGCCGAAGACTACTATGCCCACAGCCCGCAGAAAAACCCGCAAGGTGCGGTCCAGGGTCCGCATGTGATCAAGCGTGGCGGCAGCTGGAGCATCAACCCGCGCTACCTTCGTTCAACGGTTCGCGGACGGGCGGCCCGGGATGACGCCCACTACTCCACCGGCTTTCGGGTTGCACTATCAGCCAAACGCTGATATCGGCTCTTCGGCTGGGCACGACAAACGATCAATCTCTTGACTGACCGCCCGAAATTCTCCATAATTTCGGGCGGTCTACTGTCTGACCATTTTTTCACTGTCCAACAGGTTTCGTTGTTCAAATTTGATCCTCGAGAAAGGGCGGCCCATGCACATCAGACTCTACAAATGTATTCTCATGTCTTTCCTGCTGCTGGTACTCACCGCGGCAACCAATGCAATCGCGGTTGAACAGCCTCAGACTTATACGGACAAGAGCACCGGAATGGAATTTGTTCTGGTTCCCGGCGGTTGTTACCAGATGGGGAACCTCTGGGGTGGCGGAAGCTATACCGAATACCCGGTCCACGAAGTCTGTGTTGACAGTTTCTACATGGGGAAAACAGAAGTCACCCAGGGGCAGTGGCAAAAATTGATGAAAGAGAATCCCGCCACCTTCAAACTGGGCGATGAATATCCGGTGGAAAGTATCTCCCGAGCCGACATCAGTGAATTTCTAAAAAAAATGGGGGGCAAGGATTTTCGTCTGCCCACCGAGGCCGAATGGGAATTCGCCTGTCGCAGCGGCGGCAAGGAAGAGCAATTCTGTGGCGGAGACAATGTCAAAGAGGTCGCCTGGTATGATAAGAACAGCGGAGAGAAGCCTCAACCCGTGGCCCAGAAACAACCGAACGGCCTTGGCCTCTATGATATGAGCGGCAATGTCTGGGAATTCTGTTCCGATATCTTTGCCCGGATCTACTACGAAAGCAGTCCCAAGGAGAACCCTCAGGGGGCCGCCAGCGGCCGGCACTACATCAAACGGGGCGGCACCTGGGACATCAACGAAAACTTCCAGCGGTCCGTCGCCCGCGGTCGCGGCAGCTATGATGAAAAGCATTACTCTACCGGGTTCCGGGTCGTTTTCCCGGCTAAGCCGTAAGAGTACCGACTACTGGCAAAAAAGGCCCAGCAAGCGCTTCCGCTTGCTGGGCCTTTTTTGCTACCGGCAATCAGGAAAAGTTCCCATCATTCGGTCAATTGATCCCGTAGCCGCCGAAACAGTTCCCGGGCGGCACGTCGGTCATTATGCTGATGCACCGACCGTGAAAGGCGAGCGATCACCTTGCGGTCAATCGCCGGACAAAGCTCCAGGACTTCATCAAAGGCATCCTGAAAGCTGGCCGGATCACAGAGCCGGTCACGCAACTGCTCCAGCTGATGGAACTGGCGTCGATCTCCCAGCGCAACCTGGTCCAGCGCTTCCAGGGCAGTCTTGATCCGCGCCGTCGCATCGGGCTGCTGTCGCAGGAGCGAGGCCAGATGCTTGATCTGACGTTTGTGTGAGCCCCGTCCGCGGGTTTCCCTGGCCAGGACAACTTCTTCACGTAAATCCATATCCAGTTCAAACTGGCTGAACGCGGCATCCGATAGTTCCGTCAATTGAACGGCCAACGATTCAACCTCCTTGGCCAGCTTCTTCAACCTGGTTTTACTCAGCGGCATTTCCTGATCAAACTCTTCGTCCATCTCCATCCTCCGGAATCGATACAGACCAGCACCCTAAATCAGTTCATACTGACAGGTCAATAAGGTCGGTGCGGGAAAGAGTCCGCTATCGTTGCTATAATAATGTACCAAAGACTAATTTTCCGACGGGGAAAGGGCTCGGATGCAACGCCTGCAGCAGCAACTCGATAAAATTGACGGACGAGGTTACAAAGCATACAAGCAATTGTCGGGAGACTATTTTTACGACAATTTCCGGATTCATGTCGATAATATCCAGGGTGACCCCTTCGCTCAACCGTCGCGCATCAGCATTTACGTCCCCAGAGCGACCCATGGCCTGCCGGCGGAACTCTGGTCGTCACCCTGCCGACAGACAGCCCTAGAGGATTTTTTAGGCCGGGCGGTCGCTGCAGCCATCGACCAGCATGTCCAGGGCCATCGCGGGACGGGTCACAGCGGCCAGATCAGAATCGCCATCAGCGGCCAGCAGATCCTGCGGCGCAATGCCGTCTTGATCCATCAGGACGGCATTGAAGCCCGTTTACTGATCGCCCTGCCGGCTGATGGGCGCAGAGCCCTGGGACAGGAAGCAGCAACCATGTTTTGTGTTGAACTGCCCAAAGTGGTCGATGCAGGACTCTGTTACCGGGAGCGCTCGCTGGAAAATACCTGGCAGCACGTCGAACAGGCCGAAGACCAGGACTATCTGCGCGACTGGCTGGACCAGGCAGGTGCCATCGCATTTGTCGCCAACGGCTCGATCCTGCCCCGCTTCAGTGGGATTAATGATCGACCGCTCGAGAACGGCATCCCTTTTCTGTCGCCAGCCAGTCTGATCCGCGAGATCGAACTGCCGAATCGCGGAACCATAAGCGGGATGCTGATCCCCCGCGGGATTACCCTGATTGTCGGCGGTGGATTCCACGGTAAATCGACCCTGCTGCAGGCGCTGGAAAGGGGCGTCTACAACCACCTGCCGGGAGATGGTCGCGAGCTGGTCGTGACAACTCCCGGTGCAGTGAAGATCCGCGCTGAAGATCACCGCAGCATCCATCGGGTCAACATCAGTCCGTTTATCAATAACCTCCCCGGCGGGCGTGACACGACCTGTTTCTCGACGGAGAACGCAAGTGGCAGCACATCTCAAGCGGCCAACATCATCGAAGCCCTGGAATGCGGCTGTGACTGTCTGCTGATCGACGAAGACACCTCGGCGACCAACTTTATGATCCGGGATCAGCGCATGCAGCAGCTGGTCAGCCCCGACAAGGAGCCGATTACCCCCCTGCTGCATCGAATTCGGGAACTGTACCGGGACAGGGGCGTATCCGCAGTGATTGTCACCGGCGGCTCGGGCGAGTATCTCTCGGTCGCAGACAGGGTCATCCAGCTGGACAATTATCAACCACAGGATGTCAGCGAGCAAGCCAGGAACATTGCCGGGGACCCTCCGGTTTCGGAGCACCCCCTCTCCCCATGGCCACAGGCTGATCGTCCCCTCGAAGCGAAGCGTCTCGACGCCAATCGGCCCCCAAAAGGAATCCGCATCGATGTACGGGAAAAAGTTCTCCTCGACTTCGGTCGTAAACGGATCAACCTGAGCCAGGTGGAACAACTGGTCGACTGCGGACAGAGCGAAGCAATCGGCTGGCTGCTGCACTATTGCCGGGAACGTTACGCCGACCACCCGGGAGGGTTGATTAAAGCCCTGCGGCAGTCACTGAGTGACGCAGAGACCAGGGGTCTGGATATTCTCCCCCCCTGGAAGGTCGGCCACCTGGCCCTGCCGCGCCTCTACGAACTGGCCGCTGCCGCCAATCGTATCCGCACCACCGACCGGACAACAAGGCCCTGATTCAAAATAACAATTTGCTTTTCCGGCCCCGCTTTGGTAGTACTTTTCGTTGGCCCACCTGACCATTTGCTACTTTCCCCGGAGCATTAACTTAATGGGCGCCCTCCCCGGCTTAAAAAACTGGCAGAAACACCTCGGCGGTTCCGGCTTTCGCCTGCTGTTCCTCTCTGCCCTGGTCGGCGTCGTCGCCGGTTGCGGTGCGCTTCTTTTCTACTATGCCACCAACAGTGTCGACCACCTGATGCTGGGAACCATCGGCAGCTATCATCCCCCGCAAGAAGGTCTCGCTGCCGGACTCAATACGCCATACATAGACAGCCTGGGAATGGATTTCCGCTGGTTTCTGTTTCTGCTCCCGGTGATAGGCGGGTTGATATCCGGCTGGCTGGTCTACACGTTTGCCCCCGAAGCTGAGGGCCACGGCACCGACGGTGCGCTGGAAGCCTTCCACCGCAAGGGCGGAGTGATCCGCAGCCGCGTTCCCGTGGTCAAAACAATTGCATCGATCGCCACCATCGGGACCGGTGGTTCTGCGGGCCGGGAAGGCCCGATTGCCCAGATCGGCGCTGGCTTCGGCTCATTTATCGCCGGCAAGCTCGGACTCAGTGCGTCTGACCGGCGAATTCTACTCCTGGCCGGAATGGCCGGCGGGGTCGGAGCCACATTCCGCTCACCCCTGGGGGGCGCACTGTTTGCCGTTGAAGTCCTTTACCGCGACCCCGAGTTTGAACATGAAGGGTTGATCCCTTCTATTATTTCATCAATTGTCGCGTTTTCCCTGTTCGGTGCGGTCACCGGCTGGGAACCGCTGCTGGCGACCCCCCATTTCCACTTTCAAAATCCCAGCGAACTGATCCTCTACCTGGCTCTCGGCCTGTGCTGCGCGCTGCTCGGCGTCATCTATGTCAAGACCTTCTACGGCATGCGTGATCTGTTCAAAAAAATACCGATTGTCAACTGGCTGAAACCGGCGCTGGGTGGATTGTTGCTCGGGATTCTCGCCATGTTCGTTCCGCAGGTTCTCGGATCCGGCTACGGCTGGGTACAGATGGCCCTCTACGGCAACATGGCTCTCTGGGTCATGCTGGTGATCGCGCTGGCAAAAATTCTGGCAACCAGCTTCACCATTTCCTCCGGTGGTTCGGGCGGGGTCTTTGCTCCCAGTCTGGTGATCGGAGCCATGCTCGGCGGCGCGTTCGGAGCGACGGCAGATATTCTTTTCCCGATGCTGGCTCAGGACCCGCGCGCCTATGTCCTGGTCGGCATGGCCGGATTTTTTGCCGGGGTCGCCAATGCACCCATCGCCACCTTGATCATGGTCAGCGAGCTGACCGGCAACTATGGTTTGCTGGCACCGCTGATGCTGGTTTGCGTGGTGGCGATGATCGCTATGCGGAAAAACAGTATTTATGAAAATCAGGTGACGGGACGCTTCGATTCGCCGGCCCATCTCGGAGATTTCGTCATCGATGTTCTGGAAGGGATCACCGTTGC